>NZ_JAUIZP010000036.1:0-175921 GCF_041414735.1 Rhodococcus sp. GXMU-t2271
GATGCCGTGCGCGACCTCGATGGTGGGGATCCCGGCCCGGTCGAGGCCGCGGGCGATGTCGGCGACATTGCCGGGGGTGAACCGGTGCGAGACCGACGACATGCCTTCGCGCAGGGTGGTATCGACGAGGGTGACCTTGCGGCGCCCGCCGGCGGTCCGGGTGGTGTCGGTGGTGCTCACTGGGCTGCTCCCTGGACGAGGCTGCGCTGCGCCAGGACGTCGGCGACCTGCACGGCGGCGGCGGTGATGATGTCGAGGTTTCCGGCGTAGGTCGGCAGGAAGTCGCCGGCGCCCACGACCTCGAGCATGACCGTGACCAGGTCGCCGTCCACGTCGACGAGCCGCAGGGTGTAGCCGGGGACGTACTGCTGCACCCTGGCGACCATGTCGATCACGGCGCGCTCGATCGCGTCCGGGTCGGGGTTGCGGACCTTGGCGTAGACGGTGTCGCGCATGTTCATCGGCGGCTCGGCCGGGTTGATCACCGAAATGGCCTTGGCGCGGTCCGCACCGGCGACCTGCGCGAGCGCTCGGCCGGTCTTCTCGCTGAACTCGCTGAGGTTCTGGCGGGTGCCCGGGCCGGCGCTGTGCGAGGCGATCGCGGCGACGATCTCCCCGTAGTAGGCGTCCGCGGCCTGGTTGATCGCGTACAGGATCGGGATCGTGGCCTGACCGGCACAGCTGACCATGTTCACGTTCGGTGCGTCGAGGTGCTCGGTGAGATTGACCGCGGGCACGACGTACGGGCCCACCGACGCGGGCGTCAGGTCGATCGCCCGGATCCCGGCCTCGGCGTACCGGGGTGCGGCCGCGGCGTGCACCCTCGCCGAGGTGGCCTCGAACACCACGTCCGGCAGCTCGGGCCGGGCCAGGAGCCACTCGAGCCCCTCCGCGGACGCCTCGAGGCCCTCCCGCCGGGCCCGCTCGAGGCCTTCGCTGGCCGGATCGATGCCGACCATGTACACCGGCTCGACATGCTCGGACCGCAACAGCTTGTACATCAGGTCCGTCCCGATGTTCCCGGATCCGACGATCGCGGCTTTCAATCGACTCATTGTGTGCCTCTCGCTCATATCTGCCTGTGCCGACAGAACCTCGTACATGAAAAGGCGCTGGGTATCTGCAGGCGGTCTGCGCCTCAAATCGCGCTCACACTCCACCGAAGTCCTTTCGAGGAAACCACTGATCCGCAGCGGTGGGTCCCGCGGTCGGGATAGTCGGACAGCATCCCGTTGGCGGACCATCCCGATCCGGATTGGTCGGCGATCGGGCCGAGACAGACTGGTCACGGCCGTGGCGACGGTACTCGCCGACCGAATGTCGCCCCCGGTGGCCGGTGCGCCTGGAAGCAAAACGATGTGCGCCTGAAGCCATGGCACGGCGGCACCACGGCTCGTAGTGTCGTAGGCCACAGGCAGTTCACACCGCGACAGCGGTTACCGCCGGTTCCAAGGACCCGGACGCATCCCGCCTGAATCCCGTATCCACCACACACGTCGCCGGTGAACACGGCCCCAGCGGCGCGATAAAGGAGAACGACATGAGTGACCCTCGGTTCGAGATTTCCCATCTCGCCCGTGCCGAACTGCTGAGCCCCAAGCCGCAGGAAACGGTGGACTTCTTCACCAAGTTCCTCGGGATGTACATCACCCGCACCGAGGGGCAGTCGGTCTACCTGCGCGCCTACGAAGACCCGTACCAGTGGAGCCTGAAGGTCACCGAATCCGCCCAGGCCGGACTCGGCCACGCGGCACTGCGCACCACCTCTCCCGAGGCCCTCGAACGCCGGGCCGCCTCCCTCAAGGACGCCAACGTCGACGGGAACTGGCGTGAGAGCGACTTCGGATACGGTAAGACCTTTGCCTACCAATCCCCGGATGGGCACAACCTCGAGCTGCTGTGGGAGGTAGAGAAATACCAGGCCCCGCCGGAGCTGCAGTCCAAGATCCTCACCCGCCCGTCGAAGAAGCCGTTGCAGGGCATTCCGGTCAAGCGCATCGACCACCTGAACCTGCTCGCCAGTGATGTCAGCGCGGTGAAGAACTCCTTCGAGCGGCATCTGGGGTTCCGGACGACCGAGCGCGTCGTCGACGGCGACACCGAGATCGGCGCATGGATGAGTTCGAACATCCTCGGCCACGAGGTGGCCTGCCTGCGCGACGCCCAGGGTGAACGGGGCAAGATGCACCACCTCGCCTTCTACTACGGCACCGGCCAGCACAACATCGATGCGGTGGAGATGTTCCGCGACTACGACATTCGGATCGAATCCGGCCCCGACAAGCACGGCATCACCCAGGCGCAGTTCCTCTATGTCTTCGAGCCCGGCGGCAATCGCATCGAACTGTTCGGCGAGGTCGGGTACCTGCACCTCGATCCCGACGGCGAGACCAAGACCTGGCAGATGTCCGACATCGACACCGGCCTGGCGATCGGCGGCGCGAAACTTCCGTGGGAGACGTACTTCACCTACGGCACTCCAAGCCCGCTTTCGCTCGACCAGCACATCGAAAAGTACGCCCACTTCGGTCCCGGCGGCCCCGGCCCCGATGCGGCGGCAGCTGCGCAGGCGGCCCCGGACGAGATCGGCCAGTCTCGCGCCGTCGCCGGCGCACCGGTGTCCTGATACCCATGTGGGTGTGACCGGAACCCCGGTCACACCCACATGATTCCACGACAAACGCGACGGACCACGTGGTCCGTCGCGTTTTCTCGTGCGTACGCGTCGCCTCTTGCTCGTGCGTAAGCGCTGGCTGTGCCCAATGTCGCGAACGCGGCTCGCCCCAGCGGCCGTGCGCCTGAATGCCAAAGAATGTGCGCCTGACGCCATGGCACACCCACAAGACGGCTCGTAGTGTTGTGGATCACAGGCACAAGTCGTGAATGACCTTCGCGACAGGCTCGACGCCGAAACCGAGCACGACGAGCCCCTTGCCGACTTACACACCTGACCTTCTGGAAGGCCTCTTCATGAATGACGTTCAAGTGCAGTCCAACCTGCGCGTCGCCGAGGTGGACGGTTTCGAGATCGCCGTCGATGTGTACCGACCCGACATCGACAACCCGCCGGCAGTGATCTACCTCCACGGGGGCGGGTGGCAGCTCGGCGACAAGAAGGACGGAGCCGACGAACGTCTGGCACGGCTGGCCTCGTACGGAATCGCTGTGGTGTCCGCGAACTACCGTCTCGCGCCGCAGGGGTCGTATCCGAACCCGATTCACGACGTCAAGGCGGTCGTGCGGTGGCTGCGCGCACACGGTGCCGAGCTCGGGGTCTCCACCGGCCGGATCGGGGTGTGGGGCGCATCGGCAGGGGCGTACCTGGCCACCATGGTCGGACTGACCCCCGGAGACGAAGAACTCGAAGGAACCGTCGGCGACAACCTCGATCAGTCCAGCCGCGTCGACGCCGTCGTCCACTGGTTCGGCCCCTCGGACCTGGCCGCCAACGCCGGTCGAAGCTGGATCGAAAGCCATCTGCTCCCCCCGCCGTTCGAGACTGCCCTACTCGGTGAAGACGAGGTGTCGTCGCCGTCGGACACGTCGTGGAACGCCAGCCCGCTCAGCCGCGTGACCTCTCTGGCGCCGCCGTTTCTGATTGCGCACGGTGACCGCGACCGGATCACGTTGTCCTCCCAGAGCCACGCGCTGCACGACGCGCTGGTCAGCACCGGCGCCCGGTCCACCCTCCTCGTGCTCGGCGGAGCGGGCCACGAAGGTCCCGAGTTCGATCAGCCCGATCACCTGGGCATCACGGCAGCCTTCCTCTCCGCCCATCTTCGCGGCTGACTACCCAGAAATCGCTTTTCGACAACATTCAAGGAGAAAACAATGACGCAGGACGCAGCGATCGAGCAGCAGCAACCGCCAGCCGGTATTCCGAGTTTCGATGACGATCTCCATGTCGATGCGGTGCTCGTCGATCCGTTCCCGACTTACGCAAAGTTGCGGGATGCCGGTCCGGTGGTTTGGCTCGAGAAGTACGGGTACTACGCTTGCGCCCGCTACGACGAAGTGTCCGCGGTGCTCTCGGACTGGGAGACCTTCACCTCCCGGGAGGGCGTGGGGTTCAACCAGTTCTTCAACGCCATCACCGAAACCAGCCTGCAAACCGAGGGCGATCACCACGACGAAATCCGTCAGGTCGAAGGATGTCCCATCAAAAAGGGCCCCCTCGAAGAACTCAAGCCGCGCTTGCAGACCTTCGCCGAGAATCTGGTCGACACCCTCAAGGGCAAGGACACCCTCGATGGTGTCGCCGACGTGGCGATGGCGATGCCCCTCGAAATTGTCACCGACCTGGTCGGCGTCGAGGGCGTCACCAAGGAACAGCTGTTCACATGGGGGGTGGCAGGATTCGACAGCATCGGCCCGCTGCACGCCCCGCGCACCCAGCCGGCCTTGGAAACCATGATGGGGTACATGGAGTTCGCCGACGAGAACTTCCCGAGCAATGTGCGTGAAGGTGGTTGGGCGGACCTGCTGTTCAAGAATGGTGCGGCCGCAGGCTGGCCGGAGGACTTCGCCCGCGGGGTGATGAACGACTACATCTACCCAAGTGTGGACAGCACCATCAGCGCGATCGGCATCGGGTTGCTGCTGTTCGCTCAGCACCCGGAGCAGTGGGACCGGTTGCGCGCGGATCGGTCACTGCTGACCAGTGCGATTCCCGAGATCGTGCGGCTGGCTTCTCCGTTGCAGTTCTTCACCCGGGTGGCGACCAAGGACACCGAGATCGCTGGAGTGCCGATTCCCGAAGGCTCTCGTGTGGTGGTGATGTACGGGTCCGCCAACCGGGACGAGCGCAAGTTCGAGAACCCGGATTCGTTCGACATCACCCGGGATCCGGCCGGTCATCTCGGGTGGGGACGCGGCAAGCATGCGTGTTTGGGTAAGCCGCTGGCGCGTCTGGAGATGATCACGTTGTTCAACGTGCTCGCCGACAACGTCGAACGCTTCCATGCCGGCAAATACCGCTTCCAGCCGAACAACATCATCCGCAGCCTCGGTGAGCTGGAACTGTCCATCACCTGGGCGGACGAGAACTAGCAACCGACGTCCCCGACGTCGTCCCTATCGGATAGGGAAGGAAAGAGAAGATGAAGATCCAGATCGAATACGGAATGTGCGACGGGCACGGTGAGTGCGTCATTGCTGCCCCCGAGGTCTTCGACCTCAACGACGAGGGCGACGAGGTGCTCCTGCTGGACGACTCGCCCGCCGAGGAGCTCCGCGGCAAGGTCAACGCCGCGATCAAACTCTGCCCCGTCGCCGCCATCCGCGTCGAGGGTTGAGTCGTGACCAACACAGTGATCGTCGGCGCTGGGCTGGCCGGGCTCCGCGCGGCGCAGCGGCTACGCGAGACCGGCACGTGCGAGCTGATCACCATCGTCGGCGACGAAAAGCACCGACCGTACAATCGTCCGCCCCTGTCGAAGCAGCTGCTCGCCGGAACAATGTCGGCGATGGAATGCGAATTCGACACCGCGGCAGACGACTTCGAATGGATCCTCGGTAACGCCGCGACCGCGCTGGACGTGGACAAGCGTCGGCTGCATCTCACCGACGGCGAGATCGGGTACGACAAACTGATCATCGCCACCGGCCGCGGGGCACGATCGCTGCCGGGGCTGCCGAAGATGGATGGTTTCCACGTGCTCCGCGGCCTCGACGACGCGGTCGCCCTGCACAGCGCGGCGCAGCACGCCAACCGTGTGGTCATCATCGGCGGTGGCTTCATCGGGTGTGAGGTCGCGTCCAGCCTCCGCGTCAACGGCGTGGACTCGGTCACCATCGTCGAGCGGGCCGCAACGTTGATGCCTCTTCTCGGACCGGACATCGGCCGGTTCGCCGAACGCCTGCACAGAGACCACGGCGTCCAGATCCACTGCAACACCTCGGTGACCGAATTCCGCGGCGCCAACCGAGTCGAACAGGTCGAGCTCGACAACGGGAAGGTGCTCGATGCCGACCTGGTGCTGCTGTCCCTCGGCTCGGTTCCCAACACCGGGTGGCTGTCCGGATCGGGTCTCGAACTCGACCAGGGCAGCGTGGTGTGCGACGAATTCTGCCACGCCTCCGGGAACCCGGACATCGTGGCGGTCGGTGACGTCGCATCCTGGACTCACCGGGGCGTCGGCCAACGGGTCCGGATCGAACACTGGTCGAACGCGGCCGACATGGGTGCAGCCGCGGCCGAGAACCTGTTCGCCGGGGTCGGGAATAAGACCCCGTACAGTCCTGTTCCCACGTTCTGGACCGATCAGTACGACGTGCACTTCAAGGCCGCCGGATTCGTCACGATGGCCGACACCTTCGTGCCGGTGGACACCGGGGCCGAGGGGAAGTGGAACTGGGACGGGTTGGGGGAGACCGGCCTGGTGGCCGGGGTCACCGCGAACGACAACAAGGCGTTCCTGAAGTACCGGCGCACGCTTGCCGGCGCGGGCACGAAACCTTCATAAGAGCACTGCACCGGAGTCCGATGAGAATGGGCTCCGGTGCAGTCGCTGTTGAGGTCAGCGCTGGCGGTACTGTCCCGGGCTGACCCCGTAGAGATTGCGGAAGGACCGGCTGAAGTGGGAAATGTCCTTGAAGCCCACCCGGGTCGCGAGTTCCCCGATGGTGATCTCGGTGCTCAGCAAGATCATGCGGGCACGTTCGAGTCGCGCCTGCAAGAGCCATTCGCTCGGCGTACTTCCGGTGCTCTGGAAAATCTTCTGCAGATATCGCATCGAGAGGCCGAGTTCGCCGGCGGCTTCGGTAATGGAGAGATTCCCATCGTGGAGCCGGGTCCTGAGAAGATTCTGCGCCCGATGCAGGTCCGCGGTGTGGGCCTGTTGCGTCGGGCTCACAGCCCCACCGGTATCGGCCAGAGCGGTCACGATCATGTCCAGCGCGGAGGCCGACAGGGCGGCGGCCGGCGCATCAGGCACCGCAGCATCGAGAGCGGCGAGCTGCTGCAAGAACCGGCTGACGACGACGCCCGCCCCCGACGCCGCCGACACCGGTTGCGCCATCACACGGTCGACGTCCCGTTCAGACATCCGCCCCAGAAGCAGGCGACGAGGAACACGAACGACGATCTGCTCGAACCGTTGCGGGAAATCGAACCGAAACGGCTGGCCGGCGTCGATGACCGCAAACGAGCCCTTGTCGAGCCAAATCGAACGTTCATGCTGCTCGATCCGCCCGGGACCCCCGGTCACCGCGCACAGGAAGTAGTCTTCGGAATCGGTGTCCGCGATCATCGCCGGTGTCCGCAGAACTGAATGCGCATGAGCGCGTACAGTGCTCAGGGACAGATCCCCGAACTGCCGAGTGCTCAGTCTCGCCTCGAAACGACCCCTCGGCGACCCCCACTGCGGGTCCATCTCGCAGTAGGTTTCCGCGAGGGTGTCCGTCCACCACTCGCGTCCGCCGGACATCTCCTGACGTACCGGCATGGTGTGCGAGGGCTGCGGGGTGTCCTCATCAGGCGTATCGGCGGCTTGCTCGTCACACGTTGACATCGCAGATCACCTCCTCAGATGAACGCAGTGTTACACGATCAAGGCTACCGTTTACCCCCGAGGGGATTATCCGACGTCACAGGTACCCGCGGGTGTCGGTTGTTCGGATACCCAGGACACGACCAATACCGCGCCGACGTGGCCGGCGCACGGGAGACGCCGTAACCACGTCGGCCCCCGCTCAGCCGGTGATCTCGCGTCCGAAGATCTGCCGGGCCAGCACCCACTTCTGGACCTCGTTCGCGCCCTCGTAGATCTCACCGATCTTGCTGTCCCGGTAGAACGCTTCCACCGGTCCGTCGGTGTCGTCCGCGCCGAGGGACTGGGTGAACCCGAGCCCGCCGAAGGCTTGTACGGCGTCGCGGGCCATGTCCACGGAGATCTCGGTGCCGCGCAATTTGGCCATCGCGGCCTCCGGCTCGGGGAAGGCGACGCCGGAATCCAGGCGCAGTGCTGCCTTGAGATAGAGATCGCGGGCAGATGCGATGGCCGTGGCCCGATCCGCCATCAGGAACTGCCAGTGCTGCTTGCCGGCGAGGGGACCGCCGAAGGCATGTCTGTGGGAGAGGTGGGCAGCGGTGTGGTCGAACGCAGCCTGGGCCATCCCGACTCCGGCCGCGGCTATGCCGATCCGCCCGTAGGTGAGGGTCTGCAAGGCGATCTTGAGCCCCCCGCCCTCCTCGCCGAGCAGGGCGTCGGCGTTCAGATGCACCTGGTCGAGGATGACATCGGCGGTGATCTGTCCCTTGTTGCCCAGCTTACGGTCGGGGGTACCGATGGTGACCCCGGGGGTGTCGGTGGGCACGATAAAGGTGCTCAGCCGGTTGCCGGTGCGTGCCAGCACGACGACGAATGCGGCCACTACGGAGTTCGTGATCCACCGCTTGCGGCCGTTGAGGACCCAGCCGGTACCGGTCGCGGTGGCCTCGGTGGTGACCGCAGCCGGGGACAGGTCACTCGAGGCGCCCGGCTCACTGGTGGCGAACGATCCGACGATCTCACCGGCCACCACCGGGGCGAGCCACCGCCGCCGCTGCGCGTCGGTGCCCTGGTTGACCGCGTTGCCCGCGAGGATGCAGTGCACGTCGAAGATCGCGGCGACGCTGTTGGAGTAGTACGCGAGTTCCTCGACCGCGACGGCGGTTGCGGTGGCGCGGTGGGTCAGGTCGTCGCCACCGACATCGCCGGCGAACGGGATGCGGAACACACCAGCCGCGGCGAGGGAGTCGAAGGCGTCGCGGGGGAAGCCGTCGAGGCGTTCGTCGCCGCGGGCGATGCGGCCGGCGATCGGTGCGATCGTGTCCGCAGCGATCCGGCGCACTTTCCGGCGCACCTGCGCGATCTCGGGCGGAGAGAGCAGGTCGTGGTAGAGCCGGTCGGCGATGCGCGGCGGGTCGTAGGTGTCGATCTCAGTGTCGGCGTCGACGGTATGAACTGTGGTCACGGGGGCTCCCAGCAGAAGGACGGCGGTGTGTCCCTACTGGTCTACGGTTCCCGGCCGCCGCGGACAATGCGGTGTCGGCGATGCTGATCGACGTCCCGCGCACCGATCGGCATTGTCCAGCCACTCCGATCAGCGCACCGCACGCCGTTCGGCGACGGTGACATCCCCGGCCGCCCAGTGCGTCTCCGGCACTTCCCGGATGACGACGCGGATGTTCTCCTTCGGCGCATCGATCGCCCGATGCGCGGCCTCGGTCAACTCGTGGATCAGCGCACGGATCTGCTCCGGGGAGCGGCCCAGGCCGATGGTGACGTCGATGAACGGCATGGGTTTATCCTCCCGCGATGGTGATGGAGCCGAGCGAGGTGAAGTGGGCGGCCACCCGGGCGCCGGGTTCGACCGCGATGGCGTCGGTCATCCCGCCGGTCAACACGGTCCATCCGGCTTCGATGGCGTGACCCCGCTCGGCCAGGGTGTTGACCGCGAATGCCAGCGCCTCGGCCGGATGGCCTTGCACGGCCGCGCCGGTGGCGGTGTCGACGATCTGTCCGTCGACCTCGAGCAGGCACGCCTCCAGAGCGAGGTCGAGATCCTCCGGGCGCCGCAGAAACGGGCCGGTGACATACACCCCCGATGAATTGTTGTCTGCGACAGCATCTTCGAGAGTGAACTTGAATCCGGCGTAGCGGCTGTCGATGATCTCGATCGCACCGACGACCCGGTCGACCGCCGCCAACGCCTCGGCTGCGGTGACGCCGGGGCCGACCAGTCTGCGGCCCATCACGAACGCGATTTCCGGCTCCGCGCGCGGGTGGATGAGCCGGTTGCGGGGCACTGGGTCCCCGGCGGGCAAGGCCATCACATCGGTCAACCAGGCCACCGAGGGGGCGTCGACCCCCATCTGCCGTTGTTTCGCGCGGGAGGTGAGCCCTAACTTGATGCCGGTGACGATCTCGCCGCGGGCCTTGCGGGCGGCGAGTGCGATGTCTTGCGCCTCGTAGGCGACGGGCAAGGTCAGGGCGGGCCACTCGGCGGACAGCGAGGTGCGGGAGGTGGTGGTGGCCTCGGCGTGAAGGAGAATGTCGGCGATGCGGCCGGCGCTCCAGCGCTGCGCGCTCGTCCGCTGGTCGTTGGTCATTGTTCTGCTCGCTCTCCGAGGATGGCGGACACGCTGCCGAGTCCGCTCATGTTCGCCACGATGGAATCGCCCGGCGAGATGGGGAAGGCCTTGGTCATCGATCCGGGCAGCACCACATGACCGGGTTCGAGGATCACGCCGAGGGGGCCGACGGTGTTGGCCAGCCACACCAGCGAGTTCAGCGGGGAGCCGAGCACGGCGCCGCCGGCGCCGGTCGCCACCAGTTCACCGTTGATGTGCAACGTGCAGCCGGTCAGGCGCAGGTCGACATCGCGCAGCAGCACCGGACGGCTGCCGAGCACGACCCCACCGGAGGAGGCGTTGTCGGCGATGGTGTCGAAGATGCCGATCTTCCAGTCTCTGATCCGGGAGTCGACGATCTCGAGGGCCGGGAGCACAAACTCCACGGCACGGACCGCGTCGGCGATCGTGACACCCGGACCGGCAAGTGGACGGCCGAGGACGAACGCGGTCTCCGGCTCGATCCGCGGCTGGATGTAGGTCGCGGCCGGAATCGGGCGATGCTCGAGGTGGAACATGCTCGCCGTCAAGTGGCCGAAGTCGGGCTGGTCGACCCCCATCTGGCGTTGGATCGCGACGGACGCGAGTCCGACCTTGTGTCCCTTGACGGTGTCACCGTCCTTTTCCCACTGCTCGACCTGGGCCTGGGCGATGCGATAGGCGGTCGACAATTCTGCCTGCGCGAACTGGGGAGTCAAGGGGTCGATCGGCGTGCCGCTGCGGTACGCCTCCAGCAGCCGCTGCGCGGCGCCGTGTACCTCGTCGGAAGACATGAAGACCTCGGGCTTTCGTGGGGACGCCCCGCAGCGCTGTCGCAGCTCCGCAGGGATGTGACCTGTTGCACTGAACTCTCACCCTCAGGCAACATGGGCCGTTATGCAAGACGATTGTGCCGATAGACGGCACAGCACCTCCGGACCGACCGCTGCTGGTGACGCCGGCTCCATTACTCGTGCGGTCGCCGTGCTCGACACCCTCGGAGCCGCCGACACCGCTCTCGGCGTCTCGGAAATCGCCCGCCGCTGCGGTCTGCCCAAGTCCAGCGTGCAACGCATGCTCAAGGCGCTGCACGCAGAGAAGCTGCTCGAGCGCGAGGGCACCCGCTACCGGCTCGGGCTCAAACTGTTCGAACTCGGTCAGCACGTGCCCCGTCAACGCGACCTGCGCGAGGCGGCCCGCCCGTTCATGGCGGACCTGCAGGAGGCGACAGGCCACTCCGTCCACTTCGCGGTCCTCGACGGGGACTGCGTGGTGTATCTCGAGGTGTTGCACAGCCCGAACTCCCCGCCCCTACCGACCCGGATGGGTGGTCGGTGGCCCGCACACGGCACCGGCATCGGCAAGGCCATCCTCGCCTTCTCCGACCAGGCCGTTCTCGAGCAAATCCTCGCCACCGGCCTACCGCGCCTGAGTGAGCGAACGATCGTCGAGCCGGGCCGGTTCGCCGCCGAATTGGCCCGGATCCGCGAACGCGGAGTTGCCTACGACCTGGAGGAGTCGCGTGCCGGGGTGGCCTGCGTGGCCAGTCCCGTCTTCGGGCTCGATAGGCAAGTCGTCGCCGGAATCTCGGTGTCCGGGTGGCACACTCGTATCAACCTCGATCATTCGGCGGCCGCCGTACGGACTGCCGCCCTGAGTCTGTCGCGGTACCTGTCGATGCGGTCGGGCTAGGTTTCAGCTCGCCGCTACGACCGTCGGATCGTCGCGCTCGGTCTGCACCACCGCGTCCGCGGAGGTTGTGATCGCCCGCGAGATCGCGGCGCCGGCGGCGATGACGGCGTTCTTGAATTCCTTTTGGGCAGGAACGAACCGGCTGGCCGGCACACTCATGCTCACCGCCGCGACCACCACCCCCATCTCGTCGCGGACGGGGGCGGCCACGCAATGCACCTCGGGGACCGCCTCGCCGGTGTCGAAGGCGTACCCGGCACGCAGCACCGACCGCAACTCCTGCGCCAGGGCCGCCGGATTGGCGATCGTCGACGGTGTCAGTCGCCGCAACGGCCTGTTGGTGATGTTGCGTTCGATCTCGCCGGGATCGCACTGCGCGAGAAGAATTTTTCCCACGGCGCTGCAATGCGGCTCGAGATGTGCACCCACCCGGGCTCCGGCGACGTTGATGACGTGGTTCCCGAGCACCTTGTCGACGTAGAGCACTCGATACCGCTCCATTACGGCCAGGTGAGTGGTCTCGCCGTACTTGTGCGCGAGGTCCTGCAGAATCGGTGAGGCACAGGAGCGGACATCGACGGTGCCCTTGAGTGTCTGGCTCAGTTCCACCACCCGCCAGCCAATGCGATAGCGGCCGCGGTTGCGGCACTGCAGTAATCCCGTCTCGACCAGGGAAGACAACAGCGCATGAGCGCTCGAACGAGGCACGTTGACAGCCGCTGCGACCTCGGACGCTCCCCATTCCGGACGGGACACGGTGAACAAGTCCAGGACAGGACCGATTTTCTGAACCGTTTGGAGAGGCGCCACAACACTTCCTTTCAACTGCGCAACAATCTGGGAGTTCCGCTCTATGCAGTATGTGCGGCATCTCACAAGGGAATCTACTTTCGTGTGCCGTTCATCGGTACACTGCAAGCCGATCATGCAGCGCACCGGACGACCAGGGACTTTCCCTTTCGGGGCGTATCGCATGCCCCGGTGGCGTGCCCCGCCCTTATTCGGTGGCGCTCTGAGGTCAGTTGGAAGCCGGTGTGGGGTGCGAGTACAAGTGCAACGAGCAGGTGTGCGCGTCGGGCATCCAGGTCGAGTCCTACGGCGTGGTGTTCGCCTTTGCCCACGTCGACGAGGCACTTGCCTGGAATTGGCCGTGTCGCATGCTCATGGTGGCGCGCCGACCCTCGCATGCGGCACCAGGATTCGGCGATGCGGAGAATCCTGGTCGGCACACACCTCGCAATTCAGCACCAACCGTGGACTTGACCGATCAGCGGCACGATCGGTTTTGCGCGGGTGGCGCCTAGAATCGGAAGCAATCCGAGGTGGCGTCATGATCAAGTCCGCAGAGCACCGGCCGGCAGAACCGGCTCCCGGGAGTGCCGTGGTGCACCTGCTGCCGTGCCGGACTCGGTCCGAAGACCGGGTGCACGGTGTCCGGTGACGCCGCCGAACGTCCCGCTGATCCGCCTCCGAGGGAGCTCGCGGACGAGTTGAGCGCGGCCGGTTTCGTCGAGCCGCGGGTGGCAGGGCAGGGAGGTTTCGGCATCGTCTACCGCTGTCGTCAGCCCGCCCTCGACCGGGTGGTCGCGGTCAAGGTGATGAGCCCCAGCCCGGACGAGACCGACCGGGTGCGGTTTCTGCGCGAGCAGCAGGCGATGGGCCGGCTGTCGGGGCATCCAAACATCGTGCACGTGCTCGAGGCCGGCGTCACCCGTACCGGGCGTCCCTACATCGTGATGCCGTTCCACCGCCGGGACTCCCTCGAGGCCTGGATCGACCGGCGCGGGGCCCGCACGGTCGCCGAGGTTCTCGACATCGGCATCAAGATGGCCGGGGCGCTCGAGACGGCGCATCGGGCGGGTGTCCTGCACCGCGACGTCAAACCGGCGAACATCCTGATCTCCGAGTACGGCGAACCGCAACTGACCGATTTCGGGATCGCCCGGCTGTCGGATCGGCAGGACACCACGCAGGGCTTGGTGGTGGGCTCGCCCGCCTACACCGCGCCGGAACTGATGCACGGGCAGTCTCCGTCCGTCGCCTCGGACGTCTACGGACTCGGCGCCACCTTGTTCACCGCGCTGGCCGGCCGGCCTGCCTACGCGCGCCGCCGCGGGGAGGAACTGGTGGCGCAGCTGCTGCGGATCAGCACCGAACCGATTCCGGATCTGCGTGAGCGGGATGTTCCGGAGGGGGTGTGTGCGGTGATCGAACAGGCGATGGCCCGGGAGCCCGCCGACCGCTTCGGCACGGCGGCGGAGGTGGGGGAGGCGCTGCGCCGCGCCGGGACCGAGCTCGGTTACCTCGTTGCCGACCTGCCGTTGCCGCTGGCCTGGGACGAGGAGAGCCCGCCGCAGCCGGAAGGTCGCGAAGCCCCCGCGACCGCGGCGTACCTGCGCCTCGACCCCTCGGCCGGTGCGTCCGTGCCCGCCCGTCCGCCCGCCGTGGCGACCAAGTACCGCCCCCCGGTCGCGGCTCACGCGATGGTGCAGCGCACCCGGTTGCTCGACCGGCTCGGTACCGCCACCCGGGCACGGCTGATCTTGATCCACGGTCCGGCCGGATACGGCAAGACCACCGTGGCCACCCAGTACGTGCGGATGCTCGAGCACGACGGCGGCAAGACCGCTTGGTTGTCGATCGACGAAGACGACAACACCCCCGCGTGGTTTCTCGCGCATCTCGTCGATGCGGTCACGGTGACCCTGCCCCGGCTGGGCAGAGAGCTGACCCGTGTCCTGGAGGGACACGGGGAGGGTGCCGAGCGGTTCGTGCTGACCACCCTCGTCAACCGGACACACGCGGGCGGGCAGCACATCGCGGTGGTACTCGACGACTGGCACCGGGTGACCAACCCCGCCAGCCGGGGCATCGCCCGGTTCCTGCTCGAGCAAGGGTGCCACCACCTACAGCTGGTCGTCACCAGCCGGGCCCGACAGGGCCTGCCGCTGAGCGGACTGCGCGTGCACAACGAGTTGATCGAGATCGACGCCGCCGCGCTGCGCTTCGATGTCGACGAGTCTCGCGAGCTGCTCACCGGTACCACCGGATTGACCCTGGAGGACAAGGACGTTGCCGATCTCGAGGAGACAACCGACGGGTGGGCGGCGGCGCTTCAGCTGGCCTCGCTGGCCATACGCGAACACCGTGACCCCCGGACGGTCATCCGCCAGCTGTCGGGCCGCCATCGCGCCCTCGGCGAGTACCTCGCCGAAAACGTCCTCGACAGCCTCGAACCGGACCTGCTCGACTTCCTGCTGGCCACCGCGGTCAGCGAACGCACGTGCGCAGCCCTGGCCACCGCACTGACCGGCCGCCGGGACGCCCAGGCCGTCCTCGAGGACGTCGAAGACCGGGACCTGTTCCTCACCCGGCTCGACGAGGAAGGACAGTGGTTCCGCTACCACCACCTGTTCACCGACTATCTACGCCGCCGGCTCGAACGAGGCGACCCGGAACGCCTGCACGAGCTGCACCGGACCGCGGCCCGATGGTTCGCCGATCAACGCCTGTCGAGTGCGGCGGTCGATCATTTCCACGCCGCCGGCGACGACGACGCGGCGATCGACATGGTGGAGCGGGAAGCGATCCCACTGCTCGAGCAATCCCGCATGAACACTCTGCTCGGGTTGGAGACCAAGCTGCCGACGACCGCCTGCGCGATGCGGCCACGCCTGCAGCTGGCGGTGGCCTGGGCACACGCACTGCTGCACCACCGCACTGCGGCCAACGACGCCCTCAGCCGCCTCGAGGCAGTGCTGCCGACCCTGCCCGGCGACGAAGAGGCCGACGCCCGAGCCGAGGCCGCTCTCATCCGAGCCACCATCACCGTCCTCGACGACCGTCTCGACCACCTCGACGAGGCACTCGAGGCGTGCATCGCCCGCGCCGACAGACTCCGCCCGTGGATTCTGTGCGGTGTCGCCGATGTGGCCTCGTTCCGTGAGCTCCAGCGGTTCGACTTCGACGAGGCCCGGCGCTGGCAGCAATGGGCACGCCCGCATCACCGCCGCGCCTCCGGGCCGTTCAGTGTCATCTACGGCTATTGCCTCGATGCAGTGGCCGCACGGGAACAACTCGATCTCGACGGCGCCGAGACGAGCCTGCGCCACGCCATGCATCTGGCCACCGCTTCCGACGAAGACAATTCCTACAGCTCCCGGCTCACCGGTGCCCTCCTCGGGGAATTGCTGTACGAACAGGGAAACCTCGCCGAGGCCGAAGGCCTGCTCGACGAGAGCTACAGTCTCGGCGCCGAAGGCGGAACCGTCGAGTTCATGCTCGCCACGTACGTCATCGGCGCACGCCTGAAGTATCGCCTGGGGCAGCACGAGCAGGCCGCCGAGCGGCTGGCCGAAGGGGAACGGCTGGCGCTGTCACTGCAGCTGCCCCGCCTGGCGGTGTACATCACCAACGAGCGCATCCGGACGGGCATCGGGATATCGCAGGTCTTCCCCGACGCCTTCCCTCCCGGGCTTCCGAGCGACGTTCCCGACGGGATCGCGCAGGTCACGGCGGAGGCTAGGGAAGAGGCGGCAATCCGGCTGCTGCTCGCCGCCGGCTCCGACAGCGACCGAGCACACGCGTGCCGGCGCGCCCGAATCCTCACCGAGTCGGTCAGCGCCACCGACCGGCCCCGAGCGTCCCTCTATGCCCGCCTGTTGCTGACCGAGTGCCTTGTCACGGTCGGTTCACTCTCGGAAGCGGAACGAGTGTTGCTGCCCGTCCTCGAGCAGTGTGCACGGTGGGGTCTGGTTCAGCCGGTGCTCGATACCGGACCCGCTGTGCGAGAGCTTGCTCGGCGGGTCGGTTCGGAACGGCTCGGCCGCGGCACCGGCCCCGTCCTCGCCCACTTCCTCGATCGGCTGCACACAGCACCACAGCCGTCCGCAACACCGGAGAACACGTGAGTCCTTCCGCCAGGGGAACTCGGAATCGAGCGCATCGTGACACCACGATTGCCGTCCGACGGCGCGTTCGGACTAGCCGATCTCGTAGAACGGAGGGGCGTAGCGGAAGACGCCGCGCAGCTGCGGCCGATGGGCGGTGAGCGCGCGGGCCTGCAGGTGCGACGCCCATTCGGGCACATCGGGTTCGACACCGAGCTGGGCGGCTCGGACGAACCCGAAACGCGGGTAGTAGTCCAGGTGCCCGAGCAGCACCACGAGCGGTTCGTCGAGGGCGTCCGCCGCGCCGAGCACCGCGTGCATCAGGGCACCGCCCACTCCGGAGCGCTGCAACTCCGGCAGCACCCCGATCGGCCCGAGGGCCAGCGCCGGCTCGCCGTCGATCGTGCCGCGGGTGACGCACACGTGCCCGACGACCGTGCCCTCGGCGTCCGTGGCGACCAGTGACAGCCGGGGCAGCCACGCCGGGCCGGCGCGCAGCGCCTCGACGAGACCGGGTTCCACCGGTTTCGCGCCCGTGGGGGTGAGCGCCGCGAACGCGGCGCGGTGCACGTCGGCGATCGCGGGGACGTCGGCGGGGAGTTCTCGTCGGACGATCACGACAGCAGTGTGGACACCGGCGCCGCCCCGGGCAACCGGATATCGCTGTGGAAAGCTGACGGGCATGCCGGAGACCACCCTCACCCGTGCCCGGGTCGCCGCGATCGTCGACCACACCCTGCTCAAGCCCGAGGCGTCGGGCGCCGACGTGCGTGCGCTCGTCGACGAGGCCCGCGAGCTCGGCGTCTGGTCGGTGTGCGTGTCGCCGTCGATGCTGCCGCTGCGGACGGACGGACTCGTCGTCGCCACCGTCGCGGGGTTCCCGTCGGGCAAGCATCATTCGCTGATCAAGGGCGCCGAGGCCAGACTCGCCGTGGATCAGGGGGCCGCCGAGATCGACATGGTCATCGATGTCGGCGCGGCCGTCGCCGGCGACTACAACGCGGTGCTTGCCGACATCCTCACCGTGCGCGAGGCGATCGGGTTCGACCCCGTCCTCAAGGTCATCATCGAGTCGGCCGTGCTGTCGGACGAGGCGATCGTGGAGGTGTGCCGGTGCGCCGAGCGGGCGGGCGCGAACTTCGTCAAGACGTCCACCGGGTTCCATCCCGCCGGGGGCGCCTCGGTGCACGCGGTGCGGTTGATGGCCGAGACCGTGGGCGGTCGGCTCGGCGTCAAGGCCAGCGGCGGCATCCGCACGGCCGAGGCGGCGCTGGCCATGATCGAGGCCGGCGCCACCCGGCTCGGTCTGTCCGGAACCCGCGCGGTACTCGACGACCTGCCCGAGTGAGCGGGCCGCGGCCTCAGCAGTCGAGCTGGTTCTGCGACTGCTGACCGGCCGGCGGCTCCGGCATCGTGTAGGTGCCGCCCTCGAGCGTCACCTCGATGCCGGAGTCGGTGACCGACACGGACGTCGCCTGCATGTCCAGCGGGTACTGCTGCAAGCTCTCGGTGAGGATCTGGACGATGCCGTCGACCAGCGCTGTCGGCAACCCGATGCCGAACAGCGACGCGTCCACCGTCTCGATCGCGATCGTCCCGTTCCGGGCCGCCGGCCGCACGGTCAGTTCCGCCAGCCCGGCGCCGCCCACGGTGAAGCGGAGGGTGCCCGCGTTCGCGTCCGGGGTGACGTCGGTGATCAGCGAGCCGAGCGGCAGCGTCTGCACGGTCGCGAGAATGCCCGACGACGGCCACACGACCTCCGCGCTCGAGCTGCCGATCGTCCCGGCGCCGGCGGCGGTCTCCCGTAGGTCCACGTCGCGGACCACGGCGTGTACCTGCATCTCCTGGGCAGGGCCGAACGCCGTGTCGTCGCTGTCGAGCGTGACGGACGAGACCTGCTTGTCCACGAGCGAGAGCAGCACCGGTTTCCATCCCAGGTCCACGTCGACGTTCGTGCCGAGTTCGCTCTCGAACGACTGCGCGAGGCAATTGGTGGCGCGGTTGCGGGCGTACACCTCGGCACCCACGAGTACCGCGACCAGCACGACGGCGAGGACGATGCCGATGGTGGCGAAGGGGACACGCTTCCGGTTCGTCATGAGATCGGATTGTCCCGAAGAACTCTGAGGAAGGTCTGTGAAGATGCGCAGCCGGGACGAGAAAGTGTGAGGTGGGACACAGTTGTTCGGGTACTGTGGCGGCATGACGGGCTGGACGGAACCTGAACACGACGCCTCCGGCCGGGTGGATCCGGACGAGGCCCTGCGACACACCGCGCTCGCGCAGGCGGGCTTCTTCACCACGCGACAGGCCGTTGCCCACGGCATCGCCACCATCGACTTCGTCGGCCGGATCGCGGCCGGGCACTGGATCCGGATCCAGACGGATCTGTTCCGGCTCGGCGACAGCCCGCACACGAAGTTCGACGAGTTCGCGCAGTGGTGCGCCTGGTACGAGGGCGCGGCAGTGGTCTCCCACCAGAGCGCGGCCGACCTGCACGGTATGGGCCACCTGCAACCCCGATTCCTGCATCTGTCGACGGCCGATCAGCGGACGGTGCCGAGCAACCGGCTCGCCCTGCACCACCGGCAGCTGCGCGAGCAGGACTGTGAGCAGGTCGGATGCTTCCGCATCACGACCCCCGCGCGGACCGCCGTCGACCTGGCGGCGGGCGGAGTTTCACAGGAGGTGCTCGACGAACTCGTCGGCGACGCGATCGCCATTGGACGGGTGACCTCGGCGCAGCTGCACGCCGCGGTCGTCGATCAGCCCGCGGCGGTCGCGGACCGCATCGAGCTGGCGCTGCTCGCCGCCGGCTGAGTCGTCGCGGGGGCGACGAAGTCCCATGGGACGGTCAGCACACAGTCCCGCAGTCGACGGCGTTGCGGTGCCGCCGGCACCCCTTGGTCACGCAACAGTTCCAGCGTCGCGCGCCAGCGCATTCGCGGTCCGAACGCCGCGTGCGGCGCCGCCGCCGCCCAGGCGCGATCCGCCGCCTGCAGCAGCTCGTGGATCCGTTCCCCGGGCACGTTGCGGTGGATCAGCGCCTTCGGTAGACGCTCGGCCAGGTCCGACGGTGTGACCGAATGAAACGGGCTCCACGCCAGGGTGAGCGTGCGCGGTCCGTGCTCGTCGAGCAGCACCCAGGCGCACCGCCGACCCAGTTCGTCGCACGTGCCGTCGAGCAGCAGCCCGCCCGGTGCGAGCCCGGCGCGCAGCCGAGCCCACGCCGGCGCCACCGCCTCCTCGGGGTACTGACGCAGCACGTTGAACGCGCGGATCAGCACCGGCCGGAGCCCGGCCAGCTCGAAGCCCCCGCGGGCGAACTCCACGCCGTCACGGCCCGGCACCACCCGCTCGGGATCGATCTCGAGACCCACCACCCGCAGCCTGCGACACACCGTGCGCAGCCGCGCTGCCAGTTCGAGGGTGGTCACCGGCATCGCGCCGTAACCGAGGTCGACGACGAGCGCATCGTCCCGCGAGTGCAGAACGCGGGCGACGTCGGGATGGTGCATCAGCCAGCGGTCGCTGCGGCGCAGGCGATTGATGCCCGTGGTGCCGCGGGTGACGACACCTTCCGGGCGCGGGACGCGCACGGGGGAACTATCCGAACCGGCGCGCGAGCCAGTCGGCGGTGATCTCCGCCTCGGTGCGGAACAGGTCGACGAGGTTGACGAGCATGAGCTGTTCGAGTTTGCCGCCGATGAACGGCAGGAAGACCTTGGCCTCCGACGTGGTGCGCAGGGTGCTGCCCCCGTCGGAGGCGAACAGTTCCATCGTGCCGGTGAGGCTGCCGGGCCCCGCGGGGACCGAGGCCTGGTAGCTGCCGGTGATCGTGTCGCCGAGGGGTGTGTAGGTCTCCTTGCGGGTGATGACCATGTCCTTCTTCATCACCGTCCGGGCGATCTCGGGCAGTTCCGTGCGTGGCAGGACGTGGTGCAGGACCAGGTCGATACCGTCGTCCGACACTTCGAACTCCGCGAGATGGTTCTCGGAGTACTTGCGCATCTCCACGATGCGCGCCTCCCAGTGCGTGCGGTCCGAGAGCGCCTCGTACACCTGCTCCGGGCTGTACGGATAGCGGGCGGAGTAATCGATTCGCCGTGCCATGACAGCTGAGGTTACCGGTTCGTTACCGAACGACGGAAATCGTCACGGCTCCGCAACGGCACGTCGGTGCGGTGCGGACAGCCGCCGGTGCGGCTCGGGACTGCCGTCAGTGAGGTGCGGACTGCCGCCGGTGGGGTTCGGACAGCCGCCGGTGTGGTTCGGACAGCCGTCAGTGGGGTTCGGACAACCACTGCTCGGTGAAGGTGCGCTCGATGTCGAACAGCTCGACGATCTGCTCGACGATGATGCCCTCGATCTTGCCGCCGAGAAAAGGGATCCGCACCTCGGCGGTGCCGTCGATCTCCACGATGGTGCCCGAGCCGTCCGGAGCCATCGTGGACGTGCCGTCCACCTTGCCCGGCAGCCCGTCCACGTGCGCGGAGAAGCGGCCCGTCGCGCGGTCCCCGGTGAGCGGCTGCCACGACTCGTGCCGATGGATGACCAGGTCGCCGGGATGGAAGTTGGTGACGAAGCTCGGCAGGTGCTCCGCCGGGATCGACTGGGTCATGTGCAGGTCGATCGTCCCGTCACCGGTGCGCACGTCCTCGAGCGTCGCGCCCGGGCCGCCGATCTCCGCCAGGCGGGTCCGCCAGTAGTTCTCGTCGACGAGCGCCGCGTGCACCGTGGCGACGGGGGACGCGTAGTGCGAGTAATGGTCGATGCGGCTGCCCATGGTCGGCACGCTACCGTTTGCGGGTGTCTGATCCGCGTATTGGGGCCCAACTCGTCGAGGCGGGCGCTGCCGTGTCCGAGCACGTGCCGCTGTCGACGCTGACCACGCTGCGGCTGGGTGGTCCGGCGCGGTGGCTCGCCGAGTGCACCACCACCGACACGCTCGTCGAGGCCGTCCGCCTGCTCGACGCGGCGCGTGTCCCCACCCTGGTCCTGGCGGGGGGCTCCAATCTGGTGATCGGCGACGCCGGGTTCGACGGCGTGGTCGTGCGCATCGCGACCACCGGGATCGAAGCGGGCGAGGACACCGTCCGCGCCGAGGCGGGTGCGGTGTGGGACGACGTCGTCGCCCTCACCGTGAAGTCCGGCCTCGGGGGGCTCGAGTGCCTGTCGGGGATCCCCGGCTCCACCGGCGCGACCCCGGTGCAGAACGTCGGCGCCTACGGGGTGGAGGTCGGATCGGTCCTGCGCGCTGTACGGCTGCTCGACCGCACCAGCGGCGACGTCCGGTGGGTCGGCCCCGGGGAACTCGGACTCGGCTACCGCACCAGCGTCCTCAAGCATTCCGACGACGCGCTGGTGCTCGAGGTGGACCTCGCCGTGCGGCCGGACGGGGCGAGTGCACCGCTCGGCTACCGGGAGCTGGCGTCGGCCCTGCACGCCGAGGAGGGGGAGCGGCGCCCGGCCGCGGAGGTACGCGAGCAGGTGCTGGCGTTGCGCCGCGGCAAGGGCATGGTGCTCGACCCGGGCGACCTCGACACGTGGAGCGCCGGATCGTTCTTCACCAACCCGGTGCTCTCCGACGACGAGTTGTCCCGGGTGCTCGCGGTCGTCGAGGAACGTGTCGGGCCCGACGTGCGGATCCCGCGATTCCCCGCGGACGGCGGCACCAAGCTCTCCGCGGGGTGGCTGATCGAGCGGGCCGGGTTCGGCAAGGGCTTCCCCGGTCCCGACGCGCCGGTGCGGCTGTCCACCAAGCACACCCTCGCGCTCACCAACCGGGGTTCCGCGACCACCGCGGATCTGGTGGCCCTCGCCCGGGAGGTCCGCGACGGCGTGCAGGACGCGTTCGGGGTGCGGCTCGAGCCGGAGCCGGTGACCGTGGGCTGCGTGATCTGACGATCGACAGCCGCTCGGCGCCCAGCCGTCCGCTGTGACGGTCGTCGGAGCGGATGGCTGCGGACGGCGCGGATGCGGCCCGCGGCGTACTCTCGCCGGAGTGCATGACCTGGGTGAACGACGTCGTCGGTTGTTGTGGTCGGCGGTACTCGCGCTCGTCGCGGTGCTCGCGGCGTGCTCGTCGGGCGGGGGCGCGGGCGGGGGCGCGGTCCCGGCCGAGCCCCCGCCGATCGCGGCGGTCGCCACCGACCCTGTCGACGGTGCTACCGGGGTCGACCCCACCGCCCCTGTCCGGGCCTCGGTCACCGACGGCGAGTTCACCGACGTCGCGCTCACCAACACCGGCACCGGCACCGTCGTGCGCGGCGCACTGTCCGCCGACCGCCGGAGCTTCACCGTCGCCGAGCCGCTCGGCTACGGCGCGACCTACCGCTGGTCCGGCACGGCCGTCGGCTCCGACGGCCGGCCCGCGCCGGTCGAGGGCAGCTTCGACACGGTCGACCCCGACCGGATCGTGGCCGCGACCCTCGACATCGCCGACGGCCAGGAGGTCGGCATCGCCGCACCGATCGTGGTCCGGTTCGACGGCCCGATCGCGGACCGGGCCGCCGTCGAGAAGGCACTGGCGGTGACGACCGATCCGCCGACGATCGGCAGCTGGGCGTGGCTGCCCGACGGCGACGGCGGCGCCCAGGCCCACTGGCGGCCGCAGCAGTACTGGGTGCCCGGCACCGCAGTGCACCTCGACGCACGCCTGTACGGCCTCGACTTCGGCGACGGTGCCTACGGCGCGGAGGACCTCACACTCGACTTCACGATCGGTCGCAGCCAGGTCGTCGTAGCCGACGCCACGTCGCACCGCATGCAGGTCGTGCGCGACGGGGCGACGATCATGGACATCCCGGTGAGCTACGGGCAGGGCAACGAGGCCCGCAACGTCACCCGCAGCGGGATCCACGTGGTCACCGAGAAGCACGCGGACTTCCTGATGTCCAACCCGCCGTACTACGAGAACGTACGGGAGCGCTGGGCGGTGCGGATTTCCAACAACGGCGAGTTCATCCACGCCAACCCCGCGACCCTCGGTCAGCAGGGCGCGACCAACGTCACCAACGGCTGCATCAACCTCTCGCTCGGGGACGCCCAGGCGTATTTCGAGACGGCGATGTACGGCGACCCGGTGGAGGTATCCGGAACCTCGATCGAACTGTCCGCTGCGGACGGCGACCTCTACGACTGGGCGATCGACTGGCCCACCTGGCAATCGATGTCCGCGCTGTAGGAGAGGCGAACTACCAGCGGTTGTGCACCTTCTCGGCGAATCCGAGAAGGTCGCGCACCTCGAGCCGGACACCGTCGTCGCGCGTGACGCGGCCGGTGAACCGGCCGAAGACCTGATGCTGCGTCGAGCGCAGGACGAGGGCGTTCACGTCGGCGGCACGGTCGAGGATCGGCTCGAAGCTCATCTCGAACCGGTCGTCATTGCTCGCGAACCGCCACGGAGCGCCGTCGTAGGTGCCGTGCGGAAGGTGGAACTGCACCCGGTCCAGCTTGTGCGCCACACCGTCCACCAGGACCATGTTCTCGCTGCCCGCGGTGGTGTCGCCGAAGCCGTAACCGACGGTGAACCCGAAGGGACGCCCCTCGTGCCGTCCCGAGGCGGAGGCCCAGAACCAGGTGTTGTCGTAGGTCCACACTCCGCGGCCCCAGTCGAACACCCCGGATGCCGACGCGGGGTCGAAGGTGTGCTCACGACCGGCGAGCGTGACAGTTCCGGCAGCAGAGAGGCCGGGGAACTTCTGGTTGTAGTAGAACGCCCGATCGTCGCCGGGGAACGGCAGCGCGACGACCATCCGCTCGTCGCCGGGCGGGGTGAGCACCACCTCGCCCGACAGACCCCGTCCGCCCGCGAATCCGGGATGCCGGACGACCAGGCGCCGGGCGCCGTGCTCGTGCCGGAACTCCAGGCGGATGCCGCGCCGGTCGACGACCACCTCGCCAGCGTCCGCGGAGGCAGGCAACCGCAGCCGTCCCAGCGGAAACGGGACCATCACGTTCTCGGTGGTCTCCGTGCGGCCGGTCAGGTCCAGCCAGCTCACGCCGAGCAGGCCCAGGTAACCGTTGTCGGCGACGGTCAGCGCGAGACCGAACGGCCCGTCGTCGCCGTCGGCGAGCACGCAGTAGTAGTCCCACTCCTTGATCCGCCACCGTGGCACCGCGATCCGGGAACGGTCGTAGGTGCGGACCTCGGAGCCGGCCCATCCGGCCTCGGCGAGACGGCCCCGCCCGTCGAGCAGCGGGCCCGGGGAGAGGCGGTGCTGCCCGGCGTCCCCCGAGATCTCCACCGGTTCTACTCGGCGGTGCGGTGGAAGCGCATGGGGCTGGCCTGGTCGCGCGGCTGCACGATGATCTGGTCCAGGTTCACGTGCGGCGGGCGCGACGCGACGAACCCGACGATCTCGGCGATGTCCTCGGCCACGAGCGGGGTGATGCCCTCGTACACCTTGGCGGCGCGCTCGGCGTCACCTTCGAACCGCACGAGGGAGAACTCGGTCTCCACCGCGCCCGGCGCGATCTCGGTCAGGCGCACCGGCTTGCCGAGCAGCTCGCCGCGCAGCGTCCGGTGCAGCACCGCCTGGGCGTGCTTGGCGGAGGTGTAGCCCGCACCGTTGTCGTAGGCATGGAACGCCGCCACCGACGTGATCGTGACGATCAGGCCGTCGCCGGAGTCGACGAGCTTCGGCAGCAGGGCCTTCGTCATCCGCAGGGTGCCGAGGACGTTCGTCTCCCACATCCAGCGCCAGTCGTCGAGGTCGGCCTCGGCGACCGGGGCCATACCCTTGGCCCCGCCCGCGTTGTTCACGAGCACGTCCACCCGCGGGAGCACCGTCGTGAACGCGGTCACCGAGTCCTCGTCCGTGACGTCCAGCTCGAGGGCCGTACCCCCGATCTCCTCCGCGAGCTTCTCGATCCGGTCGACGCGACGAGCGCCGACGACGACGTGGAAGCCCTGGGCTGCGAGGGTGCGGGCGCTGGCCTCGCCGATGCCGGAGGAGGCACCGGTGACGACGGCGACGCGGGAATCGGGAGAAATCGTCATGCGAGCGATCCTAGGGTGCCCCGGGTGCGGTCGCGCGGGGTCCGCGCGACCGCGGCACCCGCTACGACGCGAGCGGCCGGGGCGTCTCGATGATCGAGTAGGCGCTCGCGTCGCCGGCGACGGACCGGCTCGCCTCGCCGTGCACGCTCACCGGGACGTCGCCGGCGAGGGTGATGCGGTGCAGCCGACGGTGCAGACCGTCGTAGTCGGCGACGGCGTAGTGCTGCGTGGCCCGGTTGTCCCACACCGCCACGTCCCCGGCGGCCCAGTGCCAGCGGGTGGTGTACTCGAGCCGGGTCTGGTGGTCCTGCAGCAGCCGGAACAGCGCCTGCGACTGCCGGCCGCTCAGCCCGACGAACCCCTCCACGAAGTGGCCGAGCAGCAGCGACCGCGCTCCGGTCTCGGGGTGCACGCGCACCACGGGATGCTCGGTCGCGAAGTACTCGGACCGGAACTCGGCGCGGTACTCGGCGACCCGCTCGTCGGCGCCGTCGCGGAGATGCTCGGCGCTCTCGGCGGCGTAGTCGTACACGTTGGTGTGGGTGGCCCACAGGTTCTCGGCCAGTGTCTTCAGCGGCGCGGGCAGCCCCTCGTAGGCCGCCACGCCGGACGCCCACGTGGTCGAACCGCCGTAGGCGGGCAGTTCCACCGCGCGCAGGATCGACGCCTTCGGGATGCGGTCGACGAACGAGACGTCGGTGTGCCAGCTGTTCGCTCTGCCGTAGTCGGAGTCGATGGGTAGCACGTGCTCCCCGCGCGACGTCACCGTCGGGTGCGCGGTGGTCGGCGTGCCGAGCAACTCGGCGAACGCGTACTGCGACGCGTCGTCGAGGTGGTGCTGTTCCCGGAAGAAGATCACCTTGTGCTCGGCCAGGGCGTGACGGATCGCTTCGACGGTGGGGCCGTCGAGGTCGCCGCCGAGCCGGACTCCGTCGATGCGGGCACCGATGTGCCCGCCCAGGCGGACCACGGTCACGTCGCGAGCGCGTGCGGTGTGGGTATCGAAATCGACAGACATGGACTGCCTTTCGTGGATCGGATGTCGGTACCGTCAACCTCATCACCGGTGCTGTTCCGGCGTAAGGGTTTTCGTCACCGTGATCGGGACCGTTGCCTGCGCGTCGCCGGTCGGAGTGGACACGGCGGCGCCCGGCGGCTAGGTTGCGGGGTATGCCAGCTCGCCGTCTCCGTCCTCCGCGGGTCACCTATGTGACCGCCGCGCTGGGCTCGCGGCTGCCGCTGGCGCGCGAACTGTGTTGTCGCTGACACCGCACCTCGCGCCCCGCTTCGTTTCCTGCCGTCACCCGGCGGATCGCTACCCTCACGGTCGAGCGGATCGGCGCCTCCCCGTCACGCCCCGGGTCTTCGAACCCGCCCCCGAGGAAGAGCCGCAGTGTCTGCAGCAGCTACATCGAATGTCTTGTACCCCAATGCCGTCCGTCCGAAGTCCGGGGTCCGGTCCCGCGGCGCCACCGCCCGTGTGCGATCGACTGCGCACGCGCAGATCGTCCCGCCCGAACTGAAGCTCGCCGACGGCGCCGCCGCGGCAGTGTTCCGGGTCGCGGCGGCGCGCGGGCCGATCTGCCGCGACCAGGCGGCGGCGGCGACGGGCGCGAGCATCGCCACCGTCAACCGGCAGGTGTCGGCGCTGCTCGCCGCGGGTCTGCTGCGGGAACGGCCGGATCTGACCGTGCCCGGCGCCGTCGGCCGGCCTCGGGTGCCGTTCGAGACCGACCACGAGCGCTACCTGACCGTCGGGATCCACATCGGTGCGGCCGTCACCGGCATCGTCGCGAGCGATCTGCGCGGGCGCGTGATCGGCGCGGTGGAGATCCCCACCCCGCGCGGCGGCCAGGAAGCGGCGCTCGGGGTGATCACCAGCAGCGCCCGGGCCTTCGCGGCGCGCTGGCATCGGCGCACGCCGCTGTGGGCAGGCGTCGCGCTCGGCGGGCGCGTCGACTCGGCCACCGGAACCGTGGACCATCCGCGGCTCGGCTGGGTGGATGCGCCCGTCGGAACCGTGGTGGGCCGGGGTCTGGGCCTGCCGGTTTCCGTCGCCGCGCACGTCGAGGCGATGGCCGCGTCGGAGCTGCTGCTCACCCCCGACCGCGACACCGCCGACGTCGAGGGCGCCACCCTGTACTTCTACGCCCGCGAGACAGTCGGGATCGCAATCGCATTCGACGGCCGGGTGCACACGCCACGCGGCGGCCCGGGTTCGGTGTCGCACCTGCCGACGGGATCGTCGGTGCCGTGCGCGTGCGGTGCCCGCGGTTGCCTCGAGGCCACCGTCGCCGACCGGGCGGTGCTGGCCCGGGCGCGAGCGGCCGGGTTGCTCGACGCACGTGCCCCATCCGTCGCCGCGCTGTACACGCTGGCCCGCAACGGCTCCCGCGAGGCCCACGAGCTCCTCGTGGAGCGGGCGCAGGTACTGGGGCGGTCCGTCGCGATGCTCCGTGACCTGTTCAATCCGGACCGGGTGATTCTCGGCGGCCAGGCGTTCACCGCGTACCCGGCGGCCGCACCGCACGTCGCGCGTGCGCTCGGGGCGCCGTCGGGCGCCGACGTCCGGGTCACCGGATTCGGCGACCGGGTACAGGCGCACGCCGCGAGCGTGGTGTCCTTGAGCTCGCTGTACTCCGATCCGCTGGGGGCGATGCGCCGGGCGCGGGGCTGAACCGCGCACGAAATAGCCATGCGCGCATGCAATTTCATGTGCGTGTGACCGGGGAGCGCGCGGATCGGGGGCCGCCGCTCATCGGCTGCGCAGTGGCGGGCCGTCCGTGGCGTCCGCCGGCGCAGCCCGACGGTCCAGTTCGGCCCGGGCGCGCGCCAGACCGCCGTGTTCGAGTGCCGCGAGGGGGGACTCGTCCGCCCACACCGGTGTGCCGCGGTCGCGGACGGTCACGCTCAACGAGCCCGCCAGGTGCTCGAGGGAGCCGGGCACGTTGCGGCGTTCGAGCGGCAGCGGGACCGGCAGCACGTGGGCGTCGCCCAGAGGGGCGGTCGCCTCGATCTCGACGGTCCACCGCGGACCGCGCCCGAACAGCGACCACCGTTCGTCGGTGACGTGTGCCCGCACCGGGGAGACCACCGGGTTGCCGAGCCGGATCACAGGTCCGTCCGGCAGGGCGACGACCACGGCCGTCACCTCGGTCCGCAGGGGACCGGCGTGGACCTGCCCGCCGGCGAAGGCGACGCATGCGGCGGAGTCCGCGAACCCGTGCGCCTGGCCCCACCACCACGACTCCGGGAAACCGCCCCTGCCCCAGTTCTTCTCCGCGTACACCTGGGCGCCGTCGAGGTTCCAGGTCTCGCCGCCGAGCACGGCCTCGCCTTCGGCCCGGCCGTCGAGCAGCCACGGGTGCCAGTACTGGTTCAGCGCGGGAACCGCGTGGAAGATGCTGGATCCGCCGAATCGGCGACGAGGCCACGGCCGGGGCGCCGTCACGCGCACGTCGAGGCGGGCGTCGTCGCCGAGGTCCACGCGCAGCCGGTCGCGTTCCCCGTGGAACGCCGTGCCCGCCGATGCGCCGAGCCGCAGGGGGTCGGCGAATCCGTCCGGGTACGCCGTCGTCCGCAGGAATCCGCCCGGGTGCGCCGCCAGGCCGAGCGTCGCCCACGACCCGTCGCCGGCCTGGTTGACGCCGCACAGCGCGATCACCACCCGCCCGGTTCCGGGTTGGGTGAACCGCCAGAAGTATCCCTCCATCGCGACGTCGTGCGCCCATCGCGACGTCGTGCGCCGCGAGGGGATCGCCGAAGGGCAGGTCGGCGCCGGTGGCGCGGTAACGCGAATACAGCGACACGGCGCTCAGATCCCGGCCAGGGCCGCGGCCGCGATGTCGTCGAGATCCCGGCGCAGCGCCGTGCGCGTCACCCGCATGCCCAGGGGAGCGAGGAGCGCCGTCAGCGCCCGCCGGATCCGGCCGGGACGGTCGTCGTCCGCGGAGAACCGCACGGTCAGCATCGTGCCGGCCCGATCCGGGACCACGTCGAACTCGGTGCGGTAGCGCACCCCGCCGGATTCGGCCTCGACGACCGTGTGCCGTCCGGGCTCCACGGCCGTCACCGTCATCTCCTCGGTTGCCGCTCTGCCGAACATCCTGCGTGTCTCGCGCCAGCGGGTGCCGACCTCGTAGCCGACCCCTGCGAGCCGTTCGACACTGTCCACCCCGCTCAGCACCTGCGGGGCCGAGTCGACGGAGGTGAGCACCCGCCACACCCGGTCGGGTGGGGCGTCGACGGAACGGCTCAGTTCGATGTGGTGGCCCATTCGTGCTCCTTCGGTCGGGTCGGTCACAGCGGCAGGGCGTGCTCCCGCAGCGCCTGCTCCGCGCCGCGTCGGCGGAACCACTCGAGCCCGAACGCGCTCGCGAGCTGTTCCGGCGTCATCGCCAGCATCGGCCCGAAGTCGCCCACCTGCGAGGCGTGCGCGAGCATCGCCGCCCGTTTCGCGGGGATCGTCGCGGACACGTCGATCGTGGTGGTGATCTCGGTCTCGGGCAGGCCGAAGGTGTCCAGGTCCGGTGGCGCCGCATCCGGGCCCATCTCCGGGGCGGCGGCGAGCAGACGACGGATGTGGTCCCGGTTCATGGCCGCCTCGTACACCGACGGGTGCGCCGTCAGCTCCTGGGCCCGGGCGCCGACGCGGTGCACCTGCACGTGGTCGGGGTGCCCGTACCCGCCGTTGGGGTCGTAGATGGTGACGACGTCGGCGCTCTCCTCCTCGAGCACCGTTGCGAGGCGCGCCGCGGCCGCCTCTACGTCGACGTTGCAGAACGCCGCCGGGTCCGAGTTCCGCGGCGTCCCCGCCATGCCCGAATCGGCGTAGCCGAGCGGAACCAGGCGGGCGACCCCGAGCGCCTCGGCCGACGCCTCGAGTTCGGCGCGGCGGCGCTGGGCCAGGGATTCGCCGGGCCCGAGCAGACCGTCGGGAACCTCGCCCGCGGCGCCGTCCGTCGCGACGACCAGCACCACCCGATGTCCCGCGTCCGCGGCCAGACGCATCACCCCGCCGGTGGTGAACACCTCGTCGTCGGGATGGGCATGGAAACACACCAGCACGCTCACGTACTGCATGCTGGCACGAATGCGCTCCTACCGTGCACTGTTCACCGCGCCGGGTGCCGCCGCGTTCTGCCTGGCGGGGTTCGTCGCGCGGCTGCCGATCGCAATGGTCGGCATCGGCATCGTGACGATGTTCTCGCAGCTCCGCGGCGACTACGGCCTCGGCGGAGCGGTGGCCGCGGTGTTCGCGCTGTCCTACGCCGCGCTCACCCCGCTGGTCTCGCGGGCCGCCGACCGGCACGGGCAGTTCCGCGTCCTGCCGGTCGCCGCCGGGATCAGCGCGGCCGCGACGGTCACGATGCTGGCGGGGGTGCGGTGGGAGGCACCCGAGGTGCTGCTGTTCGCGTGCGCGATCCCGGCGGGACTGATGCCCACGATCGGCGCCATGGTCCGGGCCCGGTGGACCGAACTGCTCCGCGGCACCGACAGGCTGCGGACCGCGTTCGCGCTCGAGGCGGTGATCGACGAACTGTGCTTCATCGTCGGGCCGGTGCTGTCGGTGGGTCTGAGCGTCGCCGCGTTCCCCGAGGCGGGCGCGTTGCTGGGTGCGGTGCTGCTGGTGATCGGCACCGTCGCCCTCGCCGTGCAGCGCGGCACCGAACCGCCCGCGCGCCCGGTCGTCGCGGGTGCGCCCGGTGTGAGCGTGCTGCGGATTCCGGTGCTCGTCGTGCTGGTGGTCGCGATGACGGCGATGGGCACGATCTTCGGCGTCGTCGACGTGGTCGGGGTCGCGTTCACCGCCGAACAGGGCGTGCCCGGCGCCGCGACCGTGGTGCTGGCGATGTTCGCGACGGGATCCGCGCTCGGCGGCCTCGTCTTCGGTGCGGTGCGGCTGCGGGCACCGCTGACGCGGCAGCTGCTGGGGGCGACGACGACCGTGGCGGTGCTGCTGTGGCCGCTGCTGCTCGCCGGCACCGTGCCGGCCCTCGCCGTGCTCTACCTGGCGGCCGGGGTGGCCGTCGCCCCCACCATGATCGTCGCGACCTCTCTGACCGAGCGGATCGTGCCGCCCGGCAGGCTCACGGAGGGCATCACCTGGACGGTCACGGGACTCGGGGTCGGTGTCGCGGTCGGCTCCGCCGTCGTCGGTCAGGTCATCGACCGGTCCGGGCCGAGCGCGGGCATCGTGGTTGCCGTGGTGGCCGCGGTCGTCGGGTGCGTGTGTGCCGCGGGAGTGTCCCGGCTCGCCCGGCTAGGGTGACCCGCATGACAATCCGTGAGGTCGAGAGTTCCGACGGCACCCCCATCGTCTACGGCGCCATCGGCGATCCCGCCCATCGTCCCCTGGTCCTGCTGCACGGATGGGCCCAGTCGTCGCGGTGCTGGGGTCAGTCCGTGCTCGACGAGCTGGCCCGCACCCACCGGGTGATCGCCGTCGACCTCCGCGGACACGGGTACTCGGGCGCCCCGGAGACCGGATACGACGAGTCGAGACTGTGGGCCGCGGACGTGCAGGCCGTGCTCGACGCCGAGAACGCCCACGGCGCGGTGCTGCTCGGCTGGTCCTACGGCGGCCTGGTGATCTGCGACTACCTCGCGACCCACGGCACCGATCGCGTCGCCGGGATCGTGCTCGTCGGCGCGATCACCAGCATCGGGCGCGGCGAGAAGGGCGGCAAGGTCGGGTCGGCCATGCGCGCCGCCGTCCCCGATGCGATGTCCGAGGACGCGGCGACGGCGATCCGCGCACTCGGTGCCTTCGGCACCGCCCTCACCGGGACCGGGGCGGGCACGGGTGTCGCGGCGCAGGCGCTGTTCGGCACCAGCCTGTGCACCCCGCCCCGCGTGCGGGCGGCGATGTTCGCCCGGACGGTGAGCAACGACGAGCTGCTGCGCAGCCTCGACACCCCCGTGCTCGTCCTGCACGGCACCGCCGACTCGGTCGTCGACGTCTCGGCCGCCGAGCACGCGGCGGCACTGCTGCCGAACGCGACGACCTCGTACTGGGAGGGCACCGACCACGGTCCGTTCGTCGAGGACCCGCAGCGGTTCGCCGCCGAGGTCACGCGCTTCGCGGCAGCGCTGTAGCGTCCACCGATTCGAGCGCCTGCGTCCCGGCGAGCAGGAGCGTCTCCTCCGGCGTGAGCGGGTGGAACTTCACCCCGCGCACGTCGCGATAGCACTGTTCGAGCGGGCTGGACCGGTAGAAGCCGCGGCCCCCGGCGACGTCGAGCGCCAGGTCGCACACCTCGATCGCGGTGCGTGCGATCTCGGCCTTGGCGGTCATCACCGCGGCGACCGTGCTCATCGACGGCACCGGATCGTCGCCGACGACGTCGAGGGCACCGTCGAGGGCCCACGACGCGACCTGCAGGCGGGTGGCCGCCACCCCGAGCTGGCGGCGCACCGTCGGGTCGTTCGCCCGCGGGGTCCCGGCGACGAGGGCGGTCGCGTGCGCGTGCGCGGTCTCGGCGACCCCGAGATACACGGCTGCGACCACGGGCATGGCGACGCTGAGCACCAGCTGGAACGGCGGGTCGATCACCCCGTAGGGACGGCGGGCGGCCACGGCCGCGTCCGGGACGAACACATCGGTCAGCTCGACGTCGTGGCTGCCGGTGCCGCGCATGCCCAGTGAGTCCCAGTTGTCGTGGACTCGTACTCCGTCGGTGTTCATCGGGATCATCATGTTGAGCACGATGCGGCCCTCGTCGGGGTCGTCGAACGGGAACATGGTGGCGAGCACGTCGCCGACGGGGGCCTGGCTGCAGAACACCTTGCGGCCGTCGACGCGGTAGCCGCCGGGCACCTTCCGGGCGGTCCCACGGGGGTGGGTCTGGTCGGCGCCACCGGTGGAGACGAGCACGATCGCCTCCTCGGCGACGCGGCGCAGCATCCGGTCGGCGCCGGGCGCACCGTGCCGGTACCGCCATGCGGCGGCGAGCACGACATGGTGGTGCATGGCCGAGGCGAGCGCGGTCGCCGCACAGTGGTGCGCCAGGGAGCGCTGCACGGTGGCGACGTCGCGCACGGTCGCGCCGTCGCCACCGAGTTCGCGGGGGACGGCGAGGGCGAGGCGGCCCTCCGAGCGCAGGATCTCGTAGGGCTCGGCGACGAACGTGCCGTCGCGGTCGTGGGCGCGGGAGTAGGGGGCGATCCGCCGGCCGAGTTCGTCGGCGCCGGCGACGAGTTCCTCGCGGGGCCGGGAGCGGGGGTACTGGGTGATGTCTACGGTGGTCATGTCTCGACGGTAGGAGGGCAGATCGATGCCGCCCAGTGCACGTTCTGGACCTACTCTGGAGGTGTGCGCGAGTACGGGCAGTACTGTCCGGTCTCGATCGGCAGCGAAGTGCTCGCCGACCGGTGGACCCCGCTGATCCTGCGCGAAATGGTCTACGGAAGTACCCGCTTCAACGAGATCGAGCGTGGTCTTCCCGGCATCTCGCGCACCCTGCTGGCCACCCGGTTGCGGCACCTCGAGCGCAAGGGCGTGCTGGTACGGGTTCCGCAGGCGCGGGGCTGCGAATACCACCTCACCCCCGCCGGTCGTGAGCTCGCCCCGATCCTCGTCGCGATCGGGGAGTGGGCGGTGAAGTGGTTGTTCTCCGAGCCGCTGCCCGCCGAGGTCGACCCCGTGACACTGACCTGGTGGATGCACCGCCGGGTGGACCGGGACCGGGTGCCGCCGCAGCGGGTGGTGATCGAGTTCGACTACACCGGTCCCGCCCCGATCCGGTTGTGGATCGTCCTGGACCGGGGCGAGCCGTCGGTGTGCCGGAAGCATCCGGGCTTCGACGTCGACGTCTACGTGACCGCGGAACCGGTGGCCCTGATGCGCGTGTTCGCCGGCACCCGGACGCTGACCGAGGCGCTCGGCGACGGCAGCGTGCGAGTGCACGGCCCGGCCGCGCTGGTGCGCGGGTTCGGCGTCTGGTTCCTGTGGAGCCCGTTCCACGCGGCGGTGCGCCGCGCAGTCACGGGCTCCGGGGGTTCCTGACCGGCCGGGTGCGACGTCGCGCAGACGAACCGGTCGGGGGCGGAACCGGGCGGGGATGCCCGGCAGGGCAGTATGGAGAAGTGACGTCGAAGTCGAACAGCCGTCCCCGCCGCGTGGCCGTCCTGTCGGTCCACACCTCGCCACTCGCGCAGCCCGGCACGGGGGACGCCGGCGGTATGAACGTCTACGTTCTGCAGACCGCGGTGCAACTCGCGCGCCGCGGGGTGGAGGTGGAGATCTTCACCCGGGCGACCTCCTCGGCCGACCCCGTCGTGCAGGAGGCGGCACCCGGCGTGCTCGTGCGCAACGTCGCCGCCGGTCCCTACGAGGGGCTCGACAAGCACGACCTGCCCACACAGTTGTGCGCCTTCGCCGCCGGGGTGCTGCGGGAGGAGGCCCGGCATCCGCAGGGCTACTACGACCTGGTGCACTCGCACTACTGGCTGTCCGGCCAGGTGGGCTGGCTCGCCCGCGACCGGTGGGGTGTCCCGCTCGTGCACACCGCCCACACCCTCGCCGCCGTGAAGAACGCCTCGCTCGCCGACGGTGACGTGCCCGAACCGGCGGCCCGGCAGATCGGCGAGCAGCAGGTGGTCGCCGAGTCCGACCGTCTCGTCGCCAACACGGTCGACGAGGCGGCGCAGCTCGAGCGCAGCTACGGTGCCGACCCGTCGCGGATCGACGTGGTGGCACCGGGCGCGGACCTGTCCCGCTACCGGCCGGGGGACCGGGCACTCGCCCGTGCCGAGCTGGGACTGGATCCGAACGAGACGATCGTGACGTTCGTCGGCCGTATCCAGCCGCTCAAGGCACCCGACGTGCTGCTGCGCGCCGCCGCGGCGGCGATGGCCGCCGACCCGGAGGTGCCCCTGCGGGTGCTGGTGGTGGGCGGGCCCTCGGGCACCGGGCTCGAGCGCCCGCACTCGCTGATCGACCTGGCCGCCGAGCTCGGGATCGCCGCCCGGGTGACGTTCCTGCCCCCGCAGCCTCCCGAGCGCCTGGTGCAGGTCTATCGCGCGTCGGACGTGGTGGCGGTGCCGAGTTACTCCGAATCGTTCGGCCTGGTGGCGATCGAGGCGCAGGCGTGCGGGACCCCGGTGCTGGCGGCGAACGTCGGCGGCCTCGGCGTCGCGGTGCGCGACGGCGAGACCGGACTGCTCGTCGACGGGCATCGCACGAGCGACTGGGCGGCCGCGCTGCGCTCGCTGGTCACGGATCCGGGCCGGCGGGCCGTGCTGGCGGCGGCCGCGCCGCTGCACGCGGAGAACTTCTCGTGGGAGCACACGGCGGACGGGCTGCTCGCCAGTTACCGTAAGGCCGGTGCGCTGCGGAACCGCTCCCTCGGGAGCGGCGAGTTCCCGCTGCGACGGCAGCGCGGAGTGTGGAAGATCCGGCGGACGACGGGGGTGCGGACGTGAGCGAGCGACTGAGCGAGACGATCGAGGCGACGCTGCGCGATCGCGGCCTCGAATTCTCCCGCAAGGAGGGTGGGCACTTCGTCGTCGACCTGCCGGGGGAGAACAAGCTCAAGACGACGACCCTGCTCTCCCTCGGCAACCACGGCCTGCGGGTCGAGGCGTTCGTGTGCCGCAAGCCCGACGAGAACTTCGAGGGCGTGTACCGGTTCCTGCTCCGGCGCAATCGGCGGCTGTACGGGGTGGCGTACACCCTCGACAAGATCGGGGACATCTACCTCGTCGGCCGGATGTCGGAGGCATCGGTCACTCCGGACGAACTGGACGCGGTGCTCGGCCAGGTGCTCGAAGCCGCCGACCACGACTTCAACGTCATTCTCGGACTCGGTTTCCTCGCCTCCATCAAGCGGGAGTGGGAGTGGCGGGTCTCGCGGGGCGAGTCGCTTCGCAACCTCGAACCCTTCCGGCACCTGATCGAGGACGGCCGGCCCTTCGTGGTGGAGGACGCGCAGCCGTAACGGCGCGATATCGGTGACCCGTCCCACAATATTACTGTGAGCCTAGTCACATAACGACCGTGTAACTACGCGGTTTCGAAACGGCGATATCTCAGACGTCACCTGGGAAAACGCCGGAACTCGATCTTGGAATGTGAGACGCGCGTGCCGGAAAACAACGCGTGACCGATCCGTGATGACTCTCTAGCGTCGTAATCAGCCCGATACCACCGGGCAAGCAAGACCGGCCCGTCGCCGCTGACTCTGCCCCGCGGGACCGGAACTCGATACCTGATCGAGGGGCAGGGACGAGGCACAGATCCGAATCCGGGCAGCGGGATCGACATCGTCGGCCGCCGCAGTGCCTCGCCAGCAGACGCGAGAGGAATTCAACCGCATCATGGCTAACTTCACCTTCAAGCGCGCCCTCGGCACCGTCGCCGCCACCGCGGCCCTGGCCGTCACCCCGTTCGCCCTCGGCACCGGCACCGCGAACGCCGCGTCCGGCAACTGGGATGCCGTCGCACAGTGCGAGAGCAGCGGCAACTGGGCGATCAACAACGGCAACGGCTACCACGGCGGCCTGCAGTTCTCGCCGAGCACCTGGAACGCCTACGGCGGCCAGCAGTACGCCCCCACCGCCGACCAGGCGACCCGCGAGCAGCAGATCGCCATCGCCGAGAACGTCCTGGCCGGTCAGGGCCGCGGCGCGTGGCCGGTGTGCGGTCAGTACCTCTGATCCCACACCCGGGCTCGCGCCCGTAGCAGCCGAACGAGCCCCGCGTGCACCGCACGCGGGGCTCGTCGCATCTCACCGGCTCGCCACACGTCGGTAGGCGGCGGTCTCGAAGTCGAGGTAGCCCTGGAACGAGACGGCGTCCGCGAACGGCAGGATCTGCGTGGCCCAGAAGCCGCCGAGCCCGTTCTCCCGGTCGATCCAGTAGTAGAGATTCGCCAGACCCGCCCAGCCGAGCGCGCCGGCCGGACGGCCCGTCGGCGCCGGCTCCTCGTTCACCAGGAATGTGTACGCCCAGTTCTTGGCCAGGCCGGGGAAGAACTCCGCATCGTTCGACAGGGCCGGGACGACCCCCGGGAGCGCGGTCACCTGCTGCCCGTCCAGGCCGCCGCGCACCGCATCGGCGACCGTCGGAGGCGAGAGAACCCGGTCACCGCCGGGGGCCGCGCCGTCGCGCAGCCACATCCGGATGAACTTCACGTAGTCCGGCACAGTGGTGTAGAGCCCGTGGCCGCCCATGTGGATCTCGGGGTCCTGGGGCAGCACCATCTCCGGCATCGGGGCGAGTGCTCCGTCCCCGTTACGCTGGTGGACGACGGCCAGCCTCGCGCGCATGTCGTCGGTGAGCGCGAACGCCGTGTCGTCCATCCCGAGCGGCTCGAAGATCCGCTCGCGCATGACCTCGCCGAGGCGCCGGCCCCGCACGGCCTCCACCACGAGACCACACCAGTCGATGTTCGAGCCGTACATCCACCGCTCGCCGGGATCGAACAGCAGCGGTGTCGTCAGCGCGGCCTTCGATCCCGTGATCACGCTGGGCTGACCGTGCTCCTCGGCCAGGCGCCGGTAGTTCTCGTCGAAGAAGTCGTACCCGAAGCCGGCTGTGTGGAGCAGCAGCATGCGGGTGGTGACGTCGCGCTTCGGTGCGCGCAGCAGGGGCGCACCGTCCGCTCCGAAGCCCTCGAGAACCTGGAGGTCCCCGATCTCCGGGACGTAGCGGGCGGCGGGGGCGTCGAGGTCGAGCAGGCCCTCCTCGACGCACTGGAGTGCGGCGGTGCCGGTGATCGCCTTGGTCGTGGAGAAGGCGGCGAACACGGTGTCCGTCGTCATCGCCGAGCCGGAGCCTGCTGCCCGTTCCCCGGCCACCCCTTCGTACACGACGCCGTCCCGGTCGGTGAGCATGGCCACCACACCCGGCAGGCCCGTCGGGCGGTGGGTGAGTTCTCGCAGGGCTGCGTCCATCGTGGTCGCGAAGTCGTCTGTCACGGTTCCTCCTGTGTGCGGTCCGCCGCAGACCGGCGTCGGAGGTGGATGCTACGGACGGGGTTGTGACGCGGGCCACCTCGGAACGGCACGCGCGTCGTCGGATTCCGGCAGTCGGCGTCCGCGGGCCCGGGCGAGCGTGTGCGACGGGTTCTCGCCGAATCGGCGACGGTAGGCGGCGGCGAAGACCCCCATGTTGACGTAGCCCCAGCGGGCCGCCACCGCCGAGACGGTGCACTCGGCCGACGGGGTGGAGAGCTCGTCGCGGATGTGCCGCAATCGCACGTCGGTGAGATACCGGTTCGGCGTGGTGTCCAGATGACGGCGGAACGCCCCCGACAGGGCGCGCACGCTGACACCCACGGCGGCGGCGACCTCGGAGACCGTGGGCAGGTCCGCGGCGTGCTCGCGAATGTAGTGCTCCGCGTGCCGGACGTATGCCGGGGCGGCCGGCGGTTCGCCGCAGTCGAGCGCGACGCCCGCCGCGGCGGCCCACTCGGTGACGAGGTGACCGAGGAGCAGCTCCTGCAGGTGGGCGCCCGGCCGGCCCTGCGCGATCCGCACCGGATCGGCCCGGATCGCGCGGACCGCATAGGCGAGCAGCGTGTTCCAGCCCGACTCGGTCCCGACGACGCACTTGTGCTGCCACAGGCGGTCGTCGGGGACGACACCGAACCAGCGGTCGGCGAGGTCGGCGACGAGCCGATGCGGCACCGTCAGGTTCAGCTGCAGATGGTCGTCGTCGAAGTCGACGCGATGCTCGATGCGGCTGCAGTCGGCCACGAACGTGGCGCCGGAATCGACCTCCACCGCGCCCGCTCCGACCCGGTGCCGCGCGTGACCACGGATCGTCGTGAGCACGAGGATGTTGCCGGCCTCGGCCGAGAGCCGATCGACGGTCACCGGAATTCCGTAGCGGAACCGGGTGAGCACGATCTCGCCGATCGACGCGGAGAACATGCTCGATCGCGGGTGCAGCAGGCGCCCGCTCGGCCGCACGCGATAGGGCATGTACACCCGGTCCGACCACGCCCGGATCTCGTCCCAGTCGGTCGAGACCATCGCGGGCGAGGAGCCGCGACCGGAGAACGGGTCCAGCGAGTGCACGACGTCCGTCATCCGGTCGAGCCTAGGGTGCCGGACCGGACGCCGACACTGCCCGATCGGCCGGGCTCGGGGGCACGCGACCGGGCACGCGACGGTCCTCGACCCGGTAGTGTCCGGCATGCCTGTGACTGCCTTCACAGCCGTCGGATACCGTACTCCCGGCACGTCTGGCACGGCGTGCCAGAGATTCCTGCCCCCGAGGAGAACCAATGAGCTTTCGCAGTCCCTTTCCCGACGTCGAGATCCCGGCACTGAGTGTCTACGACTTCCTGTTCGGTTCGATCGCGGAATCGGACCTCGATCGCCCGGCGTTGATCGAGGGCGCGACCGGAGCCGTCACCGACTACCGGACCCTGATCGGGCAGATCGACGCCATCGCCGGTGCGCTCGCGGCGCGCGGGGTGGGAGTCGGTGACGTCGTCGGCCTGCTCTCGCCGAACGTGCCCGCCTTCGCGGCCGTGTTCCACGGCATCCTGCGGGCCGGGGCCACCGCGACCACCGTCAATGCCCTCTACACCGCCGAGGACATCGCCAAGCAACTCGAGGATTCCAAGGCGACGTTCTTCTTCACCGTCTCGCCGCTGCTGCCGCACGCGAAGGAGGCCGCGGCCGCGGTCGGCATCCCCGACGACCGTCTCGTCGTGCTCGACGGCGCCGAGGGACATCCCTCCCTGCGCGACCTGCTCGCCGAGAACGCCCCCGCCCCCGAGGTGTCGTTCGACCCGGCCACCCATCTGGCGGTGCTGCCGTACTCGTCCGGCACCACCGGCCGCCCCAAGGGCGTGATGCTCACGCACACCAACCTGGTGGCGAACGTGTGCCAGATCAAGTCCCCGATCAGGATCGAACCCGACGACCGGATCCTCGCCGTCTTGCCGTTCTTCCACATCTACGGCATGACCGTTCTCCTGAACGCCGCCCTGGTCAACCGCGCGTCGCTGGTGACGATGCCGAAGTTCGACCTGCCGGAGTTCCTGCGGATCGTCTCCGAGCAGAAGTGCACCTACGTGTTCATCGCGCCGCCCGTCGCCGTTGCCCTGGCCAAGCACCCGCTCGTGGACCAGTACGACCTCTCGAGCGTGCACACCGTGTTCTCCGGCGCGGCGCCGCTGGACAGGGCGCTCGGGAACGCAGTGTCCGCGCGGCTCGGATGGACGGTCCGCCAGGGCTACGGCATGTCCGAGATGAGCCCGGTCAGCCATGCCATTCCGTTCGACGGCGACGACGTGCCGCTCGACTCGGTAGGCCCGACGATCGCCAACATGGAGTGCAAGCTCGTCGACCCGACCACCGGCGAAGAGGTCGAGTACCCCACGGGCGAGGGGGTCTCCGAGCCGGGTGAGCTGTGGTGCAAGGGCCCCAACGTCATGGTCGGTTACCTGGGCAACCCGCAGGCCACCGCGGAGACCCTCGACGCCGACGGGTTCCTGCACACGGGCGACATCGCCACCGTCGACGCGGCCGGCAACGTCACCATCGTGGATCGGCTCAAGGAACTGATCAAGTACAAGGGCTACCAGGTGCCGCCCGCGGAACTCGAGGCGCTGCTGCTGACCCACCCGAAGATCGCCGACGTCGCGGTGATCGGCGTGCTCGACGACGAAGGCGAGGAGGTGCCCAAGGCGTTCGTCGTGCGCCAGCCGGACGCCGAACTCACCGAGGAGGAGGTCGTCGCGTTCGTCGCCGAGCGGGTCTCGCCGCACAAGAAGGTGCGGCAGGTGCAGTTCATCGACACCGTCCCGAAGTCCGCTGCCGGCAAGATCCTCCGCAAGGATCTGCGCACGCCGACGTCGTAGCCGGTCACCACCCGGGTCGCAGGATCCGGCCGAGATGCGCCGCGAGCGCCTCGAGCGTCGGATCCTGCGCCCGGAACCCGACGTAGCCGTCCGGCCGCACCACCACGGCCGCGACGGCACCGTCGAAACCGTATGCCCGCGCGGCGCGGCCCGCGTCGTCGCGCAGTACCCGCCCGTCCGCCGGGCTCCCGGTGCTTCCCGCCACGAGCACGTACGCCCGCAGCGCGTCCCCGAAGCGGTCCGTCGCGTGCTCGGCGAGCTGTCGCTGTGCCTGCAGCGCCTGCGCCGTCGGCGCCCACAGCAGCACGGTGTGGCCGGGGTGGCGCAGCAGGTCGTGCAGCCGCAGCGGCGAGGCGACGGCGTCCTGCCGCAACCCCGTCGCATCGGGGGCACGATCGCCCGGAGCAGGGCCGCCGCCCGGCGGCACGGCGCTACCCACGAGCGGGCTGTCCCGGTAGCCGAGCAGCAGCTGGGCCTCGCGTGCGATCGCGGTCGCGGCGTCCGTCTCCCCAGCCCCGAGGCCCTGCCGGGCGTGCCGCACGGTGCGGCCCACCACCTCCTCCCCGACGGGCCGGCGCTCGGCGTCGTAGCTGTCGAGCAGGCCGTCGGCGGCGCGTCCCCGCACTGCCAGCGCAAGCTTCCAGCCGAGGTTGTAGGCGTCCTGGATACCGGTGTTCATGCCCTGTGCCCCGGTCGGGGGATGGATGTGCGCGGCGTCCCCGGCCAGGAACACCCGGCCCCCGCCGTAGCTGCCGGCGAGGCGGTGGCTGATCCGGAACACCGACGACCAGCGCAGGGCATCGGCCCGTGTCGGTTCGGGTGCCAGCCGGTCGAGCACGGCCTGGATGTGGCCGAGGGTGGGCCGGCGTCCGCCCTCGAGCCCGTGGGCCACGGCTCCGGCGCCGGAGGCAGGGGTCGCCAGGTCCGGCGCCACGAAGGTCGACAGGCGGTAACGGCCCGTGCCGGGCAGCGGGATGCACACCATCATGTCCGTGGTCGTCCCGTCGCTCGTCGTCGAGGCGCGGATGCCGTAGCCGCCCGGCATCGACCAGTCCAGTTCGACGTCGGCGAGCATGTACTCCTCGGGAAACGCGTCGCCGTCGAAGGACACCCCGAGTCCTTTTCGGACGGCGCTGTGCGCACCGTCGCAGCCGACCAGGTAGCGGGCCACCAGACGCGTGGTGTCGTCGCCGTCGCGCAGGGCGGCGACCACGCCGTCCGCGGTCCGCTCGAACCCGGTGAGCTCGACGCCGCGGCGCACGACGGTGCCGTGCTCGGCCAGGGCCTGCGTCAGCACCCGCTCCGTGGCGTACTGGGGCATGCAGACGAACCGGTACGGCACGTCCTCGGGCAGGTCGAGTTCGAGGCGCATCACCTGCCGGCCGTCGACGTAGACGATCTGCCCGTGCATCGGCGCGGACACGTCGAGCGCCGGCCGGACCACGCCCATCGCGTCCCAGACCTCCAGGGTGCGCGGCTGGATGCCGACCGCCTTGGCGTACTGCGGCGGTTCCGGCAGCCGGTCGACGATCACGACGTCGACGCCGCGGCGGCGCAGTTCCAGCGCGGCGGTCAGTCCGACCGGGCCGGCGCCGACCACGAGTACCGAGGTCTCGCTCATGGGCATGCCCTTTCGTCGCGTTCGAGGGCAGTATGTCGGAATTCGGCGGCCGTGCGGGGCCGGTTCGCCGCATCCGGAGCCGCGAGGTGACAGGTGCCCGGTGCCGGAGCGCGCGTCGTCACACGTCGAGCAGGTGCGGCAGGCCCGCGCGGTAGCGGTCGGCGTCGATGCGGCGCGCCGGTTCGAGTTCGGCCGGCTCGTACAGGCGGTACAGCGCCGGCGGCGCGGCGGGCGAGTCTGCGGCCTCGAGCAGTGCGGTGACGGCCGCGCGCGCGGATTCGCCGGCCGACTCCATGGTGGCGAGATCGATGTCGGTGCGGACGTAGTCCCCGGCGAGGAAGAGGTTCGGGATCGCGGTGCGGGCGTCCGGCCGGTCGGACAGGGAGCCGGCGGTGTTGACGAGCAGGGGAGTGGCGTTGGTGTTGCGGCCCTGCGCGGGATCCCACCGGATGCCGGGATCGAGGAACCAGGAAACGATGTCGTCCGCGTCGAGGACACCGGTGCCGGTGTCGTCGAGGCACGCCGACATCTGGGCCCACGTCTCCCGGGCGATCTCCTCGGCCGTGCACTCCTTCGCGGTCTTGCCGTGGAGGATGCCGGGGGTGTCCCAGTCGGAGATGTCCACGGACAGGCAGTCGTGGGCGCTGCCGTCGCCGTAGCGGGTGGCGAAGTCGCCGCGCCAGAACTGGCCCTGGCTGATGGAGGTCAGTGCCCACGGCGAGCCGAGGTATGCGACGTGACCGGCCGCGATCGGGGTGGGCCGGCGCAGGAAGTACTGGATGCCCACCATCCAGTCCGTGTGCAGGTTCCGCATGCCTTCGAGGCGAGGATCGGCGGCGAGGATCTGCGGTGACCACAGGGGCGTGGCCCGTTCGACGGGCATCGCCGCGACGTACCAGTCGGCTTCGGCGACGGACCGGGTGCCGTTGCCGTCCACCAGCCGCACTCCGGTGATCGAGCCGGACGCGATGTCGAGTCCCTCTGCTGCCCAGCCCATTTCGAATACGACTCCCAGGTCGCGCAGGTGCGCGGCCCACGGGGCGATCCACGCCTCGTCGGTGGGACCGGCAAGGACCCGGTCGAGATGACCGTATGCGGGGACGGTGCCCATCGCGTTCCATACGAATGCCTGGCCCATGATGCCGATGGTGCGGGTGGAGGCGACGGTGGGCCGGGCGGCCACCAGCTGACGGGTCAGGGCCGAGACGAGGATGTTGCGGTAGGCCGCCGACTTGCCGTCGGCCTCGAGTGTCTGCGACCACGTCCGGTGTTCCCACTGCCCGTTACGTCGTTCGAGACTGCTGGTCAGGAACATCACCAGCTTGCGGGTGAAGACGGCCAGCTCGTGCGGGGGGATCGCGCCGCCGAGGGAGAAGGCGGCGGCGAGGGAGTCCTGCAGCGAGGCGGGATCGAGAGCACCGTGGGGCAGCGGGGCGATCGACGCCGGGGCGACGAGGTCGGGCCCGCCGGGGATCGCCATCCGGAAGGCGGCGCCGGCGACGAGATTGTCGAACACGCCGTTCGGGTTGCCCGGGAAGGGGATCCGCCCCATCGTGTCGGGGATGTGCTGATAGAAGCCCGGGAAGAACCGGAAACCGTGCTCGCCGGGCAGGTCGGCGCGGCCGCCGGCCGCGGTGCCCGGCGACGGGATGCTGCGGGCCTTGCCGCCGAGGGCGGTCGGTTCGAAGACGGTGACCTCGAAACCGCGTTCGATCAGTTCGTGGGCGGCCGTCAGGCCCGCCACCCCGCCGCCGAGCACGGCGACGCGGCGGCCCGTCGACCGCAGTGCCGGGGAGCGCGGGGCGGCGTGGACGGGGGCGGGCGTGACCGCGAGGGCGCCCAGGGCGGTGAGGAAGGTGCGGCGGGAAAATCGGGTGTCGAACACGAGAAGCCCCCATCCGGACGACATTCTGGAAACAGCCGTTGTCACATATATCCGATGCGTGCGTCTCCTGCGGGGGAATTCGCCGAACGGTGCGGACGTGGCACCGCCACGCGGGCGTGCCAGGATTGGCCCATGACCAACGGAACACTTGTGTTGCTCCGCCACGGCGAGAGCGAATGGAACGCGATGAACCTCTTCACGGGGTGGGTGGACGTCCACCTGACCGACAAGGGGATCGCCGAGGGCAAGCGGGCCGGTGAACTGCTCGCCGAGCACGATCTCCTGCCGGACGTGCTCTACACGTCGCTGCTGCGCCGCGCCATCAGCACCGCCAACTACGCGCTCGACGCCGCGGATCGGCACTGGATCCCGGTCGTGCGTGACTGGCGCCTGAACGAGCGGCACTACGGCGCGCTGCAGGGCAAGAACAAGGCGGAGATCAAGGCGGAGTTCGGCGACGAGCAGTTCATGCTGTGGCGCCGCAGCTACGACACCCCGCCCCCGCCGATCGAGGCCGGCAGCAAGTACAGCCAGGACAGCGACGTCCGGTATGCGGACGTCGACGAGGTGCCGCTCACCGAGTGCCTGAAGGACGTCGTCGAGCGCCTGATCCCGTACTGGGAGGAAATCATCTCCCAGGACGTGCGGGCCGGCCGGACCGTTTTGATCACGGCTCACGGCAATTCGCTGCGTGCTCTGGTCAAGCACCTCGACGGGATCTCCGACGAGGAGATCGCCGGGTTGAACATCCCCACCGGCATCCCGCTGCGCTACGACCTCGACGAGAACTTGCGACCGCTGAACCCGGGTGGCACGTACCTCGATCCCGAGGCGGCCGCGGCGGGGGCCGCCGCCGTCGCCGGTCAGGGCGGCCGGTAGTTCCCGGGGGCCGCGGGCGGCTGCCCGCGGCCCCGGGGAAACGGGCGGTGAACACGCGGCAAATGCTGTGAACATGCGGTGTGACGTGCGGCGGAATGCCCCGACCCGCTGTCACCACCACGCCGCGCCTACGTACGATTCGAGACGTGACTGTTGCGCAGGCCGTGCTGCTCGCCGGGGCCGCCGTCCTCGGTGCCGTGTCCGCGATCGTGCTCATGCGGCTCCTTCGGCGCCGGTCCGCCGACCGCACGGACGCCGACCTCACCATGGCGCAGGTCCTCGATCGCGTGGTCTTCGGCGCGGACACGGGCATCGCCGTCGTCGACCGTTTCCACGACGTCATCCTGTTCAACCCGCGTGCCGAGGAACTCGGCCTGGTCCGCAACCGGCTCGTGGAGGACTCGGCCTGGGCGGCCGCCACGCGCGTCCTCGAGACGGGTGAGCCCACCGAACTCGACCTCACCGCGAAGACCCCTCGCGGTCGTGAGCGTGTGGCGGTGCGCTGCGTCGCGCGGCGTCTGCTCGACGACGACGCGCGCTTCGTCGCCCTGTACGCCTACGACGACTCGGAGCAGGTCCGGATGGAGGCCACGCGCCGGGACTTCGTCGCCAACGTCAGCCACGAACTCAAGACCCCGGTGGGCGCGATGGCCCTGCTCGCCGAAGCCCTGCTCGAATCCGCCGACGACCCGGAATCCGTGCGGCACTTCGGAACCCGGCTGCAGAGCGAGGCCAACCGGCTCGGCAACATGGTGACCGAACTGATCGCGCTCTCGCGCCTGCAGGGGGCCGAGAAGCTGCCGAACCTCGAGGTGGTCGAGGTCGACGACGTCGTCGAGGAGGCGCTGCGCCGCACCCGCCTGACCGCCGAGAACGCGCAGATCACCGTCACCACCGACGCCGCCAGTGGCTACGAGGTCCTCGGCGACCAGACGCTGCTCGTCACCGCGCTGGCCAATCTGATCGAGAATGCGATCGCCTACTCGTCTCCGGGTTCGCCGGTATCGGTCAGCCGGTCCCTGCGCGCGGGCAAGGTCGCGATCGCGGTGACCGACCGCGGCATCGGGATCGAGAAGGAGGACCAGGAGCGCGTCTTCGAGCGGTTCTTCCGGGTCGACAAGGCCCGCTCCCGCGCCACCGGTGGCACCGGTCTCGGGCTGGCGATCGTCAAGCACGTCGCCGCCAACCACAACGGGGAGATCCGGTTGTGGAGCCAGCCGGGAACCGGGTCGACGTTCACCCTCCTCATCCCGGCCTGTTCCGCCGATCCCCGCGAATCCCACGGTGCCTCCCCGCGCCACGAGGGCGGGCCCGCACTGACGGTGGAGCGATGACGGGGGAGCCGTGACGACCATGCCGACACCTACGACGAGAATCGGAAATGAGCCGGATGCACCAGGTGACAAAGGGTACGGAGGACCAGCAGTGACGCGTGTGCTGATCGTGGAGGACGAGGAATCGCTGGCGGATCCGCTCGCGTTCCTGCTGCGCAAGGAGGGCTTCGAGACCACCGTCGTCGGCGACGGACCGTCGGCGCTCGCGGAATTCGACCGCGCCGGCGCGGACATCGTCCTGCTGGACCTGATGCTGCCCGGCATGAGCGGCACCGATGTCTGCAAGCAGCTGCGCACCCGGTCCGGCGTGCCGGTGATCATGGTGACCGCGCGCGACAGCGAGATCGACAAGGTGGTCGGCCTCGAACTGGGGGCGGACGACTACGTCACCAAGCCGTACTCGGCGCGCGAACTCATCGCCCGCATCCGTGCGGTGCTGCGCCGCGGCGGGGAGAGCGACGCCGAGGCGACGCAGGACGACGGGATCCTCGAGGCCGGGCCGGTGCGGATGGACGTGGACCGGCACGTCGTGCACGTGGCCGGCAATCCCGTCACGCTGCCGCTCAAGGAGTTCGACCTGCTGGAGTACCTGCTGCGCAACTCCGGCCGGGTGCTCACGCGCGGTCAGCTGATCGACCGGGTGTGGGGTGCCGACTATGTCGGCGACACCAAGACCCTCGACGTTCACGTCAAGCGGCTGCGCTCCAAGATCGAGGCCGACCCCGCCAAGCCGCAGCACCTGGTCACGGTCCGCGGCCTGGGCTACAAGCTCGAAGGGTAGGGGTCCGCCTACGGGGTGCGCTCGGCGGCGGCCGTCGTCGCGGGATGCACGGCGATCAGGCCCAGCCCCTCGCGACGACGGCACAGCCGCGCGAGTTCCTCGTAGGCGGCGTCGCCGATCAGCTCACGCAGCTCCGGTGCGTACGACTGCCACACCGGCGCGGCACCCACGTGGGCGTCCGGCGAGCCGGAGCAGTACCAGTCCAGGTCGTGGCCGCCCTCGCCCCAGCCGCGCCGGTCGTACTCGGTGACGACGGTGCGCAGCACCTCGGTGCCGTCGGGCCGCTCGACCCAGTCCTGGGTGCGGCGGATCGGCAGTTGCCAGCACACGTCCGGCTTCACCTCGAGGGGCTCGATGCCGCGTCGCAGCGCCATCTTGTGCAGCGCGCAGCCGATGCCCCCGGCGAAGCCCGGCCGGTTGAGGAAGATGCACGCGCCCTTGTAGCGGCGAGTGCGCAGGGCCGGTTCGTCCTCGAGGTCGTCCTCCTCGAGATAGCCCTTCTTGCCGAGTCCCTTCGGCATCAACTGCCAGTCCTCGGGCGTGAGATGTCTCACGGCGGCGTCCAGCTTGGCGCGATCGTCGTCGTCCGACAGGAACGCGCCGTGCGAGCAGCATCCGTCGTCCGGCCGGCCGGCGATGATGCCCTGACACGCGGGCGTGCCGAACACGCAGGTCCAGCGGGAGAGCAGCCACGTCAGGTCGGCGGCGACGACGTGCTCGCTGTTGTCCGGGTCGATGAACTCGACCCATTCGCGCGGGAAATCGAGGGGAACTTCGGGGGCCGGGACCTGCTTGTGGGCGGCACCGGGCATACCTGCTGTCACAGGACCCGACGGTAGACCCAGTACCGTATGTATGTGCGCCTAGGGGTACTCGACGTCGGAAGCAACACCGTTCACCTACTCGTGGTGGATGCTCATCGCGGTGGCCATCCCACCCCCATGAGCTCGACGAAGGCGACCCTGCGCCTGTCCGAGAACATCGACGACCGCGGTGACATCACCCCCCAGGGCGCCGACCGGCTGGTCGAGACGGTCGCCGACTTCGCCGGCATCGCGCGTACCTCCGGGTGCGAGGAGCTGATGGCCTTCGCAACCTCGGCGGTGCGCGATGCCACCAACTCCGACGCGGTGCTCAGTCGCGTCCGCGCCGAGACCGGCGTCGCACTCGAGGTGCTCTCGGGGGTGGACGAGGCCCGGCTGACGTTCCTCGCGGTGCGGCGGTGGTACGGCTGGAGCGCGGGACGCATCCTGTGCCTGGACATCGGCGGCGGCTCCCTGGAGCTGACCTTCGGGGGCGACGAGGACCCCGACGTCGCGTTCTCACTGCAGCTCGGTGCCGGGCGCCTGACCCGGGACTGGCTGAGCGAGGACCCGCCCGGCAAGCGGCGCGTCGCGGTGCTGCGGGACTGGCTCGACGCCGAGCTCGTCCGGCCCGCCGAGGAACTGCGGGCGGCCGGCGTTCCCGACCTGTGCGTGGGGAGCTCGAAGACCTTCCGCACCCTCGCACGGCTGACCGGTGCCGCCCCCTCGTCGGCGGGCCCCCGGGTGCGGCGCACCCTGACCGCCGCCGGGTTGCGTCAGCTCATCGCATTCATCTCCCGCATGACGGCTGCGGACCGTGCCGAGCTCGAGGGCGTGAGCTCCGACCGGTCGCAGCAGATCGTCGCCGGTGCCCTCGTCGCGGAGGCCGCCATGCGCGCGCTGGGAGTGGAAACGCTCGATATCTGTCCCTGGGCCCTGAGAGAGGGGCTCATTCTCCGCAAGCTCGACACCGAGATGGGGGGCGAACTGATGGTGGTTTCGCAATGACGGACGGCAACAGCACCGACACCGGGCAGATCTCCGTCGCGGAGCTGCTGGCCCGTAACGGCCAGAAGGTGAATTCCCGCGCCGGCGGACGCCGCCGCCGCGGCGTCAGCGGCGGCATCTCGGTCGCGGAGCTGACCGGGGAGATTCCCGTCACCGTCCCGGAATCGGCCCAGACGTCGAAGGCGGGAGTCCCCGAGACCGAGGATTCCGAGACTGCCGCGCCCGAGACCGCTGTCCCCGAGACTGCCGTCTCCGAGGCCGAGGACTCCGGCGCCGGCGTCCCGGAGGCAGCGCCGGTCGTGTCCGCTCCGCCGAAGGCGCAGACGCCGGAGCCGTCGAAGGCGCAGACGCCGGAGCCGTCGAAGGCGCAGACGCCGGAGCCGCCGAAGGCGCAGACACCGGTGGCGGCCGAGGCGGACCGCCGCGAATCCCGGCGCCCCGAGGCCGAGTCGTCCGGGCCCGAGACCCCGGTCCCTACGTCCCTGCACCGGACGCGCGAGGAGTCGGCGGCCGAGCCGGTGCCGCCGGTGAAGGTCGAATCGCCGACCGAGATCATCCGTCCGGCCGTCCTGCCGCGACGGGCGCGGGCGCACGCCGAGGTGGCCGCGAATGCGCCGGCGCGGCCCGCCGACACGCCCGAACCGAGGCTGCTGTCCGGCCCCGCGAGCGACCTGCGGGGCAGCAGCGACGACACCGCCGACGGCGAGACCGAGACGATCGGCAAGGCCGTGGCCGCGGACGAGCAGGACGCGGAGCAGCGGGAGAAGCCCGCTTCTCGTCGCGGCGCTGCCGCGTCGGCGGAGACCCCGTCCGCGGCAGAGGCCCCGTCCGACACCGGAAAGTCCCGCGGCGCGATCGCCCAGTGGGCGTGGCTGATCGGCGAGGGCATCGTCGCGATCGTCGCGGGCGCACTGCTGTTCAAGGGGTTCGAGCAGCTGTGGGATGTGTTGCCGTGGGTGGCGTTCGCACTTGCCCTGCTGGTCATCGTCGGTCTCGTGGCGATGGTGCGTATCCTCCGCCGCACCGACGACATCGCGAGCCAGCTCATCGCCCTCGCCGTGGGTGCCTTCGTGACATTCGGTCCGCTGTTGTTCCTGCTGCCCACCGGCTGAACCGGCCCGTCGTCATGAGCACTCTGTCGCGAGAGATCCTGGTCGGACTGTCCACCGCCTCGGTGTACCCGGAGAACACCGAGGCGGCCTTCCGCTACGCGGCCGAGCTCGGCTACGACGGCGTGGAGCTGATGGTCTGGGCGGAGTCGGTGAGCCAGGACGTGCGTGCGGTGCAGGCGCTGGTGCGCAAGTACGGCATCCCGGTGCTGGCGGTGCACGCGCCGTGCCTGCTGATCTCGCAGCGCGTGTGGGGTCCGGACCCGGCCGCGAAGCTCGAGCGTTCGGTGCGAGCAGCGGAGGCGCTCGGGGCCGCCTCGGTGGTGGTGCATCCGCCGTTCCGGTGGCAGCGCCGGTACGCGGAGGGCTTCGCGGATCAGGTCGCGGACCTCGAGGACCGCAGTCATGTGGTCGTCGCGGTGGAGAACATGTACCCGATGCGCGCCGACGTGTTCTTCGGTGGCCGCGACCGCACCGCGCAGCGCATGAGACGACGGGGCGGGCCCGGCCGGGCGGTATCGGCCTTCAGCCCGTCGATCGATCCCACCGACACCGGCTTCGCGCACTACACACTGGACCTGTCGCACACGGCCACGGCGGGGATGGACGCGATGGCTCTCGCCGAGCGGATGGGCAGTGGTCTGGCTCATCTGCACCTCGCGGACGGTCACGGTGCGTCGACGGACGAGCATCTGCTCCCGGGCGACGGTGGTCAGCCGTGCGAACAGGTGTGCCGGCTGCTGGCCGAGAGCGACTTCTCCGGGCACGTCGTTCTGGAGGTCAGTACCCAGGGGGCGCGCACACGGTCCGCGCGGGCGGGCGCGCTGACCCGGTCGCTGGCCTTCGCGCGCGAGCATCTGCACCGAGCCCCCCGCCTGGCGATCACCACCGGGCCCGAGCATCCGCGTGCGACGACGATCGAGCAGGTGCACCCGTCAGGCCAGAGCACCGATTCCGGCGCCGAGAACCACGACTCCTGAGATCGTCACGCCGGCGGCGAGGGCGGCGGCGCCGAGCCACACACAGGCGATCATGGCGCCCGGCCGCTGGGGGTCGCGGCCGAGTACGGACAGGAAGAACCCGGCGGGAATCAGGATTGCCGAGCCGAGCACTGCGATCGCGCCCGCGGCGTCCCATCCGGGTGAGGCGCCGACGGCGTCGGTGAGTACGGCGACCAGCAGTCCCAGGGTGACGAGGACGCCGGCGTGGGCGTGACCGGCGCGGAAGAAGGACTTCTGCAGATCGTTGGCCGGCACGTGCCCGCCTGCGACGCGCAGCAGGAAGGTGCCGCCGAAGGCGATCCCGGTGACGGTGAGCAGGGTGGCGCCGAGAGCGATGACGAGTACGGGATGCACGGAACCCTCCTCGCGGAGTATTGGATAGTTGCAGTATCCAATACTGGATAGTTGTACTATCTGTTGTCAAGAGGAGGTGGCGGTGCGGATCTCGGAACTGGTGGACCGGACGGGTGTCCCCCTGGCGACCGTGAAGTACTACCTGCGCGAGGGACTGCTGATGCCGGGCGAGGCGACCAGCGCCACCCAGGCCCGGTACGACGAGCGGCACGTCCGGCGCCTCGCTCTGATCCGTGCACTCGCCGCCCAGGGGCTGCCGCTGCCGCGCATCCGCGAGATCGTCCGCCTCCTCGACGGCACCGACGAGTCGCTGTTCGTCGCCCTCGGCCGAGCCATCGCAGCGCTGCCGCCCTACCCACCCGACGAGCCCGCATCCCACGACTATCCGCGCGCCCGGCGCGTCCTCGAACGGCTCGCTCAGCTCTACGACCCGAGGTTCGCCGCGGTCGCCCAGCTCGAGCGGGCCCTCGCCGCCCTCGATTCCGCCGGCCTGTCGATGAGCGACGAGCGCATCGACGTCTACGGACGGCACGTGCTCGGCATCGCCGAGATCGACATCGACCTGCTGCCCACCCGGTCCCGGGAGGCGACGGTCGAGGCGGCGGTCCTCGGCACCGCCCTGTACGAACCTGTCCTCACCGCGATGCGCCGGCTCGCACACCAGCACCTTGCCGCTCGGCGCTTCACCGAGTCCGGCGCCCCGGACGGACCCGTCCCCGAGTCACCGGACGGACCCGTCCCAGAGCCACGGGACGGCCCCGTCCCCGAGCCACCGGATGGACTCGACGCGAAGTCACCGGACGGATCCGTCCCCGATTCACAGGAGCAGCAGTGACCGACACCGTGCCAGATTCCGGCAACCACCCGTTCCGCGACCTGACGACGCTCGACGCCGCCGGCGACGACCGCTGGCTCGCCCACATCGCCCCGATCTGGACGATCGGCCCCAAGGTGCACGGTGGCTGCATGCTCGCCGTGTGCGCCGCGGCGGCCCGCTCGGCGGCGCAGGCGGCGGGATCCGATCCGGCGGCGCAACCTCTTGCGGTCAGTGCCGGGTTCGTCGCCGCCCCCGACCCGGGCGACGTCCAGCTCACCACCACCGTCCGCAAGCTCGGGAAGCAGGTCGGGCTCGTCGACGTGGAGCTCTCGCAGGGGGACCGGGTCGCGGTCCGTGCCTCGGTGACGCTCGGCAGGCCCGACGCGGGCGAGCCGCGGTATGCCACTGCCCATCCGGTCGCCGCACTGTCGGTGCAGCCACCCGACGGCGCGCCCCTCATCGGCCCCGGCCATCCGATGGCCCAGGTGGTGAACCTGTGCGCGGGCGCCGACCTCGTCGTGGACGAGACCAGTGCCCGCTTCCTCGCAGGAGAGCAGGGTGAACCGGTCGTGCGGATGTGGGCGCGGCCGTGGGCGGGGGACGAGGCCGACGTCGACACCGCCGCGCTGTTCGCGCTCATGGCCGGGGACATCTCCGCGCCGGTCACCATGAATCGGGGCCTGTTCGGCTGGGCGCCGACGGTGCAGCTCACCGCGTATCTGCGGCGACTGCCGGCACCCGGCTGGCTGCGGATCATGGCCGACAGCACGGTCCTGGGTAACGCCTGGTTCGAGGAGGACCACACCGTCGTCGATGCCACCGGCGCCGTCGTCGTCCAGAGTCGTCAGCTCGCGATGGTCCCGCGCTGATCGTCAGGGGGGTGCGGACCCCGGCAGCGGCCGTGGCAGGCTGTTGCCCATGACGAGAATTGCGGTGATCGGTGGCGGCAGGATCGGTGAGGCGCTGGTCTCGGGGCTGCTGCACAGTGGATTCGCGACCAAGGATCTGGTGGTCGTCGAGAAGTTCCCGGCGCGGAGCGAGGAGCTCACCGCCGAGTACTCGATCCGGGTCACCGACTCGATCGCCGACGCGGCCGAAGGCGCGGACGTGCTGGTGATCGCGGTCAAGCCGGGCGACGTCGACGTCGTGCTCGCCGATCTGGGCAAGGCCGACCTCGACAGCGAACGCGAGAAGCTGCTGATGTCGCTGGTCGCCGGCGTGCCCACGTCGCGGTACGAGAACCGGCTGCCGGCCGGATCGCCGGTCGTGCGGGTCATGCCCAACACCCCGATGCTGGTGGGGGAGGGCGCGAGCGTGATCGCCGCCGGCCGGCACGTCAAGCCCGACGATCTGGCGCTGGCACGCCAGGTTCTCGAGTCGGTGGGGACCGTGACGGTGGTACCCGAGTCCCAGATCGACGCGGTGACCGCTGTGTCCGGTTCGGGTCCGGCGTACTTCTTCCTCGTCGCCGAGGCGATGATCGACGCGGGCGTCGCCCTCGGTCTGACGCGGGCGACGACCACCGAGCTCGTGGTGCAGACGATGACCGGCTCGGCGGCCATGCTCGCCCGGTCGGGGGAGAACGCCGCCGACCTGCGCGCGGCGGTGACATCGCCGGGTGGAACCACCGCGGCGGCGATCCGGGAACTGGAACGTGGCGGCGTGCGGACGGCGTTCTACGAGGCGCTCGCGGCGGCCCGGGAACGCTCGGCCGCACTCGGTTCGTCCGCTGATTGAGGAAATTGGTCGTGCGCATCGTCGCACGGGAACCATTGGTCACGCTAAGCTCGATTGAGCACGTGCGTGTCTGTTCCGCCGGAGGGGAAGCCGGCGGCGCGGGACGTGCCGGAGGTGTGTAATGGTATCTGGAAGCAAACCGTCGAAGGGTCAACCCGAGGACGGTCAGTCGGTTCTCTCCGGCACCCAGTTCCTCACCGTCGCCGAAGTGGCGGCGCTGATGCGGGTGTCGAAGATGACCGTGTACAGGCTGGTGCACAGCGGGGAACTGCCCGCCGTGCGAGTGGGACGTTCGTTCCGTGTGCACGCCAAGGCCGTGCACGATTACCTGGAAACGTCCTACTTCGACGTCGGCTGAGCGGTCGTCGGCCGCAATCGGAGCCCGGAGCGGACCTCGGTTTCACTAGTCGAAACCCGCCCCGGTACGATTGCTTGTCGTCGTACCGGCCACCCGGTGTCGTGAGGCGCTGAGCTCGTCACCACGCGGCCCAGCGTCGACTACAGGCGTACGTCACCGGCGTGCGCGCAGGAACGCTAGAGAGAACGTGAGGGAAACCCTGATGGGTTCTGTGATCAAGAAGCGCCGTAAGCGCATGTCGAAGAAGAAGCACCGTAAGCTGCTCCGCCGCACCCGAGTGCAGCGTCGTAAACTCGGCAAGTAGATCGATTCCCCGATGCCCGTCACCCGTGTGGTGGCGGGCATCGAGCGTCTGGGTCGGCGGGCCGTCGAGGATCGCCCGCAGAACGCCCGATCCGGGTGGTACGCGGGGTTCGGGTGGCCGAGGACGAAAGTCCCCCATCGAAGTCTTTCCGGTGATCGGTTACTCCGGTGTAATGCTTTGTTGCGAAAGTCACCGTATCGTGAGAGACCGAAGTGACAGCAGGGGGTGAGTGGGTGAGTTCGGAGATCGACGGAATCGACCCGCCGAGGGTGGCTCTGGTCACCGGCGCGAGCCGATTCCTCGGGGGGTACCTGGTCACCCGTCTGGCCCAGCACCCCGGCGTCGAACGCGTCATCGCGGTCGACACCCAATCGCCCACCAAGGACATGCTGCGGCGCATGGGCCGCGCCGAGTTCGTGCTCGCCGACATCCGCAACCCGCTCATCGGCAAGGTCATCCGGAACATGGACGTCGACACCGTCGTCCACACCTCCACCCTCACCAAGGCGCCGAAGTCCGGCAGTCGCGCCGCGATGAAGGACATGAACGTCCTCGGTGCGATGCAGTTGTTCGCCGTGTGCCAGAAGACCCCGTCCGTGCGACGCGTCGTGCTGCGCTCCTCGTCGGTGGTGTACGGGTCGAGTGCGAAGGACCCCGCGAAATTCACCGAGGAGATGAGCGCGCGCCGCCGGCCGACCGGCGCTTTCGCCCGCGACATGATCGAGGTGGAGGGTTATCTGCGCGGGATGGCACGCCGGCGACCGGACATCGCCGCGACGATCCTGCGCCTCGCCCCGACGGTGGGCAACCATCTGCCCGGCTCCGTCTCGCGGTACCTCACCTCACCGATCGTGCCCACCATTCTCGGCCGCGATGCCCGGTTGCAGCTGCTGCACGAGGAGGATGCGCTCTCGGCGCTCGAACGCGCCACCGTCGCCGGACAGGCCGGGACCTACAACGTCGCCGGGGACGGCATCGTGATGATGTCGCAGGCCGTGCGGCGCGCCGGCGGACTGACCGTGCCGATGCCCTACGGCTTGTTCCGCACCGTCGGGCAGGCGCTGATGGGGCCGGTGATGAAGTCGTTCAACAAGGAAGAACTCGACTACTTCCACTTCGGGCGCGGGCTGGACACCACGCGGATGCGCACCGAACTCGGCTTCGAGCCGAGGTGGACCACGAGGCAGGCTCTCGACGACTACGCTCGCAGCGTCGGGCTGCGGCAGGTCGTCAGGACGGAATGGGTCGATCGAACCGAGTCGATCCTGCTCTCGGCGCTCGGAGAGCGGATGGAGGCGCGATGACAGAAGTGGCCAAGGTGATCCCACTCCACGGGGGAGCGGGGTCGGCACGACGGGCGGGTGCACGCCCGGGCGCCGGTTCCGGTCACCCGTCGACCTACGGCTCCCCGATCCCACCCGAACGGCCCGCAGCGCCGGTGCAGGAGACGGCGGCGGACGGGTTCCTCGACGACCTGCGGCACAAACTGGTCGGACAGATCACCGGCACCGCCGAGTTCCTGCGGCGACGGATCACCGGCGACTACGAGGTGGACGACTTCGGCTTCGACCCGCACTTCACCGACAACGTCCTGCTGCCGGCGCTGCGGCCGCTGTTCGAAAAGTGGTTCCGTGTCGAAGTGCGCGGCATCGAGAACATCCCGGCCGACGGGAGCGCGCTGATCGTCGCTAACCATGCCGGCACCTTGCCGGTGGACGCATTGATGACTTCCGTTGCGGTGCACGACCTCGCCCACCGTCCCCTGCGCATGCTCGCGGCCGACCTCGCCTTCGGCATGCCGGTCGTCGGGAGCGTCACCCGCAAGGCGGGACACACTCTCGCGTGCCATCCGGACGCCGAGCGGCTCCTGCGCGAGGATCAGGTGGTCGCGGTGTTCCCCGAGGGGTACAAGGGTCTCGGCAAGCCGTTCAGTGAACGCTACAAGCTGCAGCGGTTCGGGCGTGGGGGCTTCGTCTCGGCCGCGCTCCAGACCAAGGCACCGATCGTGCCCTGCTCGATCGTCGGTTCGGAGGAGATCTACCCGAAGATCGCCGACCTGACGTCCATCGCCCGGCTCCTCGGCCTTCCGTACTTCCCGATCACCCCACTGTTCCCGGCGCTCGGCCCGCTGGGCATCGTGCCGCTGCCGTCGAAGTGGTACATCGAGTTCGGTACGCCGATCGCCACCGACGTCTACGACGATGCCGCGGTGGAGGATCCGATGGTGTTGTTCGAGGTGACCGACCACGTGCGGGAGACCATCCAGCAGACGCTGTACCGGTTGCTCACCAAACGGCGCAACGTGTTCCTCGGTTGAGCCCGGCCGTCACGCCGCGGAGTCGCGGCGACGGCCGAGAGCGGCGGCGAGCGCGCCCCCCGCGGCGCCGAGGGCCAGCGCCGTCGGAACTCCGATGCGCGCCGCCTTGCGGGCCGTGCGGAAGTCCCGGATCTCCCATCCCCGGGTCTTCGCGAGTTCCCGCAGGTCGGCGTCGGGATTGACGGCGACCGGCGTGCCGACGAGCGAGAGCATGGGGACGTCGTTGTGGCTGTCGGAGTATGCCGTGCAGCGCTTGAGGTTCAGGCCCTCGCGGATCGCCAGGGCCCGCACCGCGTGCGCCTTGCCCAGGCCGTGCAGGATGTCGCCGACGAGACGGCCGGTGAACACGCCGTCCTCCGACTCGGCGACGGTTCCGAGGGCACCGGTCAGGCCGAGGCGCTCGGCGATGACGTTCGCCAGTTCGACCGGGGTCGCTGTCACCAGCCACACCTGCTGCCCGGCGTCGAGGTGCATCTGTGCCAGCGCACGGGTACCGGGCCAGATCTTGTCCGCGATGATCTCGTCGTAGATCTCCTCGCCGAGACGGGCCAGCTCCGCCGTGGACCGGCCGGCGACGAACGACAGCGCCTTCTCGCGGCCGCTGGCGACGTCGTCCGAGTTCTCCTTGCCGGTGACCCGGAACTTGACCTGCTGCCAGGCGAATTCGGCCAGGTCGGACTTGGTGAAGTAGTCGCGGGCGGCGAGTCCGCGCGCGAAGTGGATGATCGACGCGCCCTGCACCATCGTGTTGTCGACGTCGAAGAACGCGGCCGCGGTGAGGTCCTGCGGAACGGGGGTCGTCGAGACGTCGACGGGCTCGGCCTCGGTGCGAGCCTCCTGCAGGGCGAGCGCGGCGTCGGCGCTCGCCTGTCCGGCGAGGTTCGCGCGAACCTCGGTCTCGCTGGGGCCGAACTTGCTCAGCAGCCGGGGCCGGCCGGGCCGGATCAGGCCGGCCAGGGTCTCGCTGACGCGACCGGCCAGGTTCTCGCCGAATCCCCAGCCGTGTGGCACTGGACGTTCCGGCACCTGCACCTCCCTGTTGCGCGACGGCCGCGCCGTCGAGTGCTGCCGGCCGGGTTTGCCGGCGGCCGGCCGTCGTGTGTGGCAGACCGCTTCAGCCTAGCCCGCGCGGTGCCCCGCTCCGCGCGTTGCCGCATGTGGACCGGGGGTGTGACATTCGTCTCGGCGGGGTATGACGCACAGTTGACCCATGAGCGAACACCTGCCCGGGCCGTCCGCCGCACCCGGCGCCCGTCACGAGATCACCCTCCTCGTCCGAGCCGGCTGCAGCGCCTGCGCTCCCGCCCTGACGCTGCTCGAGCAACTGTGCGACGAGCTCGGCGCGGTCCTGACGTGCATCGATGTCGATCGGGCCGCCTCGACGGATCCCGACCTGCGTGCCGAATTCGGCGATCGTCTGCCGGTGGTGCTGCTCGACGGCCGGGAGCACAGCTACTGGGAGGTCGACGAGCCGCGATTGCGGGCCGATCTGGCCGGTTGAGCGCCCCCGGGCGGAACCGTGGTGCAGGTGAGAAGCACATTCGGGGCCGTTCGAGCAACTTTGTGCAGGGCTTCACAAGCGGTTACCGTGGTGTGAACGAATCCCCCGGATCACCGTGAGGACCGACGTGTACCCGTCGGCCGGACGAGGAGCCACGAACGTGACAGAGCTGCACCCCCCGCAGGGCGATGCCGCCCGCGGCGGCGTCGCCGAAGTCGACGGGGGTGCGTCTCCCGGGGTCCCCGTGCGGGACATCCCCCAGGCTACTGTGACGCGTCTCGCGACGTACCTGCGGGTCCTCGGAATGCTCGCCGACGAAGGCACGCTCATCGTCTCGAGCGAGGAACTCGCCACCGCATCCGGGGTCGGTTCCGCGAAACTCCGCAAGGATCTGTCCTTCCTCGGACCCAACGGGGTGCGTGGCGTCGGGTACGACGTGCTGCGCCTGCAAGCCCGCATCGAGAACGCGCTCGGCCTCGACCGAGGGCACCGCGTGGTCCTCGTCGGTGTCGGCAATCTCGGCCGCGCGCTGGCCGGGTACTCGGGGTTCGACCGCCGCGGCTTCACGATGGCCGGACTGTTCGATGCCGACCCGGCGCGGGTGGGCACCCGGGTGGGGAACCTGACCATCCGGCACGTCGACGGGCTCGAAGCGGCCGCCCGCGAACTCGCTGCCACGATCGGTGTCATCGCGACCCCGGACGACGCTGCTCAGGGCGTATGCGACCGGCTGGTGCGTTCCGGCGTCCGGTCCGTGCTGAGCTTCGCCGCGACACCGCTCGAGGTGCCCGGCCACGTCGAGGTCCGGCGAGTCGATCTGTCCGTGGAAATGCAGGTCCTCTCGTTCCACAGTGCCCGCAACGACGCGCCGGTGGACGGCAGTCGTGCCGGCCTGCCCGATATCTGCCAGGTCGCGTCGGGCGAAGGACGCCGGGCCGCGACCGGCGCGTCCCGGCTCACCGCCCAGAAGGCGAGCGCAACCGGGTTCACCGCATCAGGAAAGCCGAGCCCCGTGGCCTCGGCAGCGACAAGAAACGGATCGGTGATTGCGCCGTGAGTGTTCTCCTCGTCGGGGTCTCGCACAGGACCGCGCCCGTCTCGGTGCTCGAAAAGGTGGCCGTCACCGACACCGACCGACCCAAGCTCACCGACAAGATGATGGCCTCCGGCCACATCTCGGAGGCGATGATCGTCTCCACCTGCAACCGGGTGGAGATCTACGCGGTGGTCGACGCGTTCCACGGCGCGCTGGCCGACGTGAGCGAGCTCATGGCCGAGCACTCGGGCCTGACCCTCGTGGATCTGCACAAGCACGCGTACGTGCGCTACAGCGAGGCGGCCGCCGAGCACCTGTTCGCCGTGGCCAGCGGCCTCGACTCGATGGTGGTCGGTGAGCAGCAGATCCTCGGCCAGATCCGTACCGCCTACGCGAGCGCCGACGCCCAGCAGGCTGCCGGCCGGGCCCTGCACGAGCTGGCTCAGCAGGCGCTGCGCGTGGGCAAGCGAGTGCACAGCGAGACCGGCATCGACGCGGCGGGTGCGTCCGTGGTGTCGGTGGCACTGGACAAGGCCGCGACAGTGCTCGACGGTCTGGCCGGCCGCACCGCCGCCGTGATCGGTGCGGGCGCGATGGGCGGACTCGCCGTCGCGCACCTCACCCGTGCCGGGATCGCGCGCATCGTGGTGGTCAACCGGACCCGTGAGCGCGCCGAGCGGCTCGCCGAGACCGCCCGCGGCAACGGCATCGAGGCAGATGTGCTGTCGTTCGACCGGCTCGCGGCCGCGTTGTCGCAGGCCGACGTGGCCGTCACCTGCACGGGTGCGGTCGGTACGGTCGTCACCCTCGCCGACGCGCACCGGGCCCTCGCGCAGCCCGAGCGGAGCACCCGACCGCTGGTGATCTGCGATCTCGGCCTGCCGCGCGACGTGGAGCCGGCCGTCTCGGGTCTGCCCGGCGTCACCGTCTTCGACATGGAGTCGCTGCAACGCGATCCCGCGGCCGGTGCCGCCGCCTCCGACACCGACGCGGCTCGCTCGATCGTGGCCGCCGAGCTGGCCGACTACCTCGCTTCCCAGCGTCTGGCGGAGGTCACCCCCACCGTCACCGCGCTGCGTCAGCGCGCCGCCGAGGTCGTCGAGGGCGAGCTGCTGCGGCTCGAGTCCCGGCTGCCGGGACTCGACGACGGCCAGCGCGGCGAGGTGGCCCGCACGGTGCGCCGCGTCGTCGACAAGCTGCTGCACGCACCGACGGTGCGCGTCAAGCAGCTGGCGTCCACTCCGGGCGGCGACCAGTACGCCGAGGCGCTGCGCGAGCTGTTCGAATTGCGTCCGGGTGCTGCCGAGGCCGTCGCCACCCCGGTGGCGAAGGAACTCGGCGCGCTCCCCGACGTGACCGGCGCGACCGACCTGTCGGCCGCGCTGGATCCAGCCGTCACCACGGAACTGCGGTCGCCCCGGAAGCAGCCGCCCGGGGCGCTGGGAGCTTCTCGAGAGGAAAGGCAGGCATGAGCGCCGAGGTCGCATCGGATACCCGGATCGAAACCGGAACCGGCAGCCGCACGCTGCGGATCGGAACGCGCGGCAGCCTGCTGGCGACGACGCAGGCGGGCACCGTCCGGGATGCGCTGATCGCCGCCGGCCATCCCGCCGAGCTGGTCGTCATCACCACCAAGGGCGACGTCACCGCGGGCCCGGTCGAGCGGATCGGTGTCGGCGTCTTCACCGCCGAGCTGCGGGAGGCGCTGCTCGCCGGCGACGTCGACCTGGCCGTGCATTCGTACAAGGACCTTCCGACCGCGCAGGATCCGCGACTGGTGATCGCGGCCGTGCCGCCGCGGGAGGATCCGCGCGACGCGCTCGTCGCCCGCGACGGACTGGTCCTCGGCGAGCTGCCGCCGGGCTCGCGTGTGGGCACCTCCGCGCCGCGGCGGCGTGCCCAGCTCGCCGCCATGGGCCTGGGCCTCGACATCCGGCCGCTGCGCGGCAACATCGACACCCGGCTCGGGAAGGTTGCGTCCGGCGAACTGGACGCCATCGTCATTGCGCGCGCGGGACTTTCGCGTATCGGCCGCCTCGACCGGATCACCGAGTCCCTCGAACCGGTGCAGATGCTGCCGGCGCCCTCCCAGGGTGCCCTCGCGGTCGAATGCCGCGCGGAGGACACCGCACTGATCGAGATCCTCGCCGGTCTCGACGACCGCGCCAGCCGCGCGGCGGTCGTCGCCGAACGGGCGCTGCTCGCGGAGCTCGAGGCCGGCTGCACCGCCCCCGTCGGGGCCGTTGCCGAGGTCGTCGAGTCCCTCGACGACGACGGCCGCGTCATCGAGGAACTGTCCGTGCGCGGCTGCGCCGCCGCGCTCGACGGCTCGGACGTGCTGCGCGCCAGCGCCGTCGGCGCCACCGGACGCGCCGAGGAGCTGGGCCGGGCGGTGGCTCGCGAGTTGCTCGATCTCGGTGCGCGCGAGCTGATGACCAGCCGGGGGGACGACGCGCCGGAACAGGGCACGGCCGATGTTTGACGCCTTCCGTCCGCACCTCAGGTTTCCCTTTACCGCAGATTCGACCGCACTGGAGAATGACCGATGAGCCGAGTCCGTAAGCACAATCCCGGACGGATCCTGTTCGTGGGAGCTGGGCCGGGCGACCCGGCTCTGCTGACCGTGCGCGCCCGCGACGTGCTCGCGGGTGCGACGATCGCCTTCACCGACCCCGACGTCGACAGGGGGGTGGTGGCGCTCGTGGGCACCACCGCCGGCCGGGACGCGGAGACCGGGGAGCCCCTCGCCGAGGTGCGTCCCGCACTGGGTGAGCCCACCGAGGTCGCCAAGACCCTCGTCGCGGAGGCGAAGAACGGCCACGATGTCGTGCGCCTCGTCGCCGGCGACCCGCTGACCACCGACTCGGTGATCGCCGAGGTCAACGCCGTCGCCCGCACCCACGTGGTGTTCGAGGTCCTGCCGGGCCTGACGCCCGGCTCGGCCGTGCCGAGCTACGCCGGCATGGCGCTCGGCTCGTGCCACACCGAGGTCGACGTGCGCGGCGAGGTGGACTGGGCGGCGCTCGCCGCCGCGCCCGGCCCGCTGGTGCTGCACGCCACGTCCGGTCATCTCGCGGAGACTGCCAGCGCCCTCGTCGAGCACGGGCTCGCGCCGCAGACCCCGGCGGCGATCACCGTCCGTGGCACGACACGGCAGCAGCGCACCGTCGAAGCCACCCTCGCCACGCTCAACGACGCCGGCTCCGAACTCGTCGGCCCGCTCGTCGTCACCGTCGGCAAGATCGTCGCGCAGCGCGGCAAGCTCTCGTGGTGGGAGTCCCGCGCCCTGTACGGCTGGACGGTGCTGGTGCCCCGCACCAAGGAGCAGGCCGGGGAGATGAGCGAGCGGCTCGTCACGCACGGTGCGATCCCGATCGAGGTGCCGACCATCGCGGTGGAGCCGCCCCGCAGTCCGGCCCAGATGGAGCGGGCCGTCAAGGGACTCGTGGACGGCCGCTACCAGTGGGTGGTGTTCACCTCCACGAACGCGGTGCGCGCGGTGTGGGAGAAGTTCGAGGCCTTCGGACTCGACGCTCGCGCCTTCTCGGGTGTGAAGATCGCGTGTGTCGGGCAGGCGACGGCGGACAAGGTGCGCTCGTTCGGGATCACCCCCGAGCTGGTGCCCTCCGGTGAACAGTCCAGCGAGGGGCTGCTCGCCGAATTCGCGCCGTACGACGACGTTTTCGATCCGGTCAACCGAGTGCTGCTGCCGCGCGCCGACATCGCCACCGAAACCCTCGCGGAGGGTCTGCGCGAGCGAGGCTGGGAGATCGACGACGTGACCGCCTACCGCACGGTGCGGGCGGCACCGCCGCCGGCCGAGACCCGCGAGATGATCAAGACCGGTGGGTTCGACGCGGTGTGCTTCACCTCGTCGTCGACGGTTCGGAACCTCGTGGGTATCGCGGGTAAGCCGCACGCGCGCACCATCGTCGCGTGCATCGGGCCGAAGACCGCGGAGACCGCGATCGAGTTCGGGCTGCGGGTGGATGTGCAGCCGGAGACCGCGCAGATCGGTCCCCTGGTGGAGGCGCTCGCCGAGCACGCCGCCCGGTTGCGGGCCGAGGGCGCACTGCCGCCGCCCCGCAAGAAGTCCCGCGCCCGCCGCTGACCCCCCGTGCGCGGTTCCGGTAGCCACCGCTACCGGAACCGCGCACGGCTTGCCTGCCTGGAAGGTGAGTACGCCGATGTATCCCGATGTCCGTCCCCGCAGGCTGCGCACCACCCCGGCAATGCGCCGGCTGGTGGCCGAAACGTCCCTCGAGCCGCGGCATCTGGTGCTCCCGATGTTCGTCGCCGACGGCCTCGACGCGCCGCGGGAGATCCCGTCGATGCCCGGCGTGTACCAGCACACCCCCGATTCGCTGCCCGCCGCGGCGACCGCGGCGGTCGAGGCCGGCGTGGGTGGGCTGATGCTCTTCGGCGTGCCGCGCGCCGAGGACAAGGACGCCCGCGGATCGGGCGGCACCGACCCGGACGGCGTGCTCAACCGTGCGCTGCGGGACCTGCGCGCCGAACTCGGCGATGCGACGGTCCTGATGGCCGACACGTGCCTCGACGAGTTCACCGACCACGGTCACTGCGGCGTCCTGGGCGCCTCGGGTGAGGTGGACAACGACGCCACCCTCGAGCGGTACGCGGAGATGGCCGTCGCCCAGGCCGAGGCCGGCGCGCATCTGCTCGGTCCGAGCGGGATGATGGACGGTCAGGTCGCGTCCATCCGCGCGGCGCTCGACGCCGCGGGGCATCAGGACGTGGGGCAGATCGCGTATTCCGCGAAGTACGCCTCCGCGTTCTACGGACCGTTCCGGGACGCGGTGGGGTCCTCGCTCGAGGGCGATCGGCGCACCTACCAGCAGGATCCGGCGAATCGCCGGGAGGCGCTGCGCGAGGTCGATCTCGACCTCGCCGAAGGCGCCGACGTGGTGATGGTCAAGCCCGCGATGGCGTATCTCGACGTGCTGCGCGAGGTCGCCGACCGTTCGGACGTGCCCGTCGCGGCGTATCAGATCTCGGGCGAGTACGCGATGATCACCGCCGCCGCGCAGAACGGCTGGATCGACCGGGACGCGGCGATCCTGGAGTCGCTGACGAGCATCCGTCGCGCCGGTGCCGACATCGTGCTCACGTACTGGGCGGCCGAGGTCGCGGGCCGGCTCTCGTGAGCACGCCCGAACCGTCGCAGTGGCCCGGGCCGCCGGACACTCCGCCCGGTCCGGCACCGGCGCAGCGGCGCCCCACGCCCGTGGACGTCGAGACCGCGTTCCAGTTGTGGTGCGCGGTCGCGGTCCTGGGGTTGGTGTACCTCGGCGCGAGTGTGCTGCTGATGTGGGAGCGCAGAGACGAGTTCGTCGATCAGATGACGGCGGAACTGGCCCGGCAGACACCCCCGGTGGACATGCCGCGGGAGACGGTGGAGTCGTTGCTGCCGTTGGGATTCGGCATCACCGCCGTCCTGGGTCTGGTGTTCACCGGCCTGTTCCTGCTCGTGGCCTTCGCGATGCGCCGCGGCCGGAACTGGGCGCGCATGCTGCTCACGATGATCGGTGTCTTCCTGACCGTCACGGCGATCCCGACGGTGTTCGGCGTGGGTGCGCTGGGCGGCGGTGCCGGGCTCGTGATCGGTCTGGTGAGCATCCTGCAGGGGGTGTGTTCCGTCGGGGCGATCGTGCTCATGCACCGCCGCGAGTCGAATCTGTACTTCCTCCGGTTGCCCCCGAGCTGACCCGACGGGCGCACGGAGTACGGTGTCTGACGACCCACGGCCCGCGCGGTCGTTTCCGACGAGCGAAGAGGACTTTCATGCAGGTGGAGCCCCGGCCGTACGGTCGTCGTCGCGAGCTGGTCCTGATCGGCCTCATCGCCGTCCTGGGCGTGGTGACGCTGGTGCTGGTCGTCGTTCCGGGCATGCTCAGCGCCTGACCGCGACGTGAACGAGCCGACCGAGCCCCGCTTCCACGAACCCGGTGGCCGTTGGCGCACCGTGGCATTCGGGCCGGTGCTGTGCGCCGTCGCGCTCGTCGTGGAACTGGCGACCGGGCCGGTGGTGCACTGGGTCGCGCTGCCGGTGATCGCTCTGGTGCTCAGCGGCTTCGCGTACGTGATGGTCGTCGCGGCCCGACGGCACGTGAGCGTGGAGCTGACCGCGAAGACGCTGCGCCTCGGGACCGAGGAACTGCCGGTCGAGGAGATCGATGCGGTGCTGCCCGCGGCCGATCCCCGGGCCCTGGATCCCGAGCGCTGGGAGACCGCGCGGCCGCTGGGCGAGCTGTCGAACGTGCCGCGGGGCCGGACGGCCGTCGGCCTGCGGTTGCGGGGTGGCGCCCTGGTGCGGGCGTGGGCCAGGGACGACGAGCGGCTGCGGTCCGAACTCGAGGCCTTGCTGGCCGAGCGCACCGATCCCCCTTGCCCTCATACCCCCTAGGGGTACGATACGAGTATGGCCGGATACACCCCGCACCAGGAGGACCTGCTCAAGCGCCTGCGCCGCATCGAGGGGCAGGTCGCGGGCATCGCCCGGATGATCGAGGACGACCGCTACTGCATCGACGTCCTGACCCAGGTCTCCGCCGTCACCAAGGCCCTGCAGACGGTCTCGCTCAAGCTGCTCGACGCGCACCTGGCCGGCTGCGTCGTCGACGCCGCGCGGCAGGGCGGACCGGAGGCCGACGCGAAGATCCAGGAGGCCTCGGACGCCATAGCGCGCCTCGTCCTCAAACCCTGACCACCGAGGAGCCCGACCGGCATGCGGATCGCCCACGCACTGTGCGCTGCGGCGCTGGCCTGCGTCCTGACCGCATGTACGTCCGAGGAGCCCGCGCGGACCGTGCGCTCGGGCGCGCCCGCCCCGGTCCCCGCCGCGGGAACCCCACCGCGGGTCACCGTCACCACCGTCGTCGACGGTCTCGACCATCCGTGGGACGTGGTGCAGGCCCCCGACGGGACGTTGCTGACCGGTGAACGCTCGGGCCGGTTCGTCGTCCGCCGGCCCGACGGGCGCGTCGAGGAGCTGCGCGCCGACCTGTCGGACCTGTACGCGGTGGGGGAGACCGGGCTCATGGGCGTCGCGCTCGCCCTCGATTTCGAGGACAGCCGCACCGTGTACACGTGCCAGGGGCACCGCGACCCCGACGACGTCCGCGTCTACGCCTGGACCGTCGATCCCGGCTGGACCACCATGACGCGGCAGCGCACCGTCGTCGAGGGGCTGCCGGTCGCCCGCGGCGGCCGCCACGCCGGCTGCCGCATCCTCGTGCACCCGGACGGCACCCTGTACATCGGCACGGGCGACGCCACCCGCCCGACGGCGCCGCAGGATCCCGGCAGCCTCGGCGGCAAGGTGCTGCACCTGAACCCCGACGGGACGCCGGCCCCCGGCAACCCGGACCCGGGCAGCGTCGTGTTCACCCTCGGCCACCGCAACGTGCAGGGGCTGGCGCTGCAGCCCGGCACCGGCCGGCTCTACTCGGTCGAACAGGGCAGCAGCCGCGACGACGAGGTCAACCTGCTCGTGCCGGGCGGCAACTACGGCTGGCGCCCCGACCGGGAACCCGGCACGTACGACGAGTCGGTGCCGATGACCGATCCCGAGCGCGTCCCCGGAGCGATCCCGGCGGTGTGGAGTTCCGGATCGCCCACCATCGCCACCCCCGGGCTGGCGTTCGCGGCCGGACCGCAGTGGGGCCCGTGGTCCGGTGCACTCGTCGTCAGCAGCCAGCAGGGCGAGAAGCTGCTGCTGCTGCGCCTGTCCGACGACGGCCGCAGCGTGACCGAATCGGCCGCACTGCTCGAGGGGGAGTACGGGCGCCTGCGGTCGCTCACCCCACTGCCCGACGGTTCGCTCCTCGTCACCACCGACAACGGCTCCGACGACAGGGTGCTGCAGGTCGCCCCCGTCTAACGCGCCCCCGGGTCGACGCGCCGCGCGCCCGCGCCGTCCTCGCCCAGCCGATCGCCCGGATTGAACAGTGTGCAGGCCTGCAGCGACAGGCAGCCGCAGCCGATGCACCCCGCCAGCTCGCGCTGCATCCGGTCGATCGCCTGCTTGCGTTCCTCGAGTCGCTCGTGCCATGCCCGCGAGATGCGCATCCAGTCCCGCCGGGTCGGGGGCCGTTCGGCCGGCAACGCCGAGAACACCTCGGCCACCTCGACCAGCGGAATGCCGAAGCGGGTCGCCAACTGGATGATCGAGATTCGCCGGATCGTGTGCCGGGGGAAGCGGCGTGTGCCGCCTGCGGTGCGGTGTGCCGTCACGAGTCCCAGCGACTCGTAGTAGCGAATCGCAGACACGGCAGCTCCCGTGCGCCGGGAGACCTCACCGATTGCCAGCAGTTCTTCGCTCGTGCGGCTCATCACGACTCCGTTCCCCGCTCTTGATCTCGAGTGCACTTGAGACTCTACAGTCACCGTCATACAAGGATCCACGACTCGTCCCGGCACCTGGTCGGAACTTCTCGGGCGCGAATACCTCGGTACGGCAGCGGTTCTCGCTGGTGGAGTTGCCCTCTATGCCACCAACGTGTACCTCACCGCGAGCCTGCTGCCGACCGCAGTCGAGGAGATCGGCGGTCACGCCTACTACGCGTGGACGGCGACGGTGTTCCTCCTCGCGTCGGTGGTCTCCTCGACGACCGTGGCCCGGATCCTCGCCGTACGCGGACCCCGGGGCGCCTACCTCCTGGGGCTGGGGGCTTTCGCGGCCGGCACCCTCGTGTGCGCGCTCGCCCCGTCCATGGAGACGCTGCTGGCGGGCCGGGCGGTCCAAGGACTCGGCGGCGGCCTGCTCGCCGGACTCGGCTACGCAGTCCTGAACAGTGCTCTGCCCGAACGCCTCTGGAGCCGCGGCGCGGCGCTCGTGTCGGCGATGTGGGGTGTGGGGACCTTCGCGGGACCCGCCGTCGGCGGCGTGTTCGCCCAGTTCCACGCCTGGCGATGGGCGTTCGGCGCGTTGCTGGTCTGCACGCTCGCGGTCGCAATCGCGGTGCCCTTCACCCTGCCGGCGCACGCCCGCGGATCGCGCGCTGCCGGCAGGATTCCGCTCGGTTCGCTGGCCCTCCTCACCGCCGCGACCCTGGCGGTCAGCGCGGCCGCCGTCGTGACCGGCGGTGCGTCCACGATCGCCCTGCTCGCGGTCGCGTCCGCTGCCGTGGTCGCGTTCGTCGCCGTCGACCGTCGCAGCCCCCACGGCATCCTGCCGGCGGCGACATTCACCACCGCCAGGCTGCGCTGGGTGTACCTGACGATCGCAGGGCTGGCGGTCGTCTCGACCGCCGAGACGTTCGTTCCGTTGTTCGGGCAGCGCCTCGCCGGCCTCGCGCCGCTGGCGGCCGGCTTCCTCGGTGCCACCCTCGCGGTGGGGTGGACTCTCGGTGAGATGCCGAGCGCCTCGGCGTCCGCGCCCCGGGCCGTGCACCGCATCGTAGTGAGTGCTCCGGTGCTCGTCGGCCTCGGCCTCGCGCTCATGGCGGCCGCCGTGCGTGACGAGGCCGGACCGGCTGCAGTCGCGGCGTGGGTCACGGGACTGGTCGTCGCGGGCGCGGGCATCGGCATCGCGTGGCCGCACCTTGCGGTCGCCGCGATGAACGCCGTCCCCGACCCGCGCGAAAGCGGCAAGGCGTCCGCTGCGATCAACACCGTCCAGTTGATCGCGAACGCGTTCGGCGCAGCACTGGCCGGAGTCCTGGTCAACGCGGGACAACCGTCCGGCGTGCGTTCGGCGCGGCTGCTGCTGTTCGGGTTCGCCGCCGTGGCGGTGCTCGGCATGCTCGCCGCCCGCCGGGCGGTTCCGGCGCGCGGCGAGCGGCTCCGGTCGGCACCCGCGGACGCTACCGCAGCGGAACCCGAACGAATCTGACGCCGTCGCGCGTGTCGTCACCGTCCGGTGCGGCCCGTGTCCGTAGCATCGCCGGGATCCGGCGAAGAGGAGATGCGCGTGCGAATCTCGGGGAGCTGCGCGGCGGCGATCGCAGTCGGTCTGCTCGCGGCCGGGGCGCCCGGCGCCCACGCCGCGCCGCCCACGGCAGGCGCGCTGCCGGCGTCGACCGTGACGCCGCTGATGGAGGGGCTGAACAAGCCGTGGGACGTCGTCGCCGCTCCGGACGGCACGATCCTGACCGGGGAACGCCGGGGCCGCTTCGTGGTCCGGGATCCGGACGGTGCCGTCCGGGAGGTGCGCGCCGACCTGTCCGACCTGTACGCCGAGGGCGAGACCGGCCTGATGGGTCTGGCGCTGGCGGCGGATTTCGGGACGAGCCGGACCCTCTACAGCTGTCAGGGCCACCGCGGTCCCGACGGCACCGACATTCGGGTGCAGTCCTGGACGGTCGATCCCGGATGGACGGAACTGACCCGTGGCGCCACCGTGCTCGCCGGCATCCCGGTCGGGCAGGGCGGCCGTCACGGCGGGTGCCGGCTGTTCGCCCATCCCGACGGGTCGCTGTTCGTCGGGACGGGCGACACCGCCCACCCCCAGGTGCCTCAGGACCGGAACAGCCTGGGCGGCAAGGTGCTCCACATCGATCCGGACGGCACCCCGGCGGCGGGAAACCCCGACCCGGACAGTCCCGTGTTCACTCTCGGCCACCGCAACGTGCAGGGGCTGGCGCTGCGTCCCGGTACGGGCGAGCTCTATGCCGTCGAACAGGGCACCGTCCGCGACGACGAGGTGAATCTCCTGCAGCCCGGCGGCAACTACGGCTACCGCCCCGACCGCTTCCCGTTCGTCTACGACGAGTCGGTGCCCATGACCGATCCGGCCCGCGTTCCGGGAGCGATCGGGGCCGTGTGGAGTTCCGGTGCCCCCACCCTCGCGACTCCCGGCGGCACCTTCGTCACCGGTGCCGGCTGGCAGGGCTGGGACGGCGCGCTGGTGATCACGAGCCAGCAGCAGGAGAAACTCCTGTTCCTCGAACTGACCGCCGACGGGCGGTCGGTGGACGAGACCGCGACCGCGCTCGAAGGGCAGTTCGGCAGGCTGCGGTCGGTGACCGCACGGCCCGACGGCGCGCTGCTCGTCACGACGGACAACGGCCGCGACGACCGGGTCCTGCTGGTGGAACCCGCCGCCGACTGAGAGGGCGAGACGAATGTGCTCACCGGCCGTGCTGGACCGGGCGTACCGCGAAATCGAGGACGGCCGGGCGCGATTCGGCCGCCGGTCCTTCCTCGCGGCCCTCGGCGTGAGCGCCGCGGGTCTGGGCGCGGCGACCGCCGCCGCGGCGCCGGCACGAGCCGGCGGGGACACCGCCGCCGTGCGGGCCGACACGGTGATCGACCTGACCCACACGCTGACCCCGCAGTTCCCGGTATGGCCCGGCAACGAACAGTTCGCGATGCGTCCCGTGGCCACGTTCGACACCGGGCGATTCGCCGTCAACGCGATGTCGCTGTGGGAGCACACCGGCACCCACCTCGACGCCCCGGCCCACATCGTGCGCGGCGGCGCCACCGTCGAGGCGCTGCCGGTGCGCGACTTCGTGGCTCCGCTCGCCGTCGTCGACATCGCCGGCAAGGCCGCGCAGGACGACGACGCGGTGGTCACCGTCGACGACGTGGCGGCATGGGAACGGCAACACGGCCCGATCCCGCCGGGCGCCCTCGTCGTGATGCACTCGGGGTGGGAGGCCCGCCTCGCCGACCCCGCCCGCTTCGTCAACGCCGACGCACTCCGCATCCCGCACGCACCGGGCTTCGACCGCGATGCGGTGCGCATGCTCGTGCACGAACGGAACGTCGTGGGACTCGGCGTCGACACCCTGAGCCTCGACCGGGCGGGCGACGTCGGCGCCCACGTGGAGCTGCTCGGCGCGGGCCGCTACGGCATCGAGGCGATGGCGAACCTCGCCACCGTGCCGCCGCGCGGCGCGACCGTCGTCGTCGGCGCGCCCAAGCACGCCGGCGGCACCGGTGGGCCGTGCCGGGTACTGGCGCTGGTCTGAATCCGGCACCCGGCCCGACACGGTCAGCCGAGGCGACCGGCGTCCGTGGCGTCGAGCATCGCCGACCCGAGCAGATGCTCCGGCACGCCGAGGCCCTCGACGAGGGCCGGCACGTGGGGACGCAGGGTCCGGCAGCGCTCGTTGATGCCGCGCAGCACCGCCTTCGCCCGTTCCACCGACAGCTGCCGGTGCTCCATGTACCAGGCCTTGTCCTCGTCGATGACGCTGAGCGCGTAGAGGTCGCACAGGTCCGACAGCAGCTCGCGGGCCTCCGCGTCGGGACACGACTCGATCCCGGCGACGAACGCCTCGAGCACGACCCGGTCGATGTGGGCGCGCGCCGCGTGCAGCACGTGGTCCTGCACGAAGTTGAACGCGTCGAACAGGTTCTCCTCGCGGTTCGACGCGGCCTGCAGTCGCCGCGCCGCCGTCGAGAGCAGGTACTGTTCCCGGTCCTCGAACATCGTCATCTGCGTGCCCCGGTCGAAGAGGCTGCCGTCCTCCTCGTTGTCCTTCCGGGTGTCGACGAGCGTCTGGAGGATCTGCTGCGCGGCGGTGCGCTTCTTGACGATGTCCGACACCGTGACGGCGGCGAACTTCATCCATTCCACCGGGCTCATGCCACGGACCTCGTCCGCGTAGGCGGTGAGCAGTTCCTTGGCGACGAGCTGGGTCAGCACGTGGTTGTCGCCCTCGAACGTGGTGAACACGTCCGTGTCCGCCTTCAGCGCGGTGAGCCGGTTCTCGGCCATGTACCCGGCGCCGCCGCAGGCCTCACGGCACTCCTGGATGGCGCGCGTCGCATGGGCGGTGTTGGCGACCTTCAGCCCGGCCGCGCGACCCTCGAGCTCACGCTGCTCCTGCGGATCCACCTCCTCGACGGGCGTGGTCTGGATCCGGTCCATGGTGGAGATCAGCTCGTTCTGCGCGAAGGTCAGCGCGTACGACCTGGCGATGAGCGGCAGCAGGCGACGCTGATGAACCAGATAGTCCATCAGCAGCACTTCCTTCTCGTCACCGGGAGCGCTGAACTGGCGGCGCTGCAGCGCATATCGCGTGGCGACGGACAGCGCGACGCGGGCCGCGGCACCCGCCGAGCCGCCGACGGTGACCCGGCCCCGCACGAGGGTGCCCACCATGGTGAAGAAGCGGCGGTTCGGATTCTCGATCGCCGAGACGTAGGTGCCGTCGGCCTCGACGTCGGCGTACCGGTTGAGCAGGTTCTCCCGCGGAATCCGCGCGTGGTCGAACATGATCCGGCCGTTGTCCACGCCCGGCAGGCCGCCCTTGTAGCCGCAGTCGGACGTGGTGACGCCGGGCAGGTCGTCACCGTTCTCGTCGCGGATCGGCACGACGAAGCAGTGCACGCCCTGGGACTTGCCCCCGGTGATCAGCTGCGCGAACACCGCGGCGACCGTCGCGTGCTGCGCCGCCCCGCCGATGTAGTCCTTGCGCGAGGACGGGGTCGGGGAGTGGATGACGAACTCCTCGGTGCCCGGGTCGTACGAGGCCGTCGTCTCGAGTGACTGGACGTCGGAGCCGTGGCCGGTCTCGGTCATCGCGAAGCAGCCGAGCAGGTCGAGGTCGATGAGGGGGTTGATGTAGCGGTCGTGGTGGCGGGCCGTGCCGAGATTCTCGATCGCGCCGCCGAACAGGCCCCACTGCACCCCGGCCTTGACCATCAGGGACAGGTCCGACATGGCGAGCATCTCGATCGACGCCACCGCGCCGCCGGCGTCGCCGCCGCCGCCCACCGCTTTCGCGAAGCCCGCCCGGGCGTAGCCGGATTCCGCGAGCATCCGCATCTGCTTCAGCGTGATCGCCCGGGCCTCGTCCAGGTCCGGGGTGTAGTGCGGGGCGAACTCGGGCCGGTCCAGGTCCGTGCGTGCCCGCTCGCGCGCCTGCCGCCACGCGCCGTCCAGGGTGATGCGGATGTGCTCAGCTGCGGTCGTCATGAAACGACACTAGGACGATTCGGGCCCTTCGTGTGGGTATGTGAGAACGTCGGTATCGGCTGCGGCATGCGCCCAGTCCGTCGGGACGTCCGCGCCCCCTTCCGGACTGACCCGGGTACCCACGCGCGCGAGCAGCGGAGTCGGGGCGATCGGCCCGGCGAACAGTGCCTGACCGAGCCCGAAGGTCGTGGCGCGGCGCAGCATCGCCGGGGGGACGTGGGAGAACAGGTGGGACAGCTCCTCGATGTCGGTGCTGCCGTTCATGCGCATCAGGAGCAGGTTGTCGCACTGGGAGACGACGTTCGGATGCACCTTCCCCGGACGCTGCGTCGCCACGAACAGGTGCAGCCCGAACTTGCGTCCCTCACCGGCGATGAGCACTCCCAGGTCCGCGGTGCTCGACAACAACGGATCCGCCGTGACCGACGGCAGGATGTTGTGGGCCTCGTCCACCACGAGGAGCATCGGCAGGCGCCGCCGTCGCAGCATCCACACCCGGCCCAGCAGCCCGAGCGACACCGCGGCCCGCTCCCCGGGGGTGTTCAGGCTGCCGAGATCGATCACGAAGCACCGGCCCGCGCTCACGTCGAGTTCGGCGGCCGAGCGTTCCTCCCCCCGCCGCCACAGATCCCACGACGCGATCCCCAGATTGTCGATGCGGGTCGCCAGACGCCCCGTCTCAGGGTCCGCGGCCGCCGCGGACCGCACGTCCGCGACGGAGTAGGGGGCGTCGAGGGCGGCGGTGACGCGGCGCAGCGCCGAGTACTCGTCGAGGTCGTGCACCGGGTCCAGACGCAGCAGCAGGGCCTGCGCGACGAGGGGTAGGTCGCTCAGATCCAGGCACAGCAGGTGGTCGGCGCCGGTGCCGCGGGCCCGTACCACCCGCACGCCGGCGGCGGCCCGGCGATGCCGCTGCGCGACGGGGGACTCGTCCTCCGGATCCCGCAGGCGGCCGAGGTGCACGTGGTCGGAGTTGGGATCGAGCACCACGATCGGCAGGGTCGTCGCGGCGAGCAGCCGCTCGAGGACCGCCCCGGTGGTGTACGTCTTGCCGGAGCCGGACTGGCCGCACATGAAGGTGTGCCGGGCGAAGCCCGCCGGGTGCAGCCGCGCGGCCACGGCCGGGGTGTGCAGCAGGGTGCCGACGTCGAGGGTGCCGGTCAGGGCGGCCGCGAGCGTCGCGGTCTCGGCCGCGGTGGCCGGCCGCACATGCCGCTCGGGGAACGGTGCGACTTCCGGCGTGGCGGCGAACCGGCCGTCGCCGAACACGCCGAGCACACTCGCGGACCCCGCCAGCGTCCGCACCATGGCGCGGCCGCGCACGGAGCGCACCGGCAGACCCGGTTCGTCCACGTCGACGTCGACGTCTGCGCCCTCGCGCTCGACGATGCGCGCGCTGCGGACCTGCACGGCGAGACGGCGCTCGTCGTCGAGTTCGACGACCGCGAATCCGCCGACCTCCAGGCCGACGTCCACCGGTCCGGTGAGAAGTACCTCACGTCCGTCGGCGGACAACGCGGCGGTGACGACCCGGAACCGGTCGGCGAGGGCGGTACGGACGTCGTCGAACGAGACCATGGTCACATTCCTACCGCAACGACCGCCGTTGCAGGGGCCGCGCCTTTTGGCAAATCCCGCGAAACTGGGACACTGGAGGTCGTGACTGCGACCCCCGATGCATCTCGCGCCCGCGACTCCGTATCCACCGCACTGTTCGACCGGGCGTCGAAGGTGATTCCCGGGGGTGTGAACTCTCCGGTCCGCGCATTCGGATCGGTCGGCGGCACCCCGCGCTTCGTCGCCTCCGCATCGGGCTGCACGCTGACCGACGTGGACGGGAATTCGTATGTCGACCTGGTGTGTTCGTGGGGGCCGATGATCCTCGGCCATGCGCACCCGGTCGTCGTCGACGCGGTGCGCAGTGCCACCACGACCGGACTGTCGTTCGGCGCGCCGACCGCCGGCGAGGTGGAACTCGCGGAGGAGATCGTGGCCCGCGTCGAGCCCGTCGAGCAGGTCCGGCTCGTCAATTCCGGTACCGAGGCGACGATGAGCGCGGTGCGGCTGGCGCGCGGATTCACCGGCCGGACCAAGATCGTCAAGTTCGCGGGCTGTTATCACGGTCACGTCGACGCCCTGCTCGCCGACGCCGGATCCGGCGTCGCCACCTTCGGGCTGCCGACGTCGCCGGGGGTGACGGGCGCTCAGGCCGAGGACACCATCGTCCTGCCGTACAACGACCTCGAGGCGGTGCGCGCGGCGTTCGCGGCCGAACCGGGGAAGATCGCGGCGGTGATCACCGAAGCCGCTGCCGGCAACATGGGCACCGTCCCGCCGGTGCCCGGCTTCAACGCCGGTCTGCGCGAGCTGACCCGCGAGCACGGCGCGCTGCTGATCATGGACGAGGTGATGACCGGGTTCCGGGCGGGACCGGCCGGGTGGTACGGCATCGACGGCGTCGCCGGTGACCTCATGACGTTCGGCAAGGTGATGAGCGGCGGACTGCCCGCGGCCGCATTCGGTGGCCGCGCCGACGTGATGGCTCATCTCGCGCCGGCCGGGCCCGTCTACCAGGCCGGCACCCTGTCGGGCAATCCGGTCGCCGTCGCGGCCGGCCTCGCCAGCCTGCGCGCCGCCGACAGCGACGCCTACGCCGCGCTCGACCGCAACGCCACCACCCTCGGACGGATGATCGGTGAGGCACTGACGGCGGAGGGCGTGGCCCACCGGGTCCAGTTCGCCGGCACCATGCTCAGCGTGTTCTTCACCGAGGAGCCGGTCACCGACTACGCGCAGGCCAAGGCCGCGCAGACGTGGCGGTTCCCGGCCTTCTTCCATGCCCTGCTCGACCACGGTGTCTACGCCCCGCCGAGCGCGTTCGAGACGTGGTTCGTCTCGTCCGCGCTCGACGACGACGCGTTCTCCCGCATCGCCGACGCACTGCCGCACGCCGCGAAGGCCGCGGCAGCCGCCACCGCCTGAGCGCGCCCCTTCCAGGCCGTCCACCCGCCGCACACCCGAGGAACTCCCACGTGACCGAACCTGCCCCGTCCGAGACCCGCACCATCGTGCACGTGCTCCGGCACGGCGAGGTGCACAACCCCAGTGGCATCCTCTACGGCCGGCTGCCCGGTTTCCGGCTGTCCGTGACCGGGGAGGCGCAGGCCCGGTCGGTGGCCTCGGCCCTCGCCGACCACGACATCGCGCACATCGTCGCCTCCCCGCTCGAGCGGGCCCAGCAGACCGCCCAGCCCATCGCGGACAAGCACGGCCTGCCCGTGGCGACGGACGAGAACCTCGTCGAGGCGGGCAACCAGTTCGAGGGCCTGCGAGTGGCCGTGGGCGACGGGGCGCTGCGCCGCCCGCGGCACTGGTGGAAGCTGCGCGATCCGTTCACCCCGTCGTGGGGTGAGCCCTACCTGCAGATCGCGCACCGAATGCTGGCCGCGGTCAACGCCGCGCGTGTCGCAGCCGTGGGACGCGAAGCCGTGTGCGTGAGCCACCAGCTTCCGGTGTGGACCCTGCGCCGCTTCCTCGAAGGGGAACGGCTGTGGCACAACCCGCAGCACCGGCAGTGCAGCCTGGCGTCGCTGACCTCGCTGGTGTACCAGGGCGACACCCTCGTCGACATCGTCTACTCCGAACCGGCCGGGGCCTCGGACCCGACCGTCCACGGCGCATGAGACGCCGGGCCACGCGACGGGCGGCGCTGGCGGCGACGGCGCTGGCCTGCAGCGTCGTCCTCACCTCGTGCGCGACCGGCGACGACGCCGTCGCCACCGGCGGCACCTTCGACTTCGTCTCGCCGGGCGGTCAGACCCGGATCTTCTACGACCCGCCCGCCGAACGCGGCACCCTCGGGACGCTCACGGGTGAGGACCTGATGAACGAGGGCGAGACGATCTCGCTCGACGACTACGCCGGCCAGGTGGTGGTGCTCAACGTGTGGGGCCAGTGGTGTGCCCCGTGCCGTAGCGAGGCCGACGACCTCGAACAGGTCTACGAGGCCACCGAGGACCAGGGCGTGCAGTTCCTCGGCATCAACGTCCGCGACAACCAGCGCGACAAGGCCCAGGACTTCGTCGTCGACAACCGGGTCGGTTACCCGTCGATCTACGACCCGTCGATGCGCTCGCTGCTGGCGCTCGGGGCGAACTACCCGACGTCGGTCGTCCCCACCACGGTCGTCCTCGATCGTGATCATCGCGTCGCGGCGGTCTTCCTCACCGAACTGCTCGCGAGCGATCTGCAGCCGGTCGTCGAGCGGATCGCCGCGGAAACCCCCGCCGAGCAGTGACATGGGTGGTGCAGTCGTGAGCAGCAATCCGCTCGTGAGCGAGGCCGTCCTCGCCGCGGGCATCGGGGACACCTTCCAGTCGGTCGCCTCGTCCGGCCCGCTGCTGCTGGCCCTCGGAGCGTGCCTGCTGGCCGGGCTGGTGTCCTTCGCCTCGCCCTGCGTGGTGCCGCTCGTGCCCGGCTACCTGTCCTATCTGGCCGGGGTCGTGGGCGCCGAGGCGCCGGCGGTCACCGCCGCCGAGGCGCGTGGACGCACCACCACCGTCCGCGACGACGGCCGGCTACGCGTCGCCGGGGCAGCCGCGCTGTTCGTCGCCGGATTCACGGTGGTGTTCGTCCTCGCCACCGCGTCGGTGTTCGGGGCGATCTCCGCGCTCTCCGTCAACCGCGAGCTGCTGATGCGGATCGGCGGGGTGGTCACCATCGTGATGGGGCTGGTGTTCGTCGGCCTGATCCCGGCCCTGCAGCGCGACACCCGCCCCGAACCCCGGCGAATCTCCGGGCTGGCCGGCGCGCCGCTGCTCGGCGGCGTCTTCGCCCTGGGCTGGACGCCGTGCCTCGGCCCCACCCTCGCCGGGGTGATTTCCCTGGCCGCCGGCACCGAGGGCACCACCGCCGCCCGGGGCGTCGCGCTCATCGTGGCGTACTGCCTCGGTCTCGGGCTGCCCTTCGTCGTTCTCGCGCTGGGCTCCGCCCGGGCCCTGCGCGGGGTGGGCTGGTTGCGCGCCCACGCCCGCACCGTCCAGCTCGTCGGCGGCTTCATGCTCGTGGCCGTCGGAATCGCCCTCGTCACCGGCGCCTGGGACGTGTTCGTCTCCTGGATCCGGGACGCCTTCATCTCCGAGGTCACGCTCCCGATATGACGGCCACCGACACACCCACCGCCCCACCGTCACCGACCCCGCCGCGGCAGGGCCCGGCCGGCCGCGCCGCGGCGTTCGTCCGCAACACCTGGCGCGGCCTGACGTCGATGCGCACCGCGCTGGTGCTGCTGTTCCTGCTCGCGCTGGCCGCGATCCCCGGCGCGCTGCTGCCGCAGCGCAGCCTCAACGCCGGCAAGGTCGACGAGTACATCGCCGCGCGCCCGACCCTCGGGCCGCTGATGGACCGGCTGGAGCTGTTCGACGTGTTCGGCAGCTTCTGGTTCACCGCGATCTACGTGCTGCTGTTCGTCTCCCTGATCGGCTGCATCCTGCCGCGCTGCACCGAGTACTACCGGGCGCTGCGAACCCGGCCCGTGCCGGCGCCGCGCAACTTGTCGCGACTGCCGCACCACCTCGAGGCCACGGTCGACGGCACCCCGGAGGAGGTGCTCGCCCGGGTACGGGGTCAGCTGCGGGGCTGGCGCATCGCCGAGCGCGGCGACGAGCCGGGCGCCCGCCGGGGCGCGCGCGACGGGGAACTCACCCTCTCGGCGGAGAAGGGATACCTGCGCGAGGCCGGCAACCTGCTGTTCCACCTCGCGCTGGTGGGGCTGCTCGCCGCCGTCGCGGTGGGCAAGCTGTTCGGCTACGAGGGCCAGCGCATCCTGGTCGCCGACGGCGAGGAGTTCTGCACCAGCTCGCCGGCGGCGTTCGACTCCTTCCGCGCGGGCAACACCCTCGACGGCACGGGCCTGACTCCGATGTGCATCCGCGTGAAGGACTTCTCCGCGGACTATCTCGACAACGGCCAGGCCGAGATGTTCACCTCGAACATCGACTACCAGGCGGGGGCCGACCTGGCGACGAACACCTGGCGCGAGGCCCAGCTGAAGGTGAACCATCCGCTGCGGGTCGGCAGCGACCGCGTCTACCTGCAGGGCCACGGCTTCGCGCCGTCCTTCACGGTGACCTGGCCCGACGGCGAGACCCGCACCGAGAAGCTGCAGTGGCGACCGGACGACGCGACCACCTTCCTCAGCAGTGGCGCGATGCGCTTCGATCCGCCGGGCGGGATGTACCCGGATGCCGACGAGCGGCGGCGCAACCAGATCGCGATCGAGGGACTGTTCGCCCCCACGGCGGTGTTCCACGGCAACCTGTTGTCCTCCGGCTACCCGGCGCTGACCGATCCCGCCGTCGCGATCGACATCTACAAGGGCGACACGGGTCTCGACACCGGCACTCCGCAGTCGCTGTTCTCCCTGAACGGCGAGCTGATCAACCAGGGCCGGCTCGTCAAGCAGGACCGTGTGAACCTGTATGCGGGGGAGAGCGTGACGCTCGCCGACGGGACGCAGATCCGGTTCGACGGCGCGACCGACTTCGTGAACCTGCAGGTCTCCCACGACCCGGCGCAGACGTGGGTGCTGCTGTCGGCCGTCACGATGATGGCGGGGCTGCTGGTGTCGCTGGTGATCAAGCGCCGCCGGATCTGGGTGCGGGTCTACCCGGCCGGTACAGTGGTCGACGGGGAACGACGTACCGTAGTAGAACTCGGTGGTCTCGCCCGGACCGATCAGGCCGGATGGGGTGACGAGTTCGAGCGTCTGACCGGCCGACTGCTCGGCGACGACACGACCGCACGTGCGAAGGCAGCACAGGAGAAGAAGGCATGACCCTCAACGAGACCCTCGCGCAGTACAGCGACTGGGCGTTCGAATCGGCGTTCGCGGTGCTGGTGCTGGCGCTGGTGCTGCTGATCGCCGAGTACGCGTCGCACCGGGCCGACCTCGTCGCCGAGCGCGAGCGCAAGCTCGTCGCCGTGGGCGCTGCCGAACCGCCGTCGGAGCCGGCCGGACCGGGCCGGGTGGCGGAGGTGCAGGGCCGGACGCTGTCCGAGCGTCTCGGCAACATGGGGCGCGCACTCGTCGTCGTGGTGGCTGCCCTGCAGGTGACGTCGATCGTGCTGCGCGGGCTGTCCACCGAGCGCTTCCCGCTCGGCAACATGTACGAGTTCGTGGCCATGGCATGCGCCGCGGCGGTGCTGTTCGGGCTGGTGGTGCTGCGCAAGCCGGCCTACCGGATCATGTGGGTCTACCTGCTCGTGCCGGTGCTGATCCTGATGTTCCTCGCGGCGACCGTGCTGTACGCCGACGCCGCCCCCGTCGTGCCCGCCCTGCAGTCGTTCTGGCTGCCCATCCACGTGACCATCATCAGCGTCGGCAGCGGCATCTTCCTGGTCTCCGGCGTCGCCAGCCTGCTGTTCCTGCTGCGCATCCGGTTCCCGAAGGGCGAGGAAGGCCGCGGCGTGTTCGGCCGGATCGCCGAACGCCTGCCCGACGCGCAGACCCTGGACCGTCTCGCCTACCGCACCACCATCATCGGGTTCCCGCTGTTCGGTGCCGGCATCATCCTGGGCGCGATCTGGGCCGAGGCCGCGTGGGGCCGGTTCTGGGGCTGGGATCCCAAGGAGACCGTCTCCTTCATCACCTGGGTGATCTACGCGGCGTACCTGCACGCCCGCGCGACGTCGGGCTGGCGCAACACCCGCGCGGCCTGGATCAACGTCGCCGGGTTCGTCGCCATGCTGTTCAACCTCTTCATCATCAACATGGTCGTCTCCGGTCTGCATTCGTACGCCGGCCTGAACTGATCTGTTATCGTCCGCGTCGGCCGGGCCGTGGGGGACCGGGGACGGGGGACGACAGCGTGGTGCCGCAGGAGAGCGAGCGGGCGGGGACAGCACAACCGTCGGCGCGGGATCTGGACGCGTCGCTGCTCGTGAACCGGGTGCAGTCGGCGCCCGCGCGGGGGTGGCGCCGGGCCGTGTACCGCGGCACCGGCGGGCGCATCGATCCCGGCGACGGCCGACGGGACCGGCAGCGGCGTGAGTTGACAGAGCAGGTGCGCGGACCGCTCCGGGGCTGCTACCGGATCGCGCTGCTGAGTCTGAAGGGCGGGGTGGGAAAGACCACCGTCACGGTCACGCTCGGATCCACATTCGCGTCCCTGCGGGGCGACCGGGTGGTCGCGGTGGACGCCAATCCCGACCGGGGGACGCTCAGCCAGAAGGTCGCCGACCGGGCCTCGGGAACCGTGCGTACCCTGCTGCGCGACGAGGCGCGCATCCGTCGCTACAGCGATGTCCGGGCCCATACGTCACAGAATCGGCACCGGCTCGAGGTGCTAGCCTCGGACAGCGATCCGGCCGTCTCGGAAGCGTTCAGTGCGCGGGACTACGAGCGGACGCTGGCCGTCCTCGAACGGTTCCACACCATCGTGCTCACCGACTGCGGCACGGGACTGATGCACTCGGCGATGCGGGCGATCCTCGAGAACGCGGACACGCTGGTGGTGGTCAGTTCCGGATCGGTGGACGGGGCGCGCAGTGCCTCGGCGACGCTGGACTGGCTCGACGCGCACGGCTACCGGGACCTGGTGGCCCGCTCGGTGGCGGTGGTCAACGCCGTGCGGCCCCGGTCCGGCAAGGTGGACGTGGACCGGCTGGTCGAGCACTTCGCCCGGCGCTGCCGCGGCGTCCACGTACTACCGTTCGATCCGCACCTCGAGGAGGGCGCGGAGGTCGACCTGGCCCGGCTGCAGCCACGCACCCGGCGGGCGCTGCTGGAACTGGCGGCGGGAGTCGCCGCCGACTTTCCGCGGCGAGGTGACCTGGGCCGGCCCGCCGGCGGGAGATGACCCCCGGGCGAGCGCAGCGACGGGAGAGAACCGCAGGCGAGCGCAGCGACGGGAGAGAACCGCAGGCGAGCGCAGCGACGGGAGAGAACCGCAGGCGAGCGCAGCGACGGGAGAGAACCGCAGGCGAGCGCAGCGACGGGAGAGAACCGCAGGCGAGCGCAGCGACGGGAGAGAACCGCAGGCGAGCGCAGCGACGGGAGAGAACCGCAGGCGAGCGCAGCGACGGGAGAGAACCGCAGGCGAGCGCAGCGACGGGAGAGAACCGCAGGCGAGCGCAGCGACGGGGTCGCTCCGCCGCGAGCGCAGCGACGGAGCGGGCGCCGCGGTCCGAGGGTCAGTCTCCGGGGTCCTGCTCGGGGCCGGGGGTGCCGTCGGTGGAATTGCGACGGAACTGCCGGTCGACCTCCCACAGGAAGTCCGGGTCGTCGTCGGGGCCGATCACGCGGGTCGGCTGGGAGCGAAGTCCGGGACCGAACGCCTTCCACAGCAGCACCGCAATCGTGAGGGCACCGACTATGGCCAACAGGTAGAGCACCACGCACCTCCTCGCCGCGAGCAGTCCGCCGGCGTTTCCGTGGCCGGCCGGGCCTGCTCTTTCAGTCTATTCGTAGCGGCGAGGGTGTCGGTGCGCCCCCGGTCCCCGATCAGGAGTGCGGCCCGGTCAGCGGGGGGTGGCTTCGGTGGTGAGGGAGCGCAGCAGCGCCAGCACCTCGGACTCCCGGAAGCGGCGATGACCGCCCGGGGTACGCAGCGAGCCGAGCCGGCCGGCGTGAGCCCAGCGGGTGACCGTCTTCGGGTCCACGTGGAACAGGGCCGCGACCTGGCCGGGGGTCAGCAGGGATTCCTTCGCGCCGTTGAATGCGGGTGCGCTCATCGATGGTCCTTCCGGGTGTTTCGTCTCGTTCGGATCGTCGTGGCCATGTTGACACCGAATACCCTGGTTGCTCGAACGGTCTACCGTTGGTAAAGCGGAAGTAATAGACAAAACGGACGGTCGACCAGATGGACCGCTGCCCGCGGCGGTTACCCTGGACAGGTGAGTGAAGCATCGCAGAACCGCCCTGACCAGCCCGGAAATCCCGGCCGGCCCGGCAACGCCGGCACCGACAGAGGCACCTTGGCCCGGGACGTCGCCCTCTATTCGCTGGCCCGCCTGCTCCTCGTCCTCGTGCTCGCCGTGGTGATCCTCTACCTTCCCCGTCTGTTCGGGGTGGAGATCCCCCTGCTGGTCGCTGCGCTCTTCGCGGTGCTGATCGCGCTGCCGCTCTCGCTCGTCGTGTTCGCGCCCCTGCGCCGCCGGGTGAACGCGGGCATCGCGTCCGTCGACGCGCGTCGCCGCGCCGACCGGGCCGACCTCCAGTCCCGGCTGCGCGGCGAGGATCGTAGGTGAGTGAAGGCGTCGTCGACCGCAGTGCGTCGCGGGAGTGGGTGGATCGTGCCGTCCAGCTGATCGAAGCCGACTCCCAGCGCAGCGCCGACACGCATCTCCTGCGCTATCCGCTGCCCCCCGAGTGGGGGGTGCAGCTGTACCTCAAGGACGAGTCCACGCACATCACCGGCAGTTTGAAGCACCGGCTCGCGCGATCGCTGTTCCTCTACGCCATCTGCAACGGCTGGGTGCGCGCGGACACCCCGATCATCGAGGCGTCTTCCGGCTCGACTGCCGTCAGCGAGGCGTACTTCGCCAAGCTGCTCGGCCTCGACTTCGTCGCGGTGATGCCGCGGAGTACCAGCCCGGCGAAGGTCGCACTCATCGAGGCGCAGGGTGGACGGTGCCACTTCGTCGACCGGCCGCCGGAGATCTATACCGAGGCGCGCCGGCTCGCCGCCGAGCTGGGCGGTCACTACATGGACCAGTTCACGCACGCGGAACGAGCCACCGACTGGCGCGGCAACAACAACATCGCCGAATCGATCTTCACCCAGCTGCAGCTCGAGGAGCATCCGATCCCGGAGTGGATCGTCGTCGGCGCCGGCACCGGCGGCACCAGCGCCACGGTCGGCCGGTACATCCGGTATCGCCGGCACCGTACCCGGCTGGCCGTCGTCGATCCCGAGAATTCCGCGTTCTACGGCGGGTACGAGACGGGCTCGGTGGACTACACGACGGGCATGCCGTCGCGTATCGAGGGCATCGGCCGGCCCCGGGTGGAGCCGTCGTTCGTCGGTCAGGTGGTGGATCGGATGATCCGGGTGCCGGACGCCGCGTCGATCGCCGCGATGCGGCACGCGAGCGAGGCCCTGGGCCGCCGCGTCGGGGGCTCGACCGGGACAAATCTCTGGGGTGCGTTCGGTCTGATCGCGGCGATGATCGCCGACGGCCGGTGCGGCAGCGTCGTCACCCTGCTGTGCGACGGCGGGGAGCGCTACGCGGGCACCTATTTCGACGACGACTGGGTGGCCGGCGAGGGTCTGGACCTGACGGGCCCCGCTGCGACGCTCGAGGAGTTCACGGCCACCGGCAGATGGCGGGCGTGATCCCCGCCATCCGGACCTTACGAGCCCGTAGCCTACGGTTGCGTAGGTTCGGTATCGTGAGGACATGGAACGTCCCGCCGTGTCCCTGGACAACTACGAAGCCGTCTACGACTTCTACCTCGGGCACCGGCAGAACCGGCCCGTCGCCCAGGCCGCCTACGCCCTGCTCGCCGCCCGGTATCGCCCCCGGGTGCACTACGCCCGGGACGTCCGCGATCGCCTCCGGGAACTCATCCGGGCTCGGACGCCCCTCCTGATCGTCGCCAACCATCTGACCCACAGCGATCAGTACGTCCTCGCGGCGACGGCGTGGCGCTCGCCGCTGCGCCCGGTGATCGGCAGGACGCGGGTGCTGGCGAAGGACGAGCTGTTCGCCGACGAGTCGCAGCGCCGCAAGATCGACATGATGGGCGGGATCCCGGTCTTCCGGGCCAAGAATCACGGCCTACGGGCGGTCTCCGACGCCGGACGCCGGATGATGGACGTCTCCGCCGCCCGGCTGCATCACGGCGACAGCGTCGCGATCTTCCCGGAGGGCACCTGCAACGAGGGCGACCCGACGCGGTTGCAGCCGCTCGGAACCGGCATCGGCCACATCGTCCGCCGGGCGCGCGACCTGGGGGCGCGACCCGCCCTGGTGTGCGTCGGGATCGGGTACGGGCCGGGCAAGGACCCGTCGCGCCCGGCGAGTGTGTTCCTCACCGGCCCGGTCACCGACCTCGACGGCAAGGTCCGCGACGTCACGCGCCTGGTGCAGGACGAACTGCAGCGTGCCGTGGACGCTGCCGTCGCGCGGTACTGATCAGCTCGGCCGGACCCGGCCTGTCAACTTCTGTTGACGTTCGTCGGATGTCAACGTAAATTGACGTCATGACCGAGGCCACCACACTCGCCGCCGCCGCCGGAAGCCCCGACCCCGCAGAGGGGCTGCGGGCCGTGCGCGCCCTGCGACGGTTGCTCGAGCGGCTCGAGGCGATCCAGGTCGACAACGCCCGCCGACAGGGCTGGTCGTGGCAGGCGATCGCCGACGCACTCGAGGTGAGCAGGCAGGCCGTCCATCAGAAGTACAACCGGAAGCGTGGGTGATCCGCCGTGTTCGAACGATTCACCGCCGGCGCGCGAGCCGCCGTCGTCACCGCGCAGGAGGAGGCCCGGGAGCTGGACGCCCGACGAATCACGCCGGCCCACCTGCTGCTCGGCGTCCTCGGCACCGCGGACGTGACGCTCCGTGACCTGCTCGCCGACCTGGGGCTCACCGCCGGGACCGTGCGCAGCGAACTGGCGCGGGACGCCGGGATGCTCGGCGACGAGGACGCCGCCGCCCTCGGAGCCATCGGCATCGACCTCGATTCCGTCCGGGCCAGGCTGGAGGAGAGCTTCGGCGAGGGCGTCCTCGACCGCGGACCCGGCGGGGGCCGGCTGGGGCCGTTCGCGCGGCACATGCCGTTCGATCCGGCCGCGAAGAAGTCCTTGCAGCTCGCCCTGCGGGAAGCTCTCGCGCGCCGGGACCGCGTCATCGGCTGCGAGCACTTGCTGCTCGGGATCCTGCGTTCCGACGACGAACGTGCCTGCACCCTGGTCGAGTCACACGTCTCTCGCAAGGTCCTGCGCGACCGTCTGCGCGACTACCGGGGCCGGGCGGCCTGACGTCCGAGTCTGCGACCGCGCCGCGGGAGCCGGATGTGGAACAGTGTCGGCATGATCAACTTCCTGGTCCGACTGGTCCTCAACGCCGTCGCCATCTGGCTGGCGGCCCAGTGGGTCTCCGGCATCGACTTCACGGGGTCCGGCACCGGTGCCACCAACGAGATCGTCGCGCTGCTGGTGATCGCGCTCGTCTTCACCGTCGTCAACGCCTTCGTCAAGCCGCTGGTGCAGTTGCTGTCGCTCCCGCTGCTCATCCTGACGCTGGGCCTGTTCACCCTCGTCGTGAACGCGCTGATGCTCATGCTCACCGCATGGCTGAGCGAGTTCACCGACTACGGTCTGACCGTCGAGGGCTTCTGGACCGCGTTCTGGGGCGCCCTGATCATCTCGATCGTCAACTGGGCGCTCGGCCTGCTGGTGCCCGACCGGAAGTGACGTTTCCGGGCGCGACCGCTCAGGCGACGAACAGCGCCGCCGCGGTCGCGACGGCCCACGCCAGCATCGCCACGCCCGAATCCCGCAGCGCCGGGATCAGGTGCATGCCGAGACCACCGGAGCGCACGGGTGCGTGGGCGCGCACCGCGAGCGGCAGCGCGAGCAGGCCCGCCAGCGCCCACGGCGTGCGCGCCACCAGGGCCAGCGACGCCACGAACGGCACGGCCAGCAGGATCAGGTGCAGCGTCCGGGTCCGCGGGTCGCCCAGCCGCACCGCGAGCGTGCGCTTGCCCGAGACGGTGTCGGTGGGGATGTCGCGCAGGTTGTTGGCCACCAGCACCGCACTCGAGAACGAGCCCACCGCCACCGCGCACGCCAGCCCGACCCAGTCGATCCGGCCGGCCTGCACGAACTGCGTGCCCAGCACGGCGACGAGCCCGAAGAACACGAACACCGCGACCTCGCCGAACCCGCTGTAGCCGTAGGGGCTCCGACCCCCGGTGTAGTACCAGGCACCGGCGATGCACACCGCGCCCACCAGCAGCAGCCACCAGGCGCTCGTGATCGCCAGCACGATCCCGGCGGTCGCGCCCACACCGAAGCACGCGAACGCGGCCCGCTTGACCGCCGACGGCGCCGCCGCGCCCGAGCCCACCAGCCGCAGCGGGCCGACCCGGTCGTCGTCGGTCCCACGGATGCCGTCGGAGTAGTCGTTGGCGTAGTTGACCCCGACGATCAGCGCGAGGGCGACCACCAACGCCAGGAGAGCCTTCCACCACACCACGCCGTCGAGCGCGGCCGCGGCGCCGGTGCCGGCGACGACCGGGGCGATCGCGTTGGGAAGTGTGCGCGGACGGGCGCCTTCGAGCCATTGACCAGCGGTTGCCATGCGTCGATCCTGCCATCGAGCGAATGTGCCATCCCGTCGGGCCGAGGAGATGACCGATCCACTCGCCCGGCCGAGACGGGCCGACCTACGAGAACCGGGCCACCAGCGCCCGCCGGTCCACCTTGCCGGGGCCGCGCAACGGCAGAGCGGGGACGACGTACAGCGCCCGCGGTGCCGCGGTGACGTCCAGCGATGCGCTCGTCCAGGTTCGCAGTTCGTCCAGCGTGGGGGAGGCGCCGGCCTCCGGAACGACGACGACCGCCACCCGCTGCCCGAGCCGGGGATCGGGCAGGCCGATCACGGCGCACTCGCGCACCGTGGGGTGCTCGAGCAGGACGGCCTCGACGACCTGCGGCACGACGGTGAGACCGCCGGTGGTGACGGCCTCGTCCAGGCGCCCCAGGATGCGCAGGACCCCGTCGGTGAGTTCGCCCGCGTCGTCCGTGCGGAACCAGCCGGGCTCCGCGAACGCCGGATGGTCGGGCAGACCGCGGTAGCCGCGGGCGAGGGTGGCCCCGCCGAGCCACACCCGGGACTGCTCGTCGACCCGGACCGTGGTCCCGGCCAGCGGGACTCCGTCGTACACGCACCCGCCGCACGTCTCGCTCATCCCGTAGGTGCGGACCACGGTGATCCCGGCGTCCCGCGCCCGGCGCAGGACCGGGGCGGGAGTGGCGGCACCGCCCAGCAGGATCGCATCCAGGCCGGCGAGGGCCGCGACGGCAGCCGGGTCATCGAGGGCCTTGATCAGCTGGGTGGGCACCAGCGACGTGTAGCGCCGCCCGGCGGGCATCGCGGCGACCGCCGCGGGCAACCGGCCCGGATCGAAACCGTCGGCGACGTCGATCACCACGGGCCTGGTTCCCGCCAGCAGGCCCCGCAGCAGCACCTGCAGGCCGGCGATGTGGTGGGCGGGCAGCGCCAGCAGCCACGAGCCGGGCCCGCCGAGACGTTCGTGCGTGGCGTCACCGCTGGCCCGCAACGCTGCGGCGGTCAACTGGGCACCCTTCGGGGTGCCTGTGGTCCCCGAGGTGGCCACGACGAGGCCGATGCCGTCGTCGACGGGTTCGCCGGGGTGCAGGGCCCCGGTCAGTCGCCGGATCTCCCGGTCGTCGGCGGCCGGCACCGGGAGCAGGGCCGGTCCGTCGCCGTCGAGCATGCGGCGGAGTGCGGGCAGCACCTCCGGCACGGCGTCGCCGGAGGGGACGGGCAGCACCTCGAGGTTCACGAGGCGGGGCCGGTGAGCGGCCACCCTCCGGTCTCGAGGTGCCGGCGCACCCGATCGATGTCCTCTTCGAGGGGCATCTCGTTGGTGATCTTCGTGATCAGAACCGCGATGTCCGTCTTCGAGATGGGCAGGTCACCCTCGTCGACGAGGGCGTGCGCGACCTGGTCGACCTCGTCCTCCGACAGCCGCCGGCTGAGCAGCGCGAACAGCGGCACATAGTCCTGTTCCGGCACGCCCTCCGGGTAGCCGGCACGCAGCCATTCGATGATGGAGGTGAGGAACGGCGGAAGCGTCACGGGGGCACCTCCTCAGTTCGTCCCGACGTCGGCGGTCACCACGGTCCCGTCCTCGGCGACCACCGGCCAGCCTCCCGCGGCGAGGTGTCCGGCGACTCGTTCGAGGTCCTCCTCCGCCGGTTCCTCGTGGAGCACGCCGGCGATGATCTGCTTCAGCGTGTCGTAGTCGACGTGGCGCTCGGGATGCTCGTGGGCCGTGGCGATCGACATCTCGCACACTTCGGCGATCTCCTCGTCCGTCAGACGCCGTCGCAGCACGGCGAGCAGCGCGAAGTGATCCTTGGCCGGGATGCCTTCCGGGTAGCCGGCGCGCAGCCAGTCGAGGACCGAGCGGAGCGAGTACTTGGGCAATGTCGTTCTTTCGTGGGACGGGCGGAGGGTCAGTGGTGGCTCAGAAGATGTCGAGGCCGAAGGTGCTCGACAGGAAATCCGAAGCCAGCAACAGTATCCCCGCGACGATCGCGATCAGCACGACGGCGAAGCAGACGACGGCGCCGGCGGTGCCGAGCGGGTTCGGCCGGGCCTGCTCACCGGCGCGGCCCGCCACGAGCGAGCGCATGCCGAGGGCGAAGACGGCCGGCAGGCCCGCCCCGAAGAAGAGTCCGACGAGGACGACCTGCCACAACGAGCCGAGGGTGTTCGTCAACAGGGTCACTTGCGTCCCTCCGTGGGAGTGGTCGGTGCGGCCGGCACGTCCTCGGGCGCCGGGACCGGAGTTTGCGCGGGAGCGAGTTTGCCGTCCCACTCCGCGGTGACGTTGGAGGCGTCGATCGGCTGCCGGCGCGAGCGCACGTACATCAGCAGCGACAGCGCGCACAGCACCGCGAACACCACCACCACACCCGGCAGGCCGCCGATCAGATGGGCCAGCCCCCAGCACAGGGCGCCGACGAGGGCCGCCGACGGCAGGGTGATCAGCCAGGCGACGGCCATGCGGCCGGCGACGCCCCAGCGCACGTTCGCCGACCGGGTGCCGAGTCCGGACCCCAGGATCGACCCGGTCGCCACGTGGGTGGTCGACAGGGGCAGGCCGAAGTGGCTCGAGGTGAGGATGATCGCGGCCGACGACGATTCGGCCGCCATGCCCTGCGGGGGTGCGATCTCCACCAGCCCCTTGCCGAGGGTGCGGATGATGCGCCAGCCGCCGAGGTACGTGCCCAGGGCGATCGCGACGGCGCAGGAGAACTTCACCCAGAACGGCATCTCCGCGTCGGCGGTGATGCTGCCGTGCGCGACGAGCGCCAGGAAGATCACGCCCATGGTCTTCTGTGCGTCGTTGGTGCCGTGCGCGAGCGAGACCAGCGAGGCCGAGCCGATCTGGCCGATGCGGAAGCCGTGCCCGCGGGTCTCGTCGGGCACCGCGCGGGTGATGCGGTGCACCGACCAGGTGCCCACGGTGGCGACGAGTGCTGCGACCACCGGCGCCAGCAGCGCCGGAATGATCACCTTGCCGATCACCCCGTCCCACACCACGCCGTTGATGCCGAGCGACGCCAGGGCCGCGCCGATGAGGCCGCCGAACAGTGCGTGCGACGAGCTCGACGGCAGGCCGAACAGCCACGTCGCGAGGTTCCAGAGGATGCCGCCGACGAGCCCGGCGAACACGATGAGCAACAGGGCCTCGCCGCCGGTGCTGTCGAGGTTGACCACCCCCTTGGCGACCGTCGCGGCAACCTCGACCGACAGGAATGCGCCGATCAGGTTGAGCGAGGCGGAGAGGGCGACCGCGACCTTCGGTTTCAGGGCGCCGGTGGCGATCGATGTCGCCATCGCGTTCCCGGTGTCGTGGAAGCCGTTGGTGAAGTCGAATGCGAGGGCAGTGACTACCACCACCAGGAGGACGACAAGCTCTGCGGTCACATCTGCCGATTGTGAGGTAGCCGGTGGGTAAAAGTACAGCGACGGTTCGGTGAACACCGACACCTCGACGGCTCCGCCGGTGGCAGCGTGCCCGCGCCGGTTCCCCGCTGTGCGGAGTTTCACTCACCGATGGACGTGTGACCGACTTCACGGTAGGTCTCACTGACCGGGAATCCCACGTCACGGCCTCCGCGGCCCTGGCTAGCTTTCGCCGCACCACCCCTCCCGAGCCGACCGCCGGACAGGGGTTGCTGTGACGAAGGAGACACCCGACCTTGAACAAGCACACACTCGCCAGGTCCGTGCTGGCGCTCACGGCCTCTGTGGCGTTGCTCTCGGCCTGTGCCGGCGAACGCGGCGCCGACCCGTCGGGCGGGGCCGGCACCGGCGGCACCGGAGCTGCCGCGGCCGACACCCTCGCGGTGGACAAGTTCGGCACCCTGGACTCGCCGTGCGGCGAAGGCGACGCCACAGGTGCCACCGACCAGGGCGTGACCGACACCGAGATCAGGATCGGCTACGGCGACGATCGCGGCTACGCCAAGAGCCCCGGCCTGAACAAGGAGATGTCCGACGCCGTCTCCGCGATGATCGACTGGTGCAACGCCCAGGGCGGCATCAACGGGCGCACCATCGTCGGCACCGACTACGACGCAGCGATGACCCAGGCCAACTCGGTCATGCAGGACGCGTGCCGCTCCGAGTTCATGTTGGTCGGTCACGGCTTCGCGATGGACCAGACCGCCGAGCAGACCCGCGTGGCCTGCAACCTCGCGGCGGTCCCCGGGTTCACCGTCTCGCCGGAAGCGGCCAACGGGCCGATGACCTACCAGGGCGTGCCGTTCCCCGTGGACTACGCCAACGGCTCGGCCTGGTTCCAGCTGGCGCAGCTGCGGCCGGACCTGAAGGACAAGTTCGACCTCGTCGGCAGCACGATGCCGACGATCGTCACGTCCCTGACGAAGGTGCGCTCGATCGCCGAGGCCGCAGGATTCGAGCTGAAGAACTGCGGCGTCACCATCAACTACGACGGCGAGGCCAGCTACGTCCCGTTCGCCGAGAAGTTCAAGGAGTGCGGCGTCGAGGGCCTGTGGACCTCCCGGTCGCCCGTGCCGAACGAACTGAACTTCTTCAAGGCACTCGGCCAGGTCGGCATCGATCCTGTCCTGATGGGTGAGGCCACCTGGTACGGCGAGACCGTCAAGGAGGCCAACGCCGGCGGCCTGCTCGACAACCTGTATGCGGGCATGGGCTTCCAGATGCTCGAGAACGCCGACAAGGTGCCGGCGGTGCAGCAGTACGTCGACCTCGTCGAGGAGCAGGGCGGCAAGACCGCGCTGCTCGGCATGCAGGCGACGTCGTCGTTCCTGCTGTGGGCGACCGCGGCCAAGGAGTGCGGGTCGGACCTGACCCGGCAGTGCATGATCAACGAGCTCTCGCAGATCCACGAGTGGGACGGCGGCGGTCTGCACGCCGTCACCGATCCCGGCGCCAACATGCCCGCCAAGTGCGGACTGGTGGTCTCGCTGAAGGGCGACGCGTACACGCAGGCGTTCCCGCAGTCCTCCGCCGAGTTCGAATGCAACGACTCCTACCTCGTCGCCACCGCACCCGAGACGTGGGGCACCGAACTGGGTCCGGACCGGATCGCCACCAAGTTCATGAACCCGAACGTGCTCGCGCCGCAGGACTGACCGGCCTGCTCCGACCGGCGGGGCGGTGCCCGCGCGGCGCCGCCCCGCCTCCACACGACCGGTTCTCTACCGACAGGGCTTCACCATGAACACATTCGTGACGTTCACGATCCTGGGCCTCGTGCTCGGGTCCGTGTACGCGATCGCGGCCTCCGGGCTCGTTCTGACCTACAACACCTCCGGAATCTTCAACTTCGCGCACGGCGCCCAGGCGATGCTCGGCGCATTCCTCTACTGGCAGCTCACGGCCGGCTGGGGGCTGCCCGTCCCGCTGGCCCTGCTGGTGGTGCTGTTCCTCGCAGGGCCGCTCATGGGCCTGGCGCTGTACGTGGTGATCATGCGGGGCCTGCGGGACACCGCCGAGGTCACCAAGATCGTCGTGACCGTCTCGATCATGCTGGGGATGCTGTTCCTGTCCCAGTGGTTCTGGCATCCGGAGAAGCCCCGCTCGCTGGGCATGTTCTTCGGCGACGACACGGGGATCAGGGTGCTCGGGGCGTTCGTCCGGGTCCACGAGATCCTGTGCGTGCTCGCAGCCGTCGGGATCGCGGTCGGGTTGCGCATGCTCTTCCAGCGCACCCGGACCGGCGCCACGATGCGCGGCGTCGTCGACGATCCCGACCTGCTGCGGCTCAACGGGCACAACCCCGAGCGGATCGCCGCGTTCTCGTGGGCGCTCGGCTCCACCCTCGCCGTCCTCGCCGGCGTGCTGATCACCCCGATCAGCGGCGGCAGCCTCGAGGCGAACATGCTCACCCTGCTCGTCATCGACGCATTCGCGGCCGCCATGTTCGGTCGGCTCAGCTCCATCCCGCGCACCTTCGTCGGCGCCCTCGTCCTGGGCCTCGCCGGCGCCTACCTGATCGGTTACGCGCCCTCCTCGTGGGCGTGGACGTCGAACCTGCGGGTCTCGCTGCCCATGGTGGCGCTGTTCGTGGTGCTGATCGTGCTGCCCCAGGACCGGCTGCGCGGCGCAGCGATGCGCACCCGCGAGCGCTACCACGTGCCGAGCGTGCGCAAGGCCGTGGTGTGGGCGGTCGCGCTGGTCGCGATCGTCTACCTCATCCGGCTGCTCATGGTGGAATCCGCGATCACCACCTTCACCCTCGGCATGACCTTCGCGATCGTCGCGCTGTCGCTGACCCTGCTCACCGGGTACGCGGGGGAGATGAATCTCGCCCCGCTGTCGTTCGGGGCGATCGCCACGATCGTCGTGTTCCACTTCGGGATCACCGGCACCGGCCTCGACCAGAGGTTGACCGTGTGGGGTGTGCTGCTCGCCGTGGCCGTCACCGCGCTCGTCGGCGGGCTCGTCGCCCTCCCGGCGCTACGCCTGCGTGGTCTCTACCTCGCGCTCGCCACCATGGCGTTCGGCGTCTTCGTCTCCAACATGGTGCTGCGTGACACCACCGAGCACGAACTGTTCGGCGTGAAGTTCTCGATCTTCTCGGGTGGTTCGCTGGTGATCCCGCCGCTGCGGATCGGCCCGCTCGACCTGCAGGACGAGACGACGTTCCTCATGACGGCGACGGTGTTGTTCGCGCTGCTCGGTGTCGGTGTCGTCGCACTGCGCAACAGGGGCTACGGTCGTCGCCTGGCGGCGATGAAGGACAGTCCCGCCGCCTCGGCCATGCTCGGGCAGAACCTGATCACCCTCAAGCTGAGCGTGTTCATGCTCTCGGCCGCCATCGCCGGGCTCGGCGGTGTGCTGATGTCGAGCGCCACCGGCGCCGTCGCGGGCGAGAACTTCAACATCATCGTGAGCCTGACCCTGCTCATGCTCACGGTCGTCGCGGGCATCGGATACGTCAGCGGCGCGCTGTTCGGCGGTGTCATGGCCGGCGTGGGCTTCGCGGTCATCATGGTCTCGTTCAACAACCTCGCCAAGACGCAGCCCGAACTCGAGGGCCTGTACCTGCTGCTCGGCAACATCGCCGCCGTCAGCCCCGCGCTGATCGGCATCGGGGTGGGTCACAACCCGTCCGGCAGTGTGCACCAGATGGTCGAGGGTTACCGCCGTCTGCTCTCCGCCCGGCCGGTGCTCTACGGCGGCGGCGCCGTGATCGCGCTGCTCTACGTCCTGGCCCTGACGGGCGTCCTGGGCAACTGGTGGTTCGCGGCCCTGATCATCACGATCGTGTTCCTGCTGCCGGTCGTCGGCGAGTGGCTCATGCCCGGTGCGGTACTCGGAGCCGACGAAGTGGAACGGCGCCGCACCACCCCGCCCGAACTAGTCGGTCTCGACGAGCCGTACACCGCCGAGGGGCGCTACCGGCTGGACCGGGAACTGGGCCTGCCCGCGGCGCGGCCCACCCCGGCGGCGCCCGAACCGTCCGCGAGCGTCGCGAAGGAGCTGAGCGCGCATGTCTGACACCCTGCTCGAGACCCGGGGCATCACGGTCCGGTTCGGCGGGCACACCGCCGTCGACGACGTGAGCATATCCGTCGCCGCGGGCACCGTGACGGGGCTGATCGGCCCCAACGGCGCCGGCAAGACCACCCTGTTCAACACCGTTACCGGACTGCAGAAGCCGACCGCCGGGCAGGTGCTGCTCGACGGCGTCGACCTCACCCGCGCCGCGCCCTACAAGCGCGCCCGGCGCGGACTGGCCCGCACCTTCCAGCGGCTCGAGCTGTTCCTGTCGCTGTCGGTGCGCGACAACCTGCGGGTCGCCGGCGACATGCACCGCACCGCGACCCGTGCCCGCCACGACATCGACGCCGAGACCGACCGGCTGCTCGAACTGACCGGACTCACCGACGTCGCGGACATGGACGTCTCCGACATTCCCACCGGCCGCGCCCGCGTCGTCGAGGTCGCACGGGCGCTGATGACCCGGCCGCGCGTGCTGCTGCTCGACGAACCGGCATCCGGGCAGACGGAGCAGGAGACGGACGACTTCGCGGACCTGCTGTGCCGGCTCGCCGACGACGGCCTCGGGATCTGCCTGGTCGAGCACGACCTGCCGCTCGTGATGCGGGTGTGCTCGCGCATCCACGTCCTCGACTACGGCGCCCTCATCGCCTCGGGCAGCCCGGAGCAGATCCGCAACGACCCCGCGGTGATCGCCGCATACATCGGAACCGAGGAGGTGGCATGAACGCCCCCGTCACCGATCTCGCCGACATCTCCGGCGACGAACCGACCCCGTTGCTCGAGCTGGTCGACGTGCGGGCCGGCTACGGACCCATCGAAGTGCTGCACGGGGTGAACCTCACGCTGCAGCCGGGCTCGGTGGTCGCCCTGCTCGGGCCGAACGGCGGCGGCAAGACCACGACGCTTCGGGTGTGCTCGGGCGTCCTGCCCGTCGAGCACGGCGAACTGCGCGTCGCCGGTCGCGTCGTCAACGGTGTCGACGCCGCCGCGCTCGCCCGGCTCGGCGTCTGCACCATCCCGGAGGGGCGGGGGATCTTCCCCAACCTCACCGTCCGGGAGAACCTGTGGGTCGCCACCGGCACCGGCGTGTCGCTCGAGGACCTCGAGACCGTCGCCTACGAGCGCTTCCCGATCCTCGGGAAGCGGCGCGGCCAGCTCGCGGGTTCGATGTCGGGCGGCGAGCAGCAGATGCTCGCCCTGTCGCGCGCCCTGGGCACCGCTCCCACCGTGCTGCTGCTCGACGAACTGTCCATGGGGCTCGCCCCGCGGATCGTCACCGAGATGTACGACATCGTCGGCCGGCTAGTCGAGGACGGGTTGTCGATCCTCGTCGCCGAGCAGTTCGCGCGGGCGGTGCTGCCCATCGCGACGTCGGCCGCACTGATGCTGCAGGGCCGCGTCGTGCGGATCGGGGATCCGGCCGACATCGAGAACGAACTTTCGACCAGTTATCTAGGAGGATGACCATGACCGCACTCACCGAGGAGCGGCGCGCCAAGTTCCGGCAGGACGCGGCGGAGCTGAAGCTCGACACCGGATCCGCGAAGGGGGACGGCCCCGCACGAATCGGCGGCCTCGTGCTGATGATCGGCGGTGCCGTCGCGGCGTTCGTCGTCTACTTCGCCTCGCTCACCCAGGCGGACCTGCGCAACATCGCGTCGTACCAGATCCTCGCCACGGCGCTGCTGATCGTCGCGATCCTCGGCGCCGCGCTGTACGTCGCCGGCGCGATCGCCCGCGTGCTGAGGCTGTGGCTGCTGCGTCAGCTCTACGAGTCGCAGGCCCACACCGAGCAGATCGCGGCTGCCCTCCAAACCCGCCGCTGACGCGGCCGGTGTGTCCTTCGTACTGCCCGGGCAGCCCGAAGGACACACCGCTCAGCGGGTGTCGCGGCGCAGGGGGTGATCGGCGGGGATCTGCACGAGCACGATCGGGATGCCGTCCGGATCCGCGATCCACAGCTCGTGCAGACCCCACGGCTCCTGCCGGGCCCCCCGGACGATGGGGACGCCCTTCGTCACCAACTCGGCCTCCGCGTTGTAGACGTCGCGCACCTGCAGCCACAGTGCGCCCTCGAAGTGCTGAGGCCGGGCGCTGCCGCCGTGCGCGGCCACCTCGATGAGCGACTGACCGGCGAAGAACACCGTCCCGCCGGGATATTCGCGATAGATCGCCAGGCCCAGGACGTCGCCGTAGAACTCCAGGGCGACGTCGTAGTCGGACGGCCGCAGGATCGTCCGGCCGGCGAGAATCTCCATCTCAACCGTCCTCGGCCGGTCGGGCCTCGTGCCCGCGTCGCCCGTGGGTGCGGCGGTCCTCCTTCATCTCCGCCTCGAACAGATGCCGGCGGCCGCGGACCAGCTCGTCGCGCACCTGCCGGTCGAGCTCACGGAACTCCGTCCAGTAGCCGTCGTCGAAGTCCTCCACGATCTGGAAGGTCCACCGTCCCTCGAGGACGTTGCGTCCCACCATCTCCGTCCGGACCCGGTCCGCGAGTTCGTGGTGACCCGCTTCGGCGAGCTTGTCGACGGCGTCGCCGAGCAGCAGGTCGGCCCGGCCCATCAGCTGATGGAAGGCGTACAGGTTGCCGCGGGCCTGCTCGACTGTCTCGAGCGCTTCGGAGAGTTTGCCGGCGGCCTCGACCGTCTCGTCGGAGACGCCGTCGGGCCGGATGTGGTCGGGGAGTGGTTGCTCGCGATCCGTCATGGTCAGGAGTGTGCCCGATTCGGGCCGTTTCAATCGGGACGTTCTCGCGACGAGCGGGACGTTGTCGCGCACCGCACTCGAACGACGAGGCGACAACCTCCCGCTCGGCACCGGCAACTCCCGCTCAGTAGTGCCAGGGGTAGGGCGACCAGTCCGGTTCGCGCTTCTGCAGGAACGCATCGCGACCCTCGACCGCCTCGTCGGTCATGTACGCCAGCCGTGTGGCCTCGCCCGCGAACAGCTGCTGGCCGACGAGCCCGTCGTCCTGCAGGTTGAACGCGTACTTGAGCATGCGCTGGGCCTGCGGGGATTTGCCGTTGATCTTCGCGGCCCATTCGAGCGCGACGTTCTCGAGCTCGGCGTGGTCGACGACGCGGTTGACCGCACCCATGTGGTGCATCTCCTCCGCGGTGTAGGTCTCACCGAGGAAGAAGATCTCGCGGGCGAACTTCTGCCCCACCATCTTCGCGAGGTACGCGCTGCCGTAGCCGCCGTCGAAGCTGCCCACGTCGGCGTCGGTCTGCTTGAACCGGGCGTGTTCCCGGGACGCGAGGGTCAGGTCGCACGTGACGTGCAGACTGTGCCCACCGCCGGCGGCCCAGCCGTTGACGAGAGCGATCACGACCTTCGGCATGAACCGGATCAGCCGCTGCACCTCGAGGATGTGCAGCCGGCCCGCCCGGGCCCGGTCCACGGTGTCGGCGGTTTCGCCGTTCGCGTACTGGTAGCCGCTGCGCCCACGGATCCGCTGGTCGCCGCCGGAGCAGAAGGCCCAGCCGCCGTCCTTCGGGCTGGGCCCGTTGCCGGTCAGGAGCACCGCGCCGACGTCGGACGTCATGCGGGCGTGGTCCAGCGCCCGGTACAACTCGTCGACGGTGTGCGGACGAAACGCGTTGCGCACCTCCGGCCGGTCGAACGCGACGCGGACGGTGCCCTGCGTGACGTGCCGGTGGTAGGTGATGTCGGTGAGGTTCTCGAACCCGGGTACGGGCCGCCACAGCTCGGAATGGAAAGTCACCCGTCGACCATAGATCTCCGACGCGCCGTCCCGGCACCCACGCCCTGCTGGGCCACGGTCCTGCTGGGCCACGGTCCTGCTGGCCACGGTCCTGCCGGAACCCGGTCCTGCCGGGAGCCGGTCGTGCTGGAACGCGTTACCGTGCAGGGATGAGCGAGCAGACGGACAGCACGGTGGACGCCGAGTACGAACACCACGGCGGGTTCCCGGTGTACACGCCCGTGAAGGCGGGACCGAACTTCGGCCGCTTCGTCGAGGCCCTGCGGCGACTGCAGGATCTCGCTGTCTCCACCCACATCCCCGACGACGTCGTCGACCGCGCCATCGAGCAGGCCGAGGCGCTGGGGGACCTGCTCGAGCCGCACGTCGTGCCCGAAGGCCGGTCTCCGGCCGGCTTCAACGTCGACCTGCCCGGCCGCGGCAGCCTGCTGATGCTGCCGTGGATGCTCGAGAAGTTCGATGCCGAGTCGGTTCGCTCGCGGGGCACGTTCCGGATCTATCACCGCGGCGGCAACAGCGCGGCGCACGGCGGAACCCTTCCCCTGCTGTTCGACGACCTGTTCGGAATGGTCGTCCACGCGGCCGGTCATCCCATCGCCCGCACCGCCTACCTGCACGTGAACTACCGCAAGATCACTCCGCTCGAGACCGAACTCGTCGTCGAGGGCCGGGTCGACCGGGTCGACGGGCGCAAGTTGTTCTGTTCGGCCGAGCTGCGCGACCTCGACGGCACGCTGCTCGCCGACTGCGAGGCCCTGATGGTCCAGTTGCGGCCCGGCCAGCCGTGACCGCTGCGGACCTGCCGCCCCTCGACGAGATCCTCGACGCCGCCGTCGTGGTGTCGCTGCCCATGCGGGTGCGGTTCCGCGGCATCACCGCACGGGAGCTCGTGCTCGTGCGGGGTCCCGCCGGGTGGGGAGAATTCGGGCCGTTCCCCGAGTACGCCGACGAGGAGGCGGCCCACTGGCTGCGTTCGGCCCTCGAATCCGCGTGGCTCGGGCCTCCGGCTCCGCGCAGGGACACCGTGCCCGTCAACGCGACCGTCCCGGCCGTCGGCCCCGGCGACGTGCCGCAGATCCTGGCCCGGTTCCCCGGAGCCCGCACCGCGAAGGTCAAGGTCGCCGAGCGCGGACAGGACCTGGCCCAGGACGTCGCACGGGTCCGGGCCGTGCGCGAGCTGGTGCCCAACGTCCGCATCGACGCGAACGGCGGGTGGAGCGTCGACGAGGCCGTCGTGGCGCTCGGGGAACTCGTCGCCGACGGCCCGCTCGAGTACGCCGAGCAACCCTGCGCGAGCGTTCCCGAACTGGTCGAGGTGCGTCGCCGCATGCCCGACGTGCCGATCGCGGCGGACGAGAGCATCCGGCGCGCCGAAGACCCCCTGAAGGTGGTCCGGGCCGGCGGCGCCGACGTGGCAGTGGTCAAGGTGGCCCCGCTCGGTGGGATGCGACGGCTGCTGACGCTGGCCGACGAGCTGGCCGGGCACGGCGTGCCGGTGGTGGTGTCGAGCGCACTCGATTCGGCCGTCGGCATGGGGGCCGGACTGGCCGCCGCGGCCGCGCTGCCCGCGCTGCCCTACGCGTGCGGGCTGGGCACGGGTGGGTTCTTCACCGCCGATGTGGCAGCGCCACGGACGATGGCCGACGGGGAGCTCCCGGTGGAGCAGGTGACGCCGGATCCGGCGCTCCTCGGCACCGTGCGAGCCGACCCCGAACGGGCGCGCTGGTGGTTCGACCGGGTGCGGCGCTGCCGCGCCGCGCTCGACTAGGTGCGGCTCGGGTCGTCGTATATCGTTCCGGGCGTTCGTACTCACGAGTCACATTACGGAGGCAGTGGAAGTGGTTGCAGCTCTGGATGATGCCCTGCTCGGCGCCGACAAGGTCCCGGCGGTCGTCGCCGACGTCGAGGCGCTGATCGACGCCGAGGTGGCGGACAAGAAGGGTGCGTCGGGTCTCGCGCTCAAGGCCGGCTATGCGGCAGTGACGAAGCTCGGCCCGTCGATCGTGCCCAGCGCCGTCGAGGGTCTGCTGCCGGAGTTCGTCGCCAAGATCCAGCCGTTCTGGCAGGACTACGCCGGCAACGGTGACTTCGCCGACTACCTCACCGCCCGCAGCGAGACGGTCGCGGACGCGCTGCTCGGTGTGACGGACGCGCGCATCGCGGCCTCGTCGCGCACGGCGATCAAGAAGGTCTACGACAAGCTGCGTCCGTCGGCGCAGAAGCACGTCGTCGAGGCCCTGCCCCGCGTGGGCGCGCTGGTGCAGAAGCACGCCGGCTGAGACGGCCGTGGTGCCCTTCCGGTCCTGGACCGGAAGGGCACCATCTCAGTACGCGGCGGCCCCGTACTTCCAGTAGCCGCTGAACGTCACGGCCGACTTCTCCAGGCCCCGCTCCCGCACGAGGTGACGGCGCATCGTCGTCACCAACCCGGACTCTCCCACGACGAATCCGTAGCCCGGCCCGTCCGGCAGCTCCGCGGCGCGCACCGCGTCGAGCACCTGTGCTCCGGGCCGCACATCCGTCCGGATCACCGGGTGCACGCGGGTCCGCGGTCCCGGTACCAGGTTCTGCGCCACGACGTCCTCGAGCTGGGAAACCTCGACGAACACCTCCGTGACCGTCGCGTCGTTCCGCTCCGCCGACGACATGAGGATGCCGGCGATCGCCGGCAGCGCACTCTCGTCGCCCACGACGATCTGCCAGGCCGCCCCGGCCGGGCGGTGGAACATGATGCCCTCGTCGAGCAGCGCGAGCGCCGCGCCCGGTTCCGCTTTCCGCGCCCACGCCGACGCCGGCCCGGTGTCGCCGTGGGTCGCGACGTCCACGACGAGTTCCGCTCCGGACCCGTAGCGGCCGCAGCCTGCCGCCCGATAATCGCGCACCGTGTAGTTGCGCAGGATCGGACGCACCTGTTCCGGCATCGCCTGCATCTGCGGCCACCAGCTGTGGTCGGCGGCTGCCGGCAGGGTCGGCTCGTGCCGGCCGGGACCGGGCAGGAACATCCGGAACCACTGGTCGAACCCCATCGGCGCGAACCGGGCGAGTCCGTCGCCGCCGAGGGTCACGCGCACGAAGCTCGCACCGAGTGGTTCGGTCGCAAGGACGTGGGCGGTGACGATCTCGCGGGTGGCGGGAGGCGTCCGGGTCGTGGTGCGCGCAGCCATACAGAACCTCCGTCCCGAGACGCCGGGGGTCGTCGGCGAAACTCGATCGACGATCAAATCAGCGGAGGCTAACCTATCATTCGGGTCGATCGAGGTGGCGCACCTGCGGCGTCAGACCCCACTCGTTCCGCCCCAGGCGGCTCGCCGGTGCCAGCGCCGCAAAGTCGGGCAACCCGTCCTCGGCCAGCACGTCGGCCCGGACCGACACGGCCACCACGTCGCCCATCACCACGAAGCAGTCCCCGACCTCGATCACCCGGTGCAGCGTGCACTCGATCGCGGCCGGCGACTCCGCCACTCGGGGTGGATGCACCCGCTCGCTGCGCTCGGGCCGCAGGCCCACGGTCGCGAACTCGTCCACGTCGGGGGCGAACCCCGCCGACGTCGCGTTGACCCGTTCCATCAGCGGCACGGTCGCGACGTTGATCACGAACTCGCCGGTCTCCTCGATGTTGCGGACGCTGTCCTTGCGTCCCACCGAGGTGAACTGCACCACCGGCGGGTTCACGGCGGCGACGGTGAAGAAGCTGTACGGCGCGACGTTGGGCACACCGTCTGCGGACACCGTCGACACCCACGCGATCGGCCGCGGCACGATCGCGGCGGTCATCAGTCGGTAGAAGCGGCCGGTGCCCAGCTCGCTGGGATCGAAGACGGTGCGCATCGATCCATTGTCACTGTGACCCCCGTCCCGTGCCGCCCAGGGGACCGGGGTGCGTCGTTTGTCCCGCACTACTCTGGGTTCCGTGAACCCGTCCACCGCCCAGGCCACCGCCGTCGTCGACGAACTCGCCCGAGGGGGCGTCCGCGACGTCGTGCTGTGCCCCGGCTCCCGCAACGCACCGCTCGCCTTCGCGCTGCAGGCCGCCGACAACGCGGGCCGGTTGCGGCTGCACATGCGCATCGACGAGCGCACCGCCGGATTCCTCGCGATCGGCCTGTCCGTTGCCTCCGGCCGTCCGGTGCCCGTCGTGATGACCTCCGGCACCGCCGTCGCCAACCTCGCGCCGGCCGTGCTCGAAGCCAACTACGCCCGGGTGCCGCTCGTGGTGCTCAGCGCCAACCGGCCCTACGAGCTGCTCGGCACCGGCGCCAACCAGACCGTCGAACAGCTCGGCATGTTCGGCACCCAGGTCCGCGCCACCATCAGCCTCGGCCTGGCGGAAGGGATCGAGCAGAACAGCCAGTGGCGTTCCGCGGTCAGCCGCGTCCTCGCCGCCGCCCGCGGCACCCGCTCCGGCAACGCCGGTCCCGTCCACTTCGACATCCCTCTGCGCGAGCCACTCGTTCCGGACGTGCATCCCCAGGGCCCGGTGCCCGAGGGCCGCGCCGACGGCAGCGCCTGGACCACCACCGTGCACGCCACCCTCGACGTGCCGATGGACCTCGACATCACCGCCGACACCGTGGTGATCTCCGGGCACGGCTCCGCCTACCGGCCCGAACTGTCGGCCCTGCCGACCGTCGCCGAACCCACCGCGCCGCTCCACGGTGTCCCGCTGCATCCGATGGCGCTGCCGCATCTGAAACCGCGGCAGGCGATCATCACCGGCAGGCCGACTCTGCACCGGCCGGTCTCCAAGCTGCTCGCCGATCCCTCGGTGGCGGTCTACGCCCTCACCACCGGACCCCGCTGGCCCGACGTGTCCGGCAACGTTCTCGCCACCGGCACTCGCGCCGTCGTCACCGGCCGGCCCGATCCGGCCTGGCTGGAACGCTGCCGGAACCTGTCCGCCCACACCGACAAGGCGGTGCGCGCTCAGCTCGACGCCCATCCGAAGCCGACCGGCTTGCACGTCGCGGCGACGGTCACCGATGCGCTGCGAGAAGGGGACCAGCTGCTGCTCGGGGCCTCCAACCCGGTGCGCGACGCGGCGCTGGTGAGCTACCCGCGCGACGGAGTGCGAGTGCTCTCCAACCGGGGTGTCGCGGGTATCGACGGCACCGTCTCGACCGCCGTCGGCGCCGCCCTGGCCTACCCCCAGGGCCGCACCGTCGCTCTGATGGGCGACCTGACGTTCCTGCACGACGCCTCGGGGCTGCTGATCGGCACCGCCGAACCGCGACCGCAGAACCTGACCGTCGTCGTCGCCAACGACGACGGCGGTGGCATCTTCGAGCTGCTCGAGCAGGGCGACCCGCAGTACGCCGGCGTCTTCGAGCGGGTGTTCGGCACCCCGCACGGCATGGACCTCGCCGCGCTGTGTGCCGCGTACCGGGTACCACACGAGCGGGTGGACCTTCCCGCACTGACCGCCACGCTGGCCGACCGGACCGAGCCCCCCGGCGGTATCCGGGTGCTCGAGGTGATCACCGACCGCTCCGGCCTGCGGGAACTGCACGCGGCCGTGCGCGCCCAGCTGTGACGGACGCATGAGCGGAATCGACAGGGCACGCCGGGCGGTGCTCGGCGTCGCGATCGGCATCTCGGTGCTCGCCGTGATCCTGGTCCTCGCGGCGTGGCGCAACGACCATCTGATCGCCTCCGACATGGGCACTGCCACCGCAGAGGTGCTTTCCGCCGGGTCGCTGCGCTCGGCGATCAGCTTCGTCACCCCCGACGGCGTCACCCACAATCCCGAGCTCGGTGTGCTGTATCCGACGGGACTCACGGCGGGGCAGCGGATCGCCGTCGAATACGCCCGCAGCGACCCCGACCTGGTGCGGGTCACCGGCCGCGACGTCCGGGTCGCTCTCGTGCCCGCCGCCTCGTTGATCGTGGTGACCTGGCTGGTCGCGGCACCTGTGCTCGCGTACCTCCGGCGGCGCAGCGAGGCGCGCGCGTAGCGGTGCCGCCGGAGGATTCGCCGGAACTTCGCCGGGCGGACACCTCGACCACCCCGCCCGGACTGCCGCCACCGCGATGCTGGGCCGGTGCGAGTAGCCATCGTCGCGGAATCCTTCCTCCCGAACGTCAACGGCGTCACCAATTCGGTGTTGCGCGTGCTCGAGCACCTCGACCGCCACGGCCACGAGGCCCTGGTCGTCGCTCCCGACACCGTCGCCGGCCTGCCGCCGGCCCCCGCCCATCACGACGGCATCCCGGTGCACCGGGTGCCGGCGGTGCACGTGCCGAAGGTCAGCTCCCTGCCCGTGGGGCTGCCACAGCCCGCGCTCACCGGCATCCTGCGTGGGTTCGCGCCCGATGTCGTGCACCTGGCGTCGCCGTTCCTGCTCGGTGCCGGCGGCCTCGGCGCGGCCCGCAGACTCGACCTGCCCACCGTCGCGGTCTACCAGACCGACGTCGCCGGATTCGCGTCCAGCTACGGGCTCGGCCTCGCGGCCCGTGCCGCCTGGCAGTGGACGCGCCGGATCCACCGGGCCTGCGACCGCACGCTCGCACCGTCGACGGCGGCCGCCGCCGACCTCGCCGCACACGGCATCCCCCGGGTGCACCGCTGGGCGCGGGGCGTCGACACCGCACGCTTCACCCCGGCCCGGCGTAACGAGGCGCTGCGCCGAGCCTGGTCGTCCGACGGCCGGCTCGTGGTCGGTTTCGTGGGCCGGCTCGCCCCGGAGAAGCACGTCGAACGTCTCGCAGTCCTGTCGGCCGACCCCCGCTACCGGCTCGTCGTCGTCGGGGACGGTCCCGAACGCGCCCGGCTCGAAACGGCCCTGCCCGGGGCGGTGTTCACCGGCCACCTCGGCGGTGACGCACTGGCCGACGCCTACGCGAGCCTCGACGTGTTCGTCCACCCGGGGGAGCACGAGACGTTCTGCCAGGCCGTGCAGGAGGCGCTCGCCAGCGGCGTGCCCGTGATCGCGCCCGACGCGGGCGGCCCGCGCGATCTCGTCGCCCACTGCCGCAACGGCTACCGGCTGCCGGTCGACGGCTTCACCGAACTGCTGCCGGGTGCGGTGGGCGCCCTCGCCGACCCGGTGCTCCGCGCCCGGTTCGGCGCGGCCGCGCGGCGCAGCGTTCTCGGCCGCACCTGGCCCGCGGTGTGCCACGAACTGCTCGGGCACTACGAGCAGGTCTGCTCGGTCCGGCCGGGCACGCTGCGGCGCAGCGCGTAGCCGGGCACGCTGCGGCGCGGCGCGTAGCGGTAACGTTTCGACCGTGGCAACTACTCACGGATCGCGGGCCTCGCTCGCGAAGGATCCGCGCGAGGTCGCGTCGATGTTCGACGACGTCGCCCAGCGATACGACATCACCAACACCGTGCTCTCCTTCGGGCAGGACCGCAGTTGGCGACGAGCCACCCGAGCGGCCCTGGACCTGCGGCCGGGGGAGCGCGTCCTCGATCTCGCCGCCGGCACCGGGGTGTCGACGGTGGAGCTCGGCCGGTCCGGCGCGTGGGTGGTGGCCACCGACTTCTCCACGGGAATGCTGCAGGCCGGCGCGTTCCGGCAGGTGCCGATGGTCGCGGGCGACGCGATGCGCCTGCCCTTCGCCGACGCGGTCTTCGACGCCGCCACCATCTCCTTCGGGCTGCGCAACGTCTCCGACTTCGAAGCCGGGCTCCGCGAGATCGCGCGGGTGACCAAGCCCGGAGGCCGCCTCGTGGTGTGCGAGTTCGCCACACCCGTGTCGGCCCCGCTGCGCGTGCTCTACCTCGAATACCTGATGCGGGCGCTGCCGCGGGTCGCACGGACCGTCAGCAGCAACCCCGACGCGTACGTCTATCTCGCCGAGTCGATCCGGGCGTGGCCCACACAGCCCGAACTCGCCGAGCGGATCCGGGCCGCCGGCTGGCGGTCGGTGCAGTGGCGCAACCTCACCGGCGGGATCGTGGCCCTGCACCGGGCGGTGCGCTGACCGGACGCGGTCAGGCGAAGAGCGGTCGGCGGTCCCAGCGCAGCGACGCGCCGCCCCCGGCCCGCCACGCCCGTGCGACGACATCCTCGTCGCGCTCGGTGACGAGGTTGCCCATGACGCGGACGGCCACCGTCATCAGCGACGTCGAACTCATCCCCACGGGTCCGGTGGCCGGCAGGAACCTCGGCAACGTCAGCAGCCCGGCAAGCCGCCGGGCCGCGGAGAACGCCCGGCCGTAGCGTTCGCGCAGCAGGGCCGGCCACAGCTGCGTGAGGTCGTCCGCCCCCAGGACGCCGGCGAGGAGCCGCCCGCCCTCGAGGCCGTAGTCGATGCCCTCGCCGTTGAGCGGATTCACACACGCCGCGGCGTCGCCGATCAGGGCCCAGTTCGGGCCCGCCACACCGGACACGGCACCGCCCATCGGCAGCAGCGCCGACGCCACCCGGGTGGTCTCGCCGAGTCCCCACTCCCCGCGCCGTCGCGACGCATACAGCTCGATCAGCGGGCGCAGCGACCCGGCGGCCGGCCGCCTGGAGGTGGCGAGCGTGCCCACGCCGATGTTGACCTCCCCGGTGCCGAGGGGGAACACCCAGCCGTAGCCGGGGTGCAGCGTGCCGGCGTCGTCGCGCAGCTCGAGGTGCGACGTGATCCACGGGTCGTCGCTGCGGGGGGAGGTGGCGTAGGCGCGGGCCGCGACCCCGTACGCGGTGTCGCGGTGCCACTGCCGGCCGAGCAGCTTGCCCAGCGGAGAACGGACCCCGTCCGCCACGACGAGCCGTTCGCATCCGACGGTGCGCGGCCCCCGCGCGGTCGCGAAGGTCACCGCGGTCACCCGCGCCCCTTCGCGCTCGACGGCGACGGCTTTGGTTCCCTCGGCCGCTGCGGCACCCGACTCGACGGCGACGCGGCGGATCCGGTCGTCGAGCTCGGTGCGCGGCACGGCGCTGCCCTGCGCCGGGAAGGAACCCGACGGCCACGGAAGCTCGAGGCTGCGACCGAAGCCTTCCAGCCGCAGGCCCCGGTTGACGGTGCGCATGCGCACCCAGTCGCCGAGGCCGAGGCGGTCGAGCTCGGCTACCGCCCGCGGGGTCAGGCCGTCGCCGCACGTCTTGTCCCGCGGGAAGGTCGCGGCGTCGACGAGCAGCACGTCGCGTCCGTCGCGGCCCGCCCAGGCGGCGGCGGCCGACCCGGCAGGACCTGCGCCGACGACGAGCACGTCGGTACGGTCGGGGAGATCCGGAAGGTCGGGCCGCGGTTCGGACCCAGCGTGTTCTGCCACCACGGCTCCATCCTTCCAGGTACGGCTTCGGTGCCTCGGGGAGGTAGCCGGCCGGCGGAGCGGCTAGGTTCACTACCGTGGAGCCGATTCGACAGCGGACAGCGGTAGCCGGGTCGACAGAACAGGATGGGTACCTCATCGTGAGCACTGAAGGGGCGGCGCAGTCCGCCGGTCCGTCCGGCGCGACGTCGGACACGGTGGTGGCCGGGGTGGACCTCGGCGATCCGGTCCTGGCGGGCGCCGTCCGGGACGGTCTCGCCCGGGTCGAGGAAGTGCTGATCTCGGAGCTGTCCGACGGCGAGGACTTCCTGACCGAGGTCGCACTGCATCTCGCCAAGGCCGGCGGCAAGCGGTTCCGTCCGCTGTTCACCCTCCTCACCGCCCAGCTCGGCCCGAAGCCGAACGATCCGGCGGTGGTGACGGCGGCGACCGCGGTCGAACTCGTGCACCTGGCCACGCTGTACCACGACGACGTGATGGACGAGGCCACCATGCGCCGGGGCGCACCCAGCGCGAACGCGCGGTGGAGCAACAGCGTCGCCATCCTCGCCGGGGACTTCCTGTTCGCGCACGCGTCGCGGCTGGTGTCGACGCTCGGTCCCGCTGCGGTACGGACCATCGCCGAGACGTTCGCCGAACTCGTGACCGGGCAGATGCGCGAGACCATCGGCAGCGGGAAGGATCGGGACCCGGTCGAGCACTACCTGAAGGTCGTGTGGGAGAAGACCGGCTCGCTGATCGCGACGAGCGGACGCTTCGGCGGGACGTTCTCGGGCGCCGACCAGGACCAGATCGCGCATCTGGAACGGCTCGGCGACGCCGTCGGTACCGCATTCCAGATCGCCGACGACATCATCGACATCTCGTCGGCGTCGACGGAGTCCGGCAAGACGCCGGGAACGGACCTGCGCGAGGGTGTCCACACCCTGCCGGTGCTGTACGCCTTCCGTGAGACGGGGCCCGAGGCCGATCGGCTGCGCGAACTGCTCGCCGGACCGGTCGAGGACGAAGCCGCCGTCACCGAGGCGCTGGAGCTGCTGGCGCGGTCGCCGGGAATGGCTGCGGCGAAGCGGACGCTGGGCGAGTACGCGGACAAGGCCCGCGCGGAGCTGGCGTCGCTGCCGCAGGGTCCGGCGAACGAGGCCCTGCGCCGGCTCGTCGACTACACGATCGCGCGCGTGGGGTAGGGGCCCGCACGTCGGGACGCCGTTTCGGCCGGTGACGGCGGGGAACCCGCGCCCCACCCCGCTTCGTTGAACGCTCGGGCCAGATCGACGGGAAGAGGCGTGACGTGCACGGGAATGCGAACCGGCTGAAGACGGCAGGGCTCCTCATCGGGATGTCCGCCCTCATCGTGTTCATCGGCGCCCTGTTCCGGAACCCGACGATCCTGATCGGGTCGATCGTCCTGGCCGTCGGGATGAACGCCTACGCCTACTTCAACAGCGACAAACTGGCGTTGCGGGCCATGCACGCCCAGCCGATCACCGAGGTGCAGGCACCGGTGATCTACCGGATCGTGCGCGAGCTGGCGACCACGGCGCATCAGCCGATGCCCCGGCTGTACATCAGCCCGACCAGCGCACCCAACGCGTTCGCGACCGGCCGCAATCCCCGCCACGCGGCGGTGTGCTGCACGTCCGGGATCCTGCAGATCCTGAACGAGCGCGAGCTGCGCGCGGTGCTCGGACACGAACTGTCGCATGTCTACAACCGGGACATCCTGATCTCGTCGGTGGCCGGCGCGATGGCGGCGGTGATCTCGGGGCTGGCGAATCTCGCATTCTTCGCGAACATGTTCGGCAACCGCGACCAGGGCACCAATCCGCTGGCCCTGTTGCTGGTGTCGCTGCTCGGGCCGATCGCGGCGACCGTCGTCCGGCTCGCGGTGTCGCGTTCCCGCGAGTACCAGGCGGATCAGTCCGGCGCCGAACTCACCGGCGATCCGCTGGCGCTGGCCTCGGCGCTGCGCAAACTCGAGCAGGGCACCCGGGCGGCGCCGCTGCCGCCCGAACCCCGGATCGCCGCGCAGTCGCACATGATGATCGCGAACCCGTTCCGTCCGGGGGAGCGGATGAGCCGATTGTTCTCGACCCACCCGCCCATGGCGGAGCGCATCGACCGGCTCGAGCGCATGGCCCGCGGGGGCTGACGCCCGCCGTGCCAACCGGTAGTCACTGCCTACCGGTAGTTGACGAACTGCAGCGCAATGTCGAGGTCGGCATTCTTGAGCAGTGCGATCACGGCCTGCAGGTCGTCGCGCTTCTTGCTGGTCACGCGCAGCTCCTCGCCCTGGATCTGCGCCTTGACGCCCTTGGGTCCCTCGTCCCGGATCAGCTTGGAGATCTTCTTGGCGTTCTCGGTGCTGATGCCCTGCACCAGGGACCCGCTGATCTTGTAGACCTTGCCGGACTGGGTGGGCTCGCCGGCGTCGAAGGACTTCAGGGAGAGATTGCGCCGGATCAGCTTCTCCTTGAACACCTCGAGGGCGGCGTTGACGCGTTCCTCCGTGTCGGCGGTCAGGGTGATGGACTCCTCGCCGCTCCACTCGATGCCCGCCCCGGTGTTGCGGAAGTCGAAACGGGTGCCGAGCTCCTTGGCGGCCTGGTTCAGCGCGTTGTCCACCTCCTGGCGGTCGACCTTGCTCACCACATCGAACGACGAATCAGCCACGTGCACTCCACTTCGGATCGGTTCTGTACGGGTTGCCGCCCCGACGCTATCGGGTGGCGCGGTGCCGCTGTCCACCCGGTTTGCACTACAGGGGGGTGTGCGTTGTATTGTTTCAAACGCGCCAGGGACACGGTCCCGATCGCGCCCGGCAGGTTGCCCGAGCGGCCAATGGGAGCGGACTGTAAATCCGTCGGCTTACGCCTACGTAGGTTCGAATCCTACACCTGCCACCGGAACGGCCCCGATCCGAACGGATCGGGGCCGTTCTGCGTTCGCGGTCGTTCCGGTGCCGACGTCGCTGGGTCCCGGTGTGCGGCCGGCGCACGCCCGAGAGCGCCTCCGGACGCTCGGCCGAGGGGTGAAAAAGTCGATTTACAGCCCCTGAACTGCCGATTTTGTTCCTGCAGAGGAGTGTGTGTAATCTTTTGGAGGCCGCAGCGAGCAGAGATGCTCACGGTGGTCGCGCCCCCTTAGCTCAGTCGGCAGAGCGTTTCCATGGTAAGGAAAAGGTCGACGGTTCGATTCCGTCAGGGGGCTCGCTGGATTGTGTGCCGCCGTTGTTCGCGACACTCGACACCGAGGCGGTGTAGCTCAGTTGGTAGAGCAAACGACTCATAATCGTTGCGTCGCCGGTTCAAGTCCGGTCACCGCTACCACAGTTGAATGAACCACCCTGATCGTCGTTGATCAGATTGACGCGAAAGAAGGCATCCCGTGGCCTCCTCCACCGACGTTCGGCCGAAGATCACCCTGGCCTGCGAGGTGTGCAAGCACCGCAACTACATCACGAAGAAGAACCGTCGTAACGACCCCGATCGGTTGGAGCTGAAGAAGTTCTGCCCCAACTGCGGCACTCATCGCGCACACCGCGAGTCGAAGTAGTCGTACAGGGTCGACGTCGACGCGTGAGCTCCCCGCACAATCGCCCACGCCGGCCGGCGTCCGGGCGAAGTTGCGGGAGTTCTGCGTATGACGGGCACATTCGTGAGTGAAGAATCGGTCGTGGACGGCACCGAACAGGCCGGGATCCAGTTCGATGTAGCGGCACATGCGGCCTCGATGGTCGGTCACCACTATCGCGTCGAGGACTTCTACGAGGTCGGGCGGGAGAAGGTCCGCGAGTACGCGCGCGCCGTGCTGGACAACAATCCGGCGCATCACGACGAGGAAGCGGCGAAGGGCCTCGGCTACGACGGCCTCGTCGCGCCGCTCACTTTCATCTCCATCGTCGGCATGATCGCCCAGCGCAAGCTGTTCGACGAGGTCGTCACCGGATACGACCTCAGTCAGATCATGCAGACGGACCAGCGGCTGGTGTTCCACCGGCCGATCCAGGTGGGCGATCGACTGTTCTGCGATGTGTACCTCGACGATTTCCGTCAGGCCGCCGGCAGCGACATCATCACCACCAAGAACATCATCACCGATCAGCACGACAACGTCGTGATGACCACGTGGACCACCCTGGTGGGCCGCACCGGTGGCGAGGTGGACGAGAACATCGCCCACGCAGTCAAGGATGTGATGATGCATGTCGCGCCGTAGGTTCGAGGACGTCTCGGTCGGTGAGGAGCTGCCCGTACGGGTGGTGACGCTCACCCGTGGCAACCTCGTGAACTACGCAGGTGTGTCGGGTGATCCCAATCCGATCCACTGGAGCGACGAGGTCGCCAAGCTCGCCGGCTTGCGCGACGTGGTCGGCCACGGCATGCTCTCCATGGGCATCGCGGCCGGTTTCGTCACCGACTGGCTCGGTGACCCAGGAGCGGTGACCGAGTACAACGTTCGGTTCACCAGTCCGGTCTACGTCGAGGCCCATCGGGCCGCCGAGGTGGAGTTCTCCGGCAAGGTCAAGTCGGTGGACGCGGACAGCAAGACAGCAGTGGTCGCGATCGTGGCGAAGTCCGAAGGACGTAAGATCTTCGGGCGAGCCACGGCAACGGTCCGTCTGGCCTGACCGGCCGGCGGATTGGGTTTGTCCCGGGGCTATGAAGTACACTAAGACTTCTGGGATCGCATAGCGCAGCGCGCTGCTCTCGAAGGCCGTAACGGCCCACGGAGTGGCGCGCATGTCATGTGGTCGCAGATGGGTCGATCGAGACGCCGGTTTCCGGCGGAGGCATCGACCAGAGGGGCGTAGCTCAATTGGCAGAGCAGCGGTCTCCAAAACCGCAGGTTGCAGGTTCAAGTCCTGTCGCCCCTGCCCCCGGACTGCCAGCGACCGAGAGGAACGATGTGAGCGAGGAGCGCGGTAAGCGCGACGGCGGTACCGCAGGGACTTCCAGCCCTGAGGACGCCGGATCGGCGACCGACGCGACCCCCGGCGCTTCCTCCGCATCCGCTGCCCCCACCGGCAAGAAGTCCCCGCGACGTTCCGCCGCTCCGGCGTCGACCGCGGTGGCGCCCGCTCGGCGGGCCGAATCGCAGCCGGCCAAGTCCGCTTCTCGCTCCGGTGCCCAGGGCACGGAGAACATCTTCAAGCGCCTGCGGCGCTTCTTCCGCGAGGTCCTCGCCGAGCTGCGCAAGGTGATCTGGCCGAATCGCAAGCAGCTGGTCACGTACACGACGGTCGTCGTGGTCTTCGTGGCGGTCATGACCGCGCTCATCTTTGGATTGGATCTGGCGTTCGTGAAGGGCGTCAGCTGGTTGTTCGGCTAGCGCGTCAGCGTGCCGGCAAATGTGATCGACGAGAGGAAAGTGCCCGGTGAGCACCCCCGAGAACGACTCGTACGAGCCCTCGGCCGAAGAGCGCGTTTCGGACGAGGTCTTTGTCGACGACTCCGTGACGGCCGAGCCGGCCGACGAGTCGGCAGTAGAGCCGGCCGACGAGTCGGCGGTGGAAGCGGCCGACGAGTCGGCGGTGGCGGGCATCGAGACCGACGAGACGGCCGGTGACGAGTCCGAGGCGCCCGCGGAGGCCCCGGCGGAGGAGATCGATCCCGCGGAGGCCCTCGAGAAGCAGCTGCGGCTCGAGCCCGGCGACTGGTACGTCGTGCACTCCTACGCCGGTTACGAGAACAAGGTCAAGGCCAACCTCGAGACCCGTGTGCAGAACCTGGACCTCGGGGAGTACATCTTCCAGGTCGAGGTGCCCACCGAAGAGGTCACCGAGATCAAGAACGGCCAGCGCAAGCAGGTCAACCGCAAGGTTCTGCCGGGCTACATCCTGGTTCGGATGGAACTGAACGACGAATCGTGGGGCGCGGTGCGCAACACTCCCGGAGTCACCGGATTCGTGGGTGCCACCTCGCGCCCGTCGCCGCTGACGATCAAGGAGGTCGTGAAGTTCCTCCTGCCGCAGCAGGCGAAGAAGAAGCCCGCCGCCGCTGCCGCTGCCGCCGAAGGCGCTGCGACCGCTGCCAAGCCCACCATCGAGGTGGACTTCGAGGTCGGCGAGTCCGTCACCGTCATGGACGGGCCGTTCGCGACGCTGCCCGCGTCGATCAGCGAGGTCAACGCCGAGCAGCAGAAGCTCAAGGTCCTGGTGTCGATCTTCGGTCGCGAGACCCCGGTGGAGCTGTCCTTCAACCAGGTGTCGAAGATCTGACGGTCCGACCCACTCAAACTTGCGATAGCAGTACGCAAGAACCACACCGAGCAAGAAACTAGGAATAGAGATGCCCCCGAAGAAGAAGAAGATTGCCGGGCTCATCAAGCTCCAGATCCAGGCAGGTCAGGCCAACCCGGCTCCGCCGGTCGGCCCCGCGCTGGGTCAGCACGGCGTCAACATCATGGAGTTCTGCAAGGCGTACAACGCGGCGACCGAGTCGCAGCGCGGCAACGTCGTGCCGGTCGAGATCACGGTCTACGAGGACCGCTCGTTCGACTTCAAGCTCAAGACCCCGCCGGCTGCCAAGCTGCTGCTGAAGGCCGCGGGTGTGCAGAAGGGCTCCGGCGAGCCGCACAAGACCAAGGTCGCCAAGGTCACCATGGACCAGGTGCGCGAGATCGCCAAGACCAAGCAGGAAGACCTGAACGCCAACGACGTCGAGGCCGCCGCGAAGATCATCGCCGGTACCGCGCGTTCGATGGGCATCACGGTCGAGGGCTGAGCGCAGCGCCGCTCGGAACCCGCAGGGCCGAGTGCCCGGCAGCAGTAATCCGTGGGAGGGCCGGCCAGGCTCGACAACCACGACCGAACCGTTCACCTTCCGGTGACAAGTTAGGACAGAACAATGGCAAAGCGCAGCAAGGCGTACCTCGCCGCCGCTGAGAAGATCGACGCCTCGACGCTCTACAGCCCCCTCGCGGCCGCTCGGCTCGCGAAGGAGACCTCGTCGAAGAACTACGACGCCACCGTCGAGGTCGCCATGCGCCTCGGTGTGGACCCCCGCAAGGCGGACCAGATGGTCCGCGGCACGGTCAACCTGCCGCACGGCACCGGTAAGACCGCCCGCGTCATCGTGTTCGCGGTGGGCGAGAAGGCCGCCGAGGCCGAGGCCGCCGGTGCGGACGCCGTCGGCGCCGAGGACCTCATCGAGCGGATCCAGGGCGGTTGGCTGGACTTCGACGCCGCAATCGCGACCCCGGACCAGATGGCCAAGGTCGGCCGCATCGCGCGTGTCCTCGGCCCGCGCGGCCTGATGCCGAACCCGAAGACGGGCACGGTCACCCCGGACGTCACGAAGGCTGTCGCGGACATCAAGGGCGGCAAGATCAACTTCCGCGTCGACAAGAACTCGAACCTGCACTTCGTGATCGGCAAGGCGTCGTTCGACGACGCGAAGCTGGTGGAGAACTACGCTGCCGCGCTGGACGAGGTCCTGCGTGCGAAGCCGTCCACCGCGAAGGGGCGTTACGTCAAGAAGGTCACGATCGCGACCACCACCGGCCCGGGCATCCCGGTGGACCCGTCGCGCACCCGGAACCTCCTCGAGGACGCCGAGTAAGGAGACCGGTACCCGGTCTTCGCAGGCAACGCACCGAACGGCCGGCACGGAACTGCTCCGTGCCGGCCGTTTTGCGTCCGTGCGCCTCGTCCGGTACGCTGGCTCGCGGAGTTCGGCGCGTGCCGATCTTCACCCCGATCATGTTCTACCCAAGACCGTTGGTCACCGGGTCCGCGTGCGGATTCGGTTGAAGGTCCGGGATTGCCCGGCGGCCCACGCAGGAGGACGAGGTAGGGGAGATACGACATCGCTCGCGATGCCGTCCTTCTCTCTGTACGCCCCGTGTGCCCTGCACCGGGGCGTTTTGCATTTTGCGGATTTCGAGTGGAACTTCCCGAGCGGGAAAACGACTGTTACTGAGAGGAGGCGAAGTATGGCAAAGCCTGAGAAGGTTTCCGCGGTTGCGGAGATCACCGAGCAGTTCAAGGACTCGACTGCCGCCGTGATCACGGAGTTCCGTGGTCTGTCGGTGACCAGTCTGACGCAGCTGCGACGCGCTCTCGGAGAGGGTGCCACCTACTCCGTCGCCAAGAACACCCTGGTCAAGCGTGCCGCCGCGGAGGCGGGCGTCGAGGGCCTTGACGACCTGTTCGTCGGACCGACCGCCATTGCGTTCATCAAGGGCGAGCCGGTCGACGCTGCGAAGGCCCTGAAGACCTTCGCGAAGGACAACAAGGCGCTCGTCATCAAGGGCGGCTACATGGACGGCGCTGCGCTGTCCGTGGAACAGGTCAACCAGATCGCGGACCTCGAGTCCCGCGAGGTGCTGTTGGCCAAGCTCGCCGGCGCGATGAAGGGCAACTTGGCAAAGGCCGCCGGCCTGTTCAACGCTCCTGCCTCGCAGGTGGCCCGTCTCGCGGCCGCTCTGCAGGAGAAGAAGGCGGACCAGGAGTCTGCCGCAAGCTGATCCGCACCATCGCGAATCACTGACCCACCCACCCCGCGCGCTCCGGCGCGTATCCCATCCGGTCGCGGATCAGCGACATGGGATCCACAAGGAAGGACCGCCACCATGGCGAAGCTCACCACCGAAGAGCTGCTCGACGCGTTCAAGGAACTGACCCTCCTCGAGCTCTCGGAGTTCGTGAAGGCCTTCGAGGAGACCTTCGAGGTCACCGCTGCCGCTCCGGTCGCCGTCGCTGCTGCCGGTGCCCCGGCCGCCGCCGCCGAGGCCGAGTCCGAGCAGGACGAGTTCGACGTCATCCTCGAGGGTGCCGGCGACAAGAAGATCCAGGTCATCAAGGTCGTCCGCGAGATCGTCTCGGGCCTCGGCCTGAAGGAGGCCAAGGACCTCGTCGAGGGTGCTCCGAAGCCGATCCTGGAGAAGGTCGCCAAGGACGCTGCCGACGCCGCCAAGGCGAAGCTCGAAGAGGCCGGCGCCAAGGTCACCGTCAAGTAAGACGTACGAGGCTGCCCGACCGCATCCCGGTCGAGCGATTCGGCAAGGCCGCTGCCCACGGATTCACGTCCGTGGGCAGCGGCCTTTTCGCCTATTCGTGACCGGTTCGGCAGGCACGCGGATTCCATCCGCGATAGGTTGAGTCGATGCCGCACGGGGACGGCAAAGACGCAGGTCATCACCCTGATCGACGGGTGTTATGCCCGAGTTGACCTGTGTTCTTACTCGCTAGTAGGATCCCGTGTCACAGGTAACACTTCGATGCGCTACAGTGACGCAATCCACAGTGGGGAACAGCATCGAGCCGTGCGGAGGTAATGGTGGGAGTCGAAGTAGCTGTCGAGGGCTTGACGAAGTCCTTCGGGTCTCAGCGGATCTGGCAGGACGTGACGTTGACCCTCCCGGCGGGCGAGGTGAGTGCCCTGCTGGGCCCGTCCGGCACGGGCAAGTCGGTGTTCCTCAAGTCGCTGATCGGTCTGCTGCGGCCGGAGCAGGGCTCGATCGTCATCGACGGCACCGACATCCTGCAGTGCTCGAGCAAGGAGCTCTACGAGATCCGCAAGCTGTTCGGGGTGCTGTTCCAGGACGGCGCGCTGTTCGGGTCGATGAACCTCTACGACAACGTGGCGTTCCCGCTGCGGGAGCACACCAAGAAGTCCGAATCCGACATCCGCAAGATCGTGATGGACAAGCTCGAGCTCGTCGGTCTGCTCGGCGCCGAGGACAAGCTGCCGGGCGAGATCTCCGGCGGCATGCGCAAGCGTGCGGGACTGGCGCGCGCCCTGGTGCTCGATCCGCAGATCATCCTGGTCGACGAGCCGGACTCGGGTCTGGACCCCGTGCGCACCACCTACATCTCCCAGACGCTGATCGACATCAACGCCGAGATCGACGCGACGATCCTGATCGTCTCGCACAACATCAACCTGGCGCGGACGGTGCCGGACAACATCGGCATGCTGTTCCGCCGCGAGCTGGTGATGTTCGGTCCGCGTGAGGTGCTGCTCACCAGCGACGAGCCGGTGGTCAAGCAGTTCCTCAACGGCACGATGATCGGCCCGATCGGGATGTCGGAAGAGAAGGACGAGGCCACGATGGCGCAGGAACAGGCGCTCGTCGAGGCCGGGCACCACGCCGGTGGCGTGGACGACATCGAGGGCATCGTCCCGCAGATGAAGGCCACCCCGGGGATGCCCGAGCGTCAGGCGGTGCGCCGCCGGCAGGACCGGGTGCGGCACATCCTCCACACCCTGCCCGAGCCCGCCCAGCATGCCATCCTCGAGTCCTTCGAGGAGAACAACGGATCGCACGCCGCACCGGCGTATCAGGACCATTCCTACCGCGACGACGACACACAGGTCATTCCGGCGTACCCCGCTGACGGGTACGACGAGTCCGCCCGCCACCACACCAGCTAGGAGAACACATGGGGGTCGGTTCGGGCACCAGCTCGTTCGTGCGTCCGATACACGGTGCACTCACCCAGGCCGGAAACATCGTCGAGTTGTTCGTCGACGTCGTGCGCAACATGTTCCGCCGGCCGTTCCAGTTCCGCGAGTTCATCGAGCAGGCGTGGTTCATCGCGAGCGTGACGATCCTGCCCACTGCCCTCGTGGCGATTCCGTTCGGCGCCGTCGTCTCGCTGCAGACCGGGTCGTTGATCAAGCAGCTCGGCGCGGAGTCGTTCACCGGTGCCGCCAGCGTCCTGGCGGTGATCCAGCAGGGCAGTCCGATCGTGACCGCGCTGCTGATCGCCGGTGCGGCCGGCTCCGCGGTCACCGCCGACCTCGGGTCGCGCACGATTCGCGAGGAGATCGACGCGATGGAGGTGCTCGGCATCAACCCCGTGCAGCGCCTCGTGGTCCCGCGCGTGCTCGCGATGGTTCTCGTCGCGCTGCTGCTCAACGGACTGGTGTCCGTGGTCGGCATCGCCGGCGGCTACTTCTTCAATGTGATCCTGCAGGGCGGAACTCCGGGCGCCTACCTGGCCTCCTTCTCGGCGCTGGCCCAGCTGCCCGACCTCTACGTGGCCGAGATCAAGGCGGCGATCTTCGGTGTCATCGCCGGCGTCGTCGCGGCCTACAAGGGCCTGCACCCCGGTGCCGGGCCGAAGGGGGTCGGTGAGGCCGTCAACCAGACCGTCGTCATCACCTTCCTGCTTTTGTTCTTCGCGAACCTGATCCTGACGATGGTGTACCTGCAGATCGTTCCGGCGAAGGGATCCTGACTCGATGACAATCGCAAAGGGCCGCGGAGATGTCATCTGGCTCCGCGGGCGCAGAATCGTGCGCGCTCCTCTCGACATGCTGGATCGGGCAGGCGACCAGATGTCGTTCTACGCGCGGGCCATCGCCTGGACCCCACGCACCCTCGTCCACTACCGCAAGGAGGTGCTGCGGCTGCTCGCCGAGGTCACCTTCGGCAGCGGCGCGCTCGCCGTCATCGGCGGCACCATCGGCGTGATCGCGATGATGTCGGGATTCACCGGCGTCGTCGTGGGCCTGCAGGGCTACGCCGCCCTCGAGCAACTCGGCTCCTCGGTGCTCACCGGCTTCCTGTCGGCATACGTCAACACGCGCGAACTCGCGCCGATCGTGGCGGCGCTGGCACTGTCGGCGACGGTGGGCTGTGGCTTCACCGCCCAGCTCGGTGCTATGCGGATCAGTGAGGAGATCGATGCGCTCGAGGTGATGGCGGTGCCGTCGGTGCCGTTCCTCGTCACCGCCCGGATGATCGCCGGTTTCGTCGCCGTCATCCCGCTGTACATCATCGGCCTGCTCGCCGCGTACCTCGCGACACGCGTGATCAGCACGATGTTCAACGGGCAGTCGTCGGGTTCGTACGACCACTACTTCAACCTGTTCCTCCCACCGGAGGACGTGCTGTATTCCTTCGCGAAGGTTCTCGTCTTCGCGTTCTTCCTGATCCTCATCCACTGCTACTACGGCTTCAACGCCAGCGGTGGTCCCGCCGGCGTCGGCGTGGCTGTCGGCCGTGCCGTGCGCACCGCGATCGTCACGATCGCAGTGCTCGACTTCTTCCTCAGCCTCGCCATCTGGGGTACGACCACGACCGTGAGGGTGGCCGGATGAACTCGACCCCCTCGACCCTCAAGCGGAGGGTCCTCGGCCTCATGTTCTTCGTCGTGCTGGGACTGTTCCTGTTCGTCACGATTGCGATGTACAACAAGACCTTCAAGAAGGTCGTCGAGGTGGATCTCGTGACCGACGAGGTCGGTAACGCGCTGCCGCTGAACGCGGACGTCAAGGTGCGGGGACTGATCGTCGGCGAGGTTCGCGGCACGACGGCCGAGGGCGGGACGGTGACCGCGCATCTCGCGCTCGAACCGGACAAGGCCGCCCTGATCCCCGCGAACGCGACCGCCCAACTGCTGCCGAAGACGTTGTTCGGCGAACGGTACGTCTCGCTGATCCTGCCGGACCAGCCGGCGCGCCCGGTCCAGGCAGGGGACACCCTGGTGCAGGACACGAGTGCCGAAACCGTCGAACTCGGCCAGGTGCTCGACGGGCTGCTGCCCCTCCTGGAGGCCATCCCGCCGCAGGACCTCGCGAACACCCTCGGCGCCCTGGCTCAGGGCCTGAGCGGCCGCGGCGAGACCCTCGGACAGACCGTGGACCGGCTCGAACAGGTGTTCCGTGAGGTCAATGTGGAACTCCCGGCCGTGCAGGAGGACCTGCGCGGACTCGCGGACTTCTCCCAGACCTACTCCGACGCCGCGCCCGATCTGATCAGTGCCCTCGACAACCTGCGCACCACCGGCAACACGGTGGTCGAGCAGGAGAACCAGCTCGAGACGTTGCTCGTCACGGCGACAGGAGCGTCGTCGGCGACCGCCGGGCTGCTCGAACAGAACGCCGCCTCGATCATCAACATCGCCGCCGACTCCAAGCAGGCCCTGCAGTTGCTGGCGCGGTACTCGCCGTCGTACCCGTGCATGCTGAAGGGCTTCGCCGACGCGGCGCCCGCGGCTGCCGGCGTGCTCGCGGCCGACGACCCGTTCCCCGGCGTCCGGGCGAGCATCCAGTTCGTCAACCCGAAGGGCCGGTACCTGCCGAACCAGGACGAGCCGCGCCTGCTCGATACTCGTGGCCCCACCTGCTACGACAACGTCACGGCCCCGGGACGGTTCTTCCCGCAGTACCCCGGCGGCTCCATCAACGACGGCTCCTACCAGGTGCCGTCCCGGAATCCGGGACCGGAGTCCATGTCCTTCTTCCCGGCGCCCGAGGGGTCCGGGGTGCCGGACGACGTCGGCGAGCTGACCGGGACGACCCCGGCGACGACGCAGGTCTCGTACTCCGGGTCCCGTGCCGAGCAGGACGCCCTCGACGTCGTGTATGCGGAGGCGACGGGCATCGCGCCCGAGGACGTGCCGACCTGGACGACCCGCCTGGGCGCGCCCGCGCTGCGTGGAACGGAGGTGAGCTTCCGATGAGAGGCCTGGCAGCACCGCTGATCAAGTTGATCGTCTTCGCCGTGGTGACGATCTTCGCCACCGGAATGCTCGCGGCGACCATCGCGAGCCTCGGCGGTGGGGGCGGGACGAAGTTCCACGCCATCTTCTCGGACGTGACCTCGCTCAACGAGGGTGACGACATCCGGATCGCCGGCGTCCGGGTCGGCCAGGTCGAGAAGATCGAGATCGTGGACCGCAGCGAGGCGCGCGTGACGTTCTCGGTGTCCGATCGGGACTGGCTGCCCGCCGCGACCACGGCGACGATCCGCTACCGCACGCTCGTCGGCCAGCGGTACATCGCTCTCGACCAGGGCGAGGGCATGCAGGGGATGAAGCTGACCGACGGCGACACCATCCCGCTCGAACGCACCAAGCCGGCCGTGAACCTGACCACCCTGTTCAACGGTTTCCGCCCCCTGTTCCAGACCCTCAGCGCCGACGACGTCAACCGACTCTCGTCCCAGATCGTCCAGGTGTTCCAGGGCGAATCCGGGACCGTCGACGACCTGGTGCGCACGACGGCGAGCCTGACCAACACGATCGCCGACAAGGACCGGGTGATCGGTGCGGTCATCGACAACCTGAACTCGGTGCTCACCAACATCAACGAGCGGGACGAGCAGCTCGACTCGCTGCTCGTCAACACCCAGGCGCTGGTCAGCGGGCTGGCCGCCGACCGCGACACGGTGGGTGCGGCCGTACAGTCGCTGGCCGGGCTGACGGACGCGACGGCCGATCTGCTCGAGCCGACCCGGCCGGCGATCGCCGGTTCGATCACGGCGGTCGAGCAGCTCGGGGCGAACCTGAACAACAACCGCGACGCGGTCGACGAGGTCCTCGCGACCCTTCCGGTCAAGCTCGAGAAGCTGGGCCGGGTCGCGAGCTACGGGTCGTGGTTCCAGTTCTACCTGTGCGGCATCGACGTGATCGCCGGGCCGGGTTCGGTTCCGTACCTGAATCTGCCGACCGGTCTGCCCACGGTGAACCAGCCGATCTACACCAACGCCGCGAAGCGCTGTACGCAGGACGGGATGCAGGAGTTGCAGGGACGATGAGCAGACGTCGCAGTCCGGCCGTGTCCGGCGCCCTCGGAATTCTCGTGGTCCTGCTGGCCACCCTGTCGGCCTTCTTCCTGGATTCGCTGCCGATCATCGGGGCGGGCGCCACCTACCGCGCGGAGTTCACCGAGGCGGCCGGCCTCAAGCCCACCAACGAGGTGCGCATCGCCGGCGTCAAGGTCGGCCAGGTCACCGACATCGAACTCGACGGTGACCGGGTGCTCGTGTCGTTCAAGGTCAAGGACGCCTGGCTCGGCAACGACACCTCCGCCTCGATCCAGATCAAGACCATCCTCGGCCAGAAGTACCTCGCCCTCGAACCTCGGGGCACCGAGGTGCTCGATCCGGACGACCGGATCCCGTTGTCGCGCACCGTCGCCCCGTACGACGTGATCGAGGCGTTCTCGTCGGCGGCCACCACCCTGGGCGAGATCGACTCCGAGCAGTTGGCCATGAGCTTCGACACCCTCTCGGAGGCGTTCTCCCAGACACCGGACGACATCCGGGCCTCGCTGGACGGGGTCACCAGGCTCTCGCAGACCGTGGCGAGCCGGGACCAGGAACTGAAGCGGCTGCTTGAGGCGACCGGCCGGACGTCGCAGATCCTTGCGGACCGCAACGCGGAGTTCAATCGACTGATCAGCGACGGAGCACTGCTGATCGCCGAACTCAACAATCGCCAGCAGGCTATCTCACAGCTGCTGACGGGGACGCAGCGTCTGTCGGCGGAGCTGACCGGCCTGGTTCGCGACAACGAGGCGACGATCGGTCCGGCGCTCGATCAGCTGCGGGGTGTCGTCCAGATCCTGCAGGACCGGAACGACGACCTGGACCGGGCGATGAAGCTGTACGAGCCGTTCGTCCGGCTGTACTCGAACGTCGTCGGCAACGGCCGCTGGTTCGACCAGGTCGTCGTCAACCTCATTCCGCCCGGATTGCCCGAGATCCCCGGATACCGCGATCCGGTTCGCACGTTGGGAGAGAACTGATGTCGCATGCCGAGTCCGGTGGCGGCTCCCGGCGCGGCCCGATCGTGCTGATCGCCGCGATCGTCGCGGCCGTGGTGCTGATCGCGGGCGTGCTGTGGTGGGTCTTCAACCGCATGGGCACCACCGAGATCACCGCGTACTTCGACAAGGCCGTCGGCGTGTACGAGGGGTCCGACGTCCGGGTCCTCGGCGTGGAGGTCGGTAAGGTCACCGCGGTCGTCCCGGAAGGGGACCAGGTGCGGGTGGACATGCGTGTCGACCGTGGCGTCGACATCCCCGCCGATGCCAAAGCCGTGCAGATCACCCCGTCGGTCGTCGCGGACCGCTACGTGCAGCTCGCCCCCGCGTACACCGGTGGCGAGACGATGACCGACGGCGCCGTCATCCCGCGGGAACGGACCGCCACCCCGGTCGAGGTGGACGAGCTGTACGCCAGCGTCGACGAGCTGTCGCGGGCTCTCGGCCCGGAGGGCGCGAACAAGGACGGGGCACTGACCCGCTTCGTGGAGACCGGCGCCGAGAACCTCGAGGGCAACGGTGCTGCGCTCGGCCAGACCATCGAGCAGCTCTCCGCTGCGTCGCGCACGCTCAACGAGTCGCGGGGTGACCTGTTCGGCACCATCGAGAACCTGCAGATCTTCGTGTCCGCACTGGCGGCGAACGATCAGCAGGTGCGCGAGTTCAATACCCAGCTGTCGGACCTGTCCGGCTATCTGGCCGGTGAGCGGGAGAACCTCGGGCTGGCGCTGAATCAGCTGTCGGAGTCGCTCGGGGTGGTCGCGCAGTTCGTGAACGACAACCAGGCGGCGCTGAAGGACAACGTGGACGCCCTGGTCCCGGTGACGAACAACCTCGCCGCAAACCGGGATTCACTGGTGAACTCGCTGACCCTGCTGCCCCTGGCGGTGAGCAACCTCGTCAACTCGTACGACGCGGAGTCCGGGTCGCTCGCCTCCCGCCTGGTGGTGACCGATCTGCAGGACCCGGCCGGCGTGATGTGCAAGCTCATCGATCTGGGTCGGCTCGTGCCGGGCGACCCGAGGTTCGAGCAGCTGGGCCGGCAGATGCAGCCGCTGATCGACCAGTGCTCCGGCCTCGCCGAACAGATCACCAACGACATCCGGACCCCGGATCTGATCCTGCCGTTCGGTGTCCTCAGCGGCGAGAACATCCAGCGTCAGGTGGTGCCCGGCACGGTGCCCGGCGTCGAATCCCAGCGCCTGAACCTCGAGGAGGGCGGACAGTGAGACGCTCGGTGATTCTCGGTGCCGGAGCATGCGCGACGGCCCTCACGGTGTCTGCGTGCGGTGGCGCCGAGAGCCTGCCCCTGCCCGGTGGCGCGGACGTCGGCTCGGACCCCATCCACGTGACCGTGCAGTTCGACGACGTGCTCGACCTCGTGCCGCAGTCGACCGTCAAGGTGGACGGCGTGCCCGTCGGCCGGGTGGAGACGGTCTCCGTGGGACCCGACGGGTGGACCGCGGACGTCGGGATCGTGGTGGACTCGGCGGTGGAGTTGCCGGCCAACGCGTATGCGGCGGTGGAACAGACCAGCCTGCTGGGCGAGAAGTTCGTCCAGCTCACTCCGCCGCCGAGCGACCCGTCGAGCGAACTGCTCGCCGACGGCGACGTCATTCCGCTGGACCGGACCCGGCACGCCACGGAACTCGAACCCGTACTCGGTGCCCTCTCGCTGCTGCTCAACGGTGGCGGCGTCGGCCAGTTGCAGCCGGTCGTCGAGGAGCTGTCCACCGCGTTCGAGGGACGCGAAGGCACCACGAAAAGCCTTCTGCAGCAGGCGGATCGGCTCATCGACGGTCTCGATCAGCAACGCAACGACATCACCCGCGCCCTCGACGGCCTCGACGTGCTCACCGTCCGGGTCGCGGAACAGAACGAGCGTGTCGCGGCGATCCTCGACGACCTTCCGGTGGCCACGGCGGTGCTCGAGCAGCAGCGTCCCCAGCTGACGGAGCTGCTCGTCCAGCTCGACCGACTGGGAACCGTGGGCACCGACGTGCTCGACCAGTCCAAGGAGAACCTGATCGCCGATCTGCTGGCCCTGCGCCCCACCCTGCAGCAGCTCGCCGCGTCCGGGGACGACCTGGTGAAGGCGCTGCCGTTCATCCCGACGGTGCCCTTCCCGGACGGGGTCGAGAGGATCGCCCTCGGCGGCTCGGTCAACCTGTTCCTCGCTGTGGACCTGCAGATCGGGGACGCGCTGGCTTCGCTCGGCGTCGGACAGGGTGATCCGGTCTACCGGCAGCCGAAGTTCGGTGAGCCCAAGCCCGTCGTGGATCCGTCGAATCCGTACTACAACGGCAACGGGCCGAGACGGGGCTGGCCCACGGTCTCGCTGCTGCCGGAACTCCCGGAGCCGAGGCTGCCGGCGGGACTCGAACTGCCGCCGGGGGTGACGCTGCCCGGCCTGCCCGCCGCGGCGCCGGACTCCGGTGCGGCGCCGGCCAATCCGCTGGAAGGCCTGCTCGATCAGCTCGGAGTCGGGGGAGGGCGATGATGAGATCGCGGTTGCTGCGGGTACAGATCGTCGCGTTCGTGGTGATCGCGCTGCTCGGCGTGGTGTTCGTCGGTGCGCGGTACGTGCGCCTCGACAACCTGCTCGGGTTCGGGCAGTACACCGTCCACGCCCGGTTCGCCGATTCGGGTGGCATCTTCACCAACGCCGAGGTCACCTACCGGGGTGTGCCGGTCGGGCGGGTGGGAGAACTCGGTCTGACCGAGGACGGCATCGACGTCACCCTCCTCCTCGACAACGGCGGGCCGCAGATCCCGGCGTCGACCCGTGCCGTGGTGGCGAACCGCTCGGCGATCGGTGAGCAGTACGTCGACCTGTTACCGGACACCGACGAGGGTCCGTACCTCGAGGAAGGATCGGTGATCGGACAGGACGCCACCGATGTGCCGGTGCCGGTGCAGGACCTCCTGGTGAGCACGAACGCGCTCGTCCGCTCGGTGCCGGTGGACTCGCTGCGCACGGTGGTGACCGAACTGGGGGCCGCGTTCGACGGCCGCGGCGGCCAGCTGCAGACCCTCGTGGACTCCCTGGCCCAGCTCAGCGATGCCGGAGTGCAGTACCTGCCTCAGACGGTGTCGCTGATCCGCGACAGCCAGACCGTGCTCGACACCCAGTCGGTGCAGGCGTCGGCGATCCGGCAGTTCAGTGCGGACCTGGACCTGGTGACCGCGCAGCTGCGCGACAGCGACCCGGACGTCCGGCGCCTCCTCGAGACCGGGACCGCGGCGAGCGAGGAACTCACGCAGCTGGTCGCGGACTCGGGCCCCGGTCTGACGGCGAACCTGACGAACCTGGCGTTGCTCGGCGACAAGCTCGGCCCGCAGGCCGTAGCCCTGCAGCCGCTGCTCGCGTTCCTGCCGGCCGTCGCGGCCAGCGCCGGGACCGTCGCGCCCGGCGACGGAACGGTCCGGCAGGGCATCCTGTTCGAGACGAACAACCCGCCGTCGTGCACCATCGGGTACGAGGGCACCCAGGCGATCCTCGACGAGATGCAGCGCCGTGACCCCAACTTCGACGACACCCAGCAGGACTTCCCGTTCAACACGGAGGCGTCCTGCGAGGTTCCGCAGGGCAGCGTCACCGGCGTGCGCAGCGCGAACCGGATCGTGTTCGCCGACCCGGCCACGATCCAGCCGTGGGACTTCACACCGAAGAAGGACCCGGACAAGCTCAATCTGAATCCGATCGCGACGCAGCTCGCGCCGCTGCTCGGAGTCACCCCGAAGTAGGTAAGTAGGTTGGTGTAGTGAGTTCAGACACGACGTCCCGTCCCCCGCAGACGGCGGGGGCGGGCGGCGACAAGATGCGCAGGATCGTTCTGGTAGTGGTGAGCGTGCTGGCGGTGGTCGCGCTCGCCGCGGCCGCCTGGTTCGGCTTCGGATGGGGGCGGACCCTGCTCGTGGACCGTCCGGCCGCCGAGGCGCGGGACGCCGCCCTGTCCGGGGCGATGCAGGCCGCGATCAATCTCAACAGCGTCGACGCCGCCGATGTCGACACGTCGATCGAGAACATGCGGTCCTCGATCACCGGCGAGGCCCTGAACAACGATCTGGCCGCGACGGAGCAGCAGATCCGGGAACAGGTGGCCCAGACGGGCACGGGCATGTCGGCAGACGTGCTGTTCGGTTCGCTGACGGCGCTCGACACGGACGCCGACACGGCGCAGGCCCTGGTCGTCCTGGCGGTGAAGACCACCTGGCCCGACAACTTCGTCGAGAACAAGGTCACCGTGAACGTGGCGATGCGCAAGGACGGCGACGTGTGGAAGGCGGAGACGATCCAGCCGCTGGACTCCGTGCAGCTCGGTGCCGGGCCGGCGGAGGGAGCGCAGCAACCCGCGCCGCCCGAACCCACCCCCGTGCCCCCGGCCGAACCCGGACCCGCCGCAGGCGAGTGAGCCGATGAAGGAGAATGTGTAGTGCCCCCGCAGCGTCGCAAGCCCAATCCGGCCGGTCCTCCGAGGGGCCGACGGCCCAAGATCGCGGGGACGGGCCGGACCCCGGGTGCGGGCGGTGCCGCCCGCCCCGAGCCGACCCCGACCGAGCCGACCCCGACCGAGCCGAACCCGACCGAGCCGACCTCGACCGAGATCGCCCCGACCGCGTCCACCTCGCCCGAGCCCACCCCGCCCGAGCCCACCCCGTCTCCGACGGCCCGGGCGGGAACGGCGGCCCCCGAAGCAGCCGGGTCCGAGCCTTCGACGGCCCCGGTGGGGCAGGACTCCGACCTCGAGAGCGCCCCCGAGTCTCGTGAACCGGCGTCCGTCGACGACGGTGGGGACGTGGCGGAACCGGCAGCGCAGGCCGGCGGCACCGTCTCGCGCGGCAGCTGGCGTCCGGTGGCGATCGTCGGCGGTGCCGCGCTTGCGCTCGGTGCGTTCGCCGCGGTCGCCGCCGCCCGTCCCGGAGCGACGGTGACCAACGAGGCATGGGTCGACAGCGCCGCGACGTCCGAGGTCACCGCCGCCGCCGGTAATGCGATCGAGACGATGCACGGCTACAACCACGAGACGATCGACGAGGACTTCGCCGCGATCCGAGAGGTCCTCACCCCGCCGATGCGGGAGGAGTTCGATCTGACCGCGGATGTCACCAAGCAGGCCGCGGTGCAGACACACACCGCGACGGAGGTGCGCATCGACCACATCGGTGCGTCGATGCTCGACGACGACCGGGCCGAGGTCGCGGCGTTCATCAGCGTCAGCGCGACCGGCGACGCGGTCGCCCAGGGCAGTGCGTCGGCGCCGCTGCTGGTGCGGATGGAGAAGATCGACGGCACGTGGCTGGTCTCCGAGATCCGGGACCGCTGACGAGCGCGGTGACCGGGGATCGGCGCGGTTGCTCTTGACGCGGACGGCGTGAGCGGTCACTCTATCGGTACGCACGCACGAATATGCGTCCTGGGCGCCCGGGGTCGGGCGCTTCTTTTCGTGCCGTCGCTCGACATCTGCGACTTTTGGGTGTAAGTTCGGACTTTGCGCTGGCTGCCTCCTGTCCATCTCTCGACCGCATCGCGGGGAGCGTTGCCCTCCGGGGTTCGTTCCGCCGACTTCGCGGTGGGGTTGTCTTTCGGGTTGCAACCAGCGATAACGCCCCACATGAAGAAGCAGGTACAGCGGCGGTCGCACCGGTTGGAGCGGCCCGCGTGAGGTGCTGGAAGGACGCATCTTGGCAGTCTCTAGCCAGACCAAGGCAGTTGCCGGAATCCCCGGAGCCCCGAAGAGGGTCTCGTTCGCGAAGATTCGCGAACCTCTCGAAGTTCCCGGGCTCCTCGATCTACAGACAGATTCCTTCGAATGGCTGATCGGCTCCGAGCGCTGGCGCGCGCTCGCCGCCGAACGCGGTGACGGTCCCGTCGTCGGCGGGCTCGAGGAGATCCTCGCGGAGCTCTCTCCGATCGAGGATTTCTCCGGGTCGATGTCCCTGTCCTTCTCCGACCCGCGCTTCGACGAGGTCAAGGCCTCGGTCGAGGAGTGCAAGGACAAGGACATGACGTACGCGGCGCCGCTGTTCGTCACTGCCGAGTTCATCAACAACAACACCGGCGAGATCAAGAGCCAGACGGTCTTCATGGGTGACTTCCCGATGATGACCGACAAGGGCACCTTCATCATCAACGGCACCGAGCGCGTCGTCGTCTCGCAGCTGGTGCGTTCGCCGGGCGTGTACTTCGACCGCACGGTCGACAAGAGCACCGAGAAGGACCTGCACAGCGTCAAGGTGATCCCGGGCCGCGGCGCGTGGCTCGAGTTCGACGTCGACAAGCGCGACACCGTCGGCGTGCGGATCGACCGCAAGCGCCGCCAGCCGGTCACGGTGCTGCTCAAGGCGCTCGGCTGGACCAACGAGCAGATCGTCGAGCGCTTCGGTTTCTCCGAGATCATGATGTCCACCCTCGAGAAGGACAACACGGCCGGTACCGACGAGGCTCTGCTGGACATCTACCGCAAGCTGCGCCCGGGCGAGCCGCCCACCAAGGAGAGCGCGCAGACCCTGCTGGAGAACCTCTTCTTCAAGGACAAGCGCTACGACCTGGCGCGCGTGGGACGTTACAAGATCAACAAGAAGCTGGGCCTGAACGCCGGCCAGCCGATCGAGGCGTCGACCCTCACCGAGGAAGACATCGTCGCCACCATCGAGTACCTGGTGCGCCTGCACGCCGGTGAGAACACCATGACGGCGCCGGGCGGCGTCGAGGTTCCCGTCGAGGTCGACGACATCGACCACTTCGGCAACCGTCGCCTGCGTACCGTCGGCGAGCTCATCCAGAACCAGATCCGCGTCGGCCTGTCCCGCATGGAGCGCGTCGTCCGTGAGCGGATGACCACCCAGGACGTCGAGGCCATCACGCCGCAGACGCTGATCAACATCCGTCCCGTCGTGGCTGCGATCAAGGAGTTCTTCGGAACCTCCCAGCTGTCGCAGTTCATGGACCAGAACAACCCGCTGTCGGGTCTGACCCACAAGCGCCGCCTCTCGGCGCTCGGCCCGGGTGGTCTGTCCCGTGAGCGCGCCGGCCTCGAGGTCCGCGACGTCCACCACTCGCACTACGGCCGCATGTGCCCGATCGAGACCCCGGAAGGCCCGAACATCGGCCTGATCGGCTCCCTGTCGGTGTACGCGCGGGTCAACCCGTTCGGCTTCATCGAGACCCCGTACCGCAAGGTCGAGGACGGCATCGTCACCGATCAGGTCGACTACCTCACCGCCGACGAGGAGGACCGCCACGTCGTGGCGCAGGCCAACTCGCCGGTCGACGCCGACGGCCGCTTCAGCGAGGAGCGCGTCCTCGTCCGCAAGAAGGGCGGCGAGGTCGAATTCGTCGCGGCGACCGAGGTTGACTACATGGACGTCTCGCCGCGGCAGATGGTGTCCGTGGCCACGGCCATGATCCCGTTCCTCGAGCACGACGACGCCAACCGTGCCCTCATGGGTGCGAACATGCAGCGTCAGGCCGTGCCGCTGGTGCGCAACGAGGCTCCTGTCGTCGGTACCGGCATGGAACTGCGTGCCGCCGTCGATGCGGGCGACGTCGTCGTCACCGAGAAGTCCGGCGTGATCGAGGAGGTCTCGGCCGACTTCATCACCGTGATGGCGGACGACGGCACCCGCCGCACCTACCGTCTGCGCAAGTTCGACCGCTCGAACCAGGGCACCTGCTCGAACCAGCGGCCGATCGTGGACGAGGGGCAGCGCGTCGAGTCCGGCCAGGTCCTCGCCGACGGCCCCTGCACCGAGAACGGTGAGATGGCACTCGGCAAGAACCTGCTCGTGGCGATCATGCCGTGGGAAGGCCACAACTACGAGGACGCGATCATCCTGTCGCAGCGCCTCGTCGAGGAGGACGTGCTCACCTCGATCCACATCGAGGAGCACGAGATCGACGCCCGCGACACCAAGCTCGGTGCCGAGGAGATCACCCGCGACATCCCGAACGTCTCGGACGAGGTCCTCGCGGACCTGGACGAGCGTGGCATCGTGCGCATCGGCGCCGAGGTGCGCGACGGCGACATCCTCGTCGGCAAGGTCACCCCGAAGGGCGAGACCGAGCTGACCCCCGAGGAGCGGCTGCTGCGCGCGATCTTCGGTGAGAAGGCCCGCGAGGTGCGTGACACGTCGCTGAAGGTGCCGCACGGTGAGACCGGCAAGGTCATCGGCGTCCGCGTGTTCTCGCGCGAGGACGACGACGATCTGCCCCCGGGTGTCAACGAGCTCGTCCGCGTGTACGTGGCGCAGAAGCGCAAGATCCAGGACGGCGACAAGCTCGCCGGCCGGCACGGCAACAAGGGCGTCATCGGCAAGATCCTCCCGCAGGAGGACATGCCGTTCCTGCCCGACGGCACTCCGGTGGACATCATCCTCAACACGCACGGTGTCCCGCGTCGTATGAACATCGGCCAGATTCTCGAGACGCACCTCGGCTGGATCGGCAAGGCCGGCTGGAATGTCCAGGTCGCCGGCGACGGTGAGCGTCCCGAGTGGGCGAAGAACCTGTCCGACGACATGCTCGCCGCCGATCCGGACACCAACATCGCCACCCCGGTGTTCGACGGTGCCCGCGAGGACGAGCTGACGGGTCTGCTCGGCTCGACGCTGCCGAACCGTGACGGCGAGGTCATGGTCGGCGCCGACGGCAAGGCGACGCTGTTCGACGGACGTTCCGGCGAGCCGTTCCCGTACCCGGTGTCGGTCGGCTACATGTACATCATCAAGCTGCACCACCTGGTCGACGACAAGATCCACGCCCGTTCGACCGGCCCGTACTCGATGATCACCCAGCAGCCGCTCGGTGGTAAGGCGCAGTTCGGTGGCCAGCGGTTCGGCGAGATGGAGTGCTGGGCCATGCAGGCCTACGGTGCGGCGTACACGCTGCAGGAGCTGCTCACCATCAAGTCGGACGACGTGGTGGGTCGCGTGAAGGTCTACGAGGCCATCGTCAAGGGCGAGAACATCCCGGAGCCGGGTATCCCCGAGTCCTTCAAGGTGCTCCTCAAGGAACTCCAGTCGCTGTGCCTGAACGTGGAGGTGCTCTCCAGCGACGGCGCGGCCATCGCGATGGCCGACGGCGACGACGAGGACCTCGAGCGGGCGGCGGCCAACCTGGGCATCAACCTTTCCCGCAACGAGTCGGCCACGGTCGACGACCTCGCGAACTAGGAGCCGACCCGATGAGATGCACCTCCGCACGGCGGACTGCATCTCGTCGGGCCCCGGCAGCAACAGCGACAACTAGCAGCAACAAAACCCGTGAAGGGGAAAGGAAGTTACGTGCTCGACGTCAACTTCTTCGATGAACTCCGCATCGGCTTGGCCACCGCGGAGGACATCCGCAACTGGTCGTACGGTGAGGTCAAGAAGCCGGAGACCATCAACTACCGCACGCTCAAGCCCGAGAAGGACGGCCTCTTCTGCGAGAAGATCTTCGGCCCCACCCGGGACTGGGAGTGCTACTGCGGCAAGTACAAGCGTGTCCGCTTCAAGGGCATCATCTGTGAGCGCTGCGGCGTCGAGGTGACTCGCGCCAAGGTGCGCCGCGAGCGCATGGGCCACATCGAGCTCGCCGCGCCGGTCACACACATCTGGTACTTCAAGGGTGTGCCGAGCCGCCTCGGTTACCTGCTCGACCTGGCGCCGAAGGATCTCGAGAAGATCATCTACTTCGCCGCGTACGTCATCACGGCCGTGGACGACGAGCTGCGCCACAACGAGCTCTCGACCCTCGAGGCCGAGATGGAGGTCGAGAAGAAGTCCGTCGCCGACCAGCGCGACGCCGACCTCGAGGCTCGCGCGCAGAAGCTGGAAGCCGACCTGGCCGAGCTCGAGGCCGAGGGTGCCAAGTCCGACGTCCGCCGCAAGGTCAAGGACGGCGGCGAGCGCGAGATGCGTCAGCTGCGCGACCGTGCCCAGCGTGAGCTGGACCGGCTCGAGGAGATCTGGAACACCTTCACCAAGCTCAAGCCGAAGGACCTGATCGTCGACGAGCTGCTCTACCGCGAGCTGCAGGACCGTTACGGCGAGTACTTCACCGGCGCGATGGGCGCCGAGTCGATCCAGAAGCTCATCGAGAACTTCGACATCGACGCCGAGGCCGAGTCGCTGCGCGAGACCATCCGCAGCGGCAAGGGCCAGAAGAAGCTGCGCGCCCTCAAGCGACTGAAGGTCGTCGCGGCGTTCCAGCAGTCCGGCAACTCGCCCATGGGCATGGTCCTCGACGCGGTGCCGGTGATCCCGCCGGAGCTGCGCCCGATGGTGCAGCTCGACGGTGGCCGCTTCGCGACCTCCGATCTCAACGATCTGTACCGCCGTGTCATCAACCGCAACAACCGCCTCAAGCGACTGATCGACCTCGGTGCCCCCGAGATCATCGTCAACAACGAGAAGCGGATGCTGCAGGAGTCCGTGGACGCGCTGTTCGACAACGGCCGTCGCGGCCGGCCGGTCACCGGTCCGGGCAACCGTCCGCTCAAGTCGCTGTCCGACCTGCTCAAGGGCAAGCAGGGCCGGTTCCGTCAGAACCTGCTCGGCAAGCGTGTCGACTACTCGGGCCGTTCGGTCATCGTCGTCGGCCCGCAGCTCAAGCTGCACCAGTGCGGTCTGCCGAAGCTGATGGCTCTCGAGCTGTTCAAGCCGTTCGTGATGAAGCGTCTGGTCGATCTGAACCACGCGCAGAACATCAAGTCCGCCAAGCGGATGGTCGAGCGGCAGCGTCCGCAGGTGTGGGACGTCCTCGAAGAGGTCATCAACGAGCACCCCGTGCTGCTCAACCGTGCTCCCACGCTGCACCGTCTCGGCATCCAGGCGTTCGAGCCGCAGCTCGTCGAGGGCAAGGCCATCCAGCTGCACCCGCTCGTGTGTGAGGCCTTCAACGCCGACTTCGACGGCGACCAGATGGCCGTGCATCTGCCGCTGTCGGCGGAGGCGCAGGCCGAGGCCCGCGTGCTGATGCTGTCGTCGAACAACATCCTGTCGCCGGCATCGGGCCGTCCGCTCGCCATGCCGCGTCTGGACATGGTGACGGGTCTGTTCCACCTGACCCGTCTGGTCGAGGACGCGCCGGGTGCGTACCGGCCGGCCACCGACGGTGAGCCGGAGCAGGGCGTGTACTCGTCTCCCGCCGAGGCGATCATGGCCGTGGACCGCGGCGTGCTGTCGGTGCAGGCCCCCATCAAGGTGCGCCTGGAGCAGCAGCGTCCGTCACGGGACATCGAGACGGAACTGTTCCCCGACGGCTGGAACTTCGGCGACGGCTGGACCGTGCAGACCACGCTCGGTCGCGTGCTGTTCAACGAGCTGCTGCCGGTGAACTACGGCTTCGTCAACGACGTCATGCCGAAGAAGCGTCAGGCCGCGATCATCAACGATCTCGCCGAGCGCTACCCGATGATCGTCGTCGCGCAGACCGTCGACAAGCTCAAGGACGCCGGCTTCTACTGGGCCACCCGTTCGGGTGTGACCGTGTCGATGGCCGACGTGCTGGTGCCGCCGGAGAAGAAGGACATCCTCGAGCGCTACGAGGCGTCGGCGGATCAGCTCGAGCGCAAGTTCGCTCGTGGTGCCCTCTCGAAGGAGGAGCGGCGCGACTCGCTCGTCAAGCTGTGGCAGGAGGCGACCGAAGAGGTCGGTCAGGCCATGGAGGCCCACTACCCGGACGACAACCCGATCCCGACGATCGTGAAGTCCGGCGCCGCGGGCAACATGACCCAGATCCGCTCGCTCGCGGGCATGAAGGGTCTGGTGACGAACCCGAAGGGCGAGTTCATCCCGCGCCCGATCAAGTCCTCGTTCCGCGAGGGCCTGACCGTGCTCGAGTACTTCATCAACACCCACGGTGCGCGTAAGGGTCTTGCCGACACCGCGCTGCGTACCGCCGACTCGGGTTACCTGACCCGTCGTCTGGTGGACGTGTCGCAGGACGTCATCGTCCGCGAGACCGACTGCGGCACGCCGCGCGGTATCGAGATGATCATCGCCGAGCCCGAGCGGGACGGGACGGGCGCCGAGACCGGTCGCCTGGTGCGCGACGCCCACATCGAGACCAGCACGTACGCCCGTACGCTGGCCACCGATGCGGTCGACGCGGGCGGCAACGTCGTCGTCACCCGGGGCAGCGACCTCGGCGACCCGGCGATCGAGGCGCTGCTGGCCGCCGGCATCCGGAAGGTCAAGGTCCGCTCCGTGCTGACCTGCGACACCGGTACCGGCGTGTGCGCCACCTGCTACGGCCGCTCGATGGCGACCGGCAAGCTCGTCGACATCGGCGAGGCCGTCGGTATCGTCGCCGCCCAGTCCATCGGTGAGCCCGGTACGCAGCTGACGATGCGTACGTTCCACCAGGGTGGCGTCGGTGAGGACATCACCGGCGGTCTGCCCCGTGTGCAGGAACTGTTCGAGGCCCGTGTCCCGAAGGGCAAGGCGCCCATCGCCGACGTCTCCGGTCGCGTGCGACTCGAGGACGACGACCGCTTCTACAAGATCACCATCGTCCCGGACGACGGTGGCGAGGAGGTCGTGTACGACAAGCTGTCGAAGCGTCAGCGTCTGCACGTCATCCGTAAGGCGGACGGGACCGAAGGTGTCCTGACGGACGGCGACCACGTGGAGGTCGGTCAGCAGCTGCTCGAGGGTGCGGCCGATCCGCACGAGGTGCTGCGGGTCATGGGACCGCGCCAGGTGCAGGTCCACCTCGTCAACGAGGTCCAGGAGGTGTACCGCAGCCAGGGTGTGTCGATCCACGACAAGCACATCGAGGTCATCGTGCGCCAGATGCTGCGCCGCGTGACGATCATCGACTCGGGGTCGACGGAGTTCCTCCCCGGATCGCTGGTCGAGCGCAGCGAGTTCGAGGCCTCGAACCGGCGCGTCGTCGCCGAGGGCGGGGAGCCGGCTGCCGGCCGTCCCGTGCTCATGGGCATCACGAAGGCGTCGCTGGCCACCGATTCGTGGCTGTCGGCGGCGTCGTTCCAGGAGACCACTCGCGTGCTGACCGACGCGGCGATCAACTGCCGCTCGGACAAGCTGATCGGTCTGAAGGAGAACGTGATCATCGGCAAGCTGATCCCGGCCGGCACCGGCATCAACCGGTACCGGAACATCCAGGTGCAGCCGACCGAGGAGGCCCGCGCGGCCGCGTACGCGATCCCGTCGTACGAGGATCAGTACTACTCGCCGGAGGGCTTCGGCCAGAACACCGGCGCCGCGGTCCCGCTCGACGACTACGGTTACTCCAGCGACTACCGGTAGAGCCGTCGCCGCAGCCGGTCCGCCGGCCGCGGTCAGGCACCTGCCGTAGCCACGAAGGTCCCGCCCTCTTCTCTTCGGGGGCGGGGCCTTCTGGGTTCCGGGGGTACCCGCGCGGCAGCAGGGTCGATCCGATAGTTTGGGTAGGCACTCCTAATTCTTCGAAGGGAACGCCAGTGCCGTCGACCCGAATCCCGAGGTTGCTTGCCGCAGCCGGTTTCGCTCTCACGTTCGCCTTGACCGCGTGCTCGTCGGGCGGCGACGACCCCGCCGAGGCGTCCGGCCCGGGCGGGGGCGCTTTCCCTGTGACGATCGAGCACGCCCTCGGTGACACCACGATCGAGTCCGAGCCCGAACGGGTGGTCACCTGGGGCTTCGGGAGCACCGATGCCGCCCTCGCCCTCGGGGTCGTCCCCGTCGCCATGCCGGCACAGTCGTACGGCGGTGACGAGCAGGGCGTCCTGCCGTGGATCGGAGACGAGCTCACCGAACTCAACGCCGAGACACCGACAATCCTGCAGAACGACGGCACGGACGTGCCGGTCGAGCAGATCGCGGCGGCCCGCCCGGACGTCATCCTCGCCAACTACTCCGGGCTCACCCAGGACCAGTACGACACCCTCAGCCGGATCGCTCCCACGGTCGCGTACCCCGGTGAGCCGTGGGCCACCCCGTGGCGCGACGTCGTCTCCACGGTCGGGCAGGCGCTGGGCCGCTCCGACGACGCAGAGCGCCTGATCGCCGACACCGAGGCGATCATCGCCGACAAGGCCGCGGAGTATCCGCAGCTGCAGGGCCGCACTGTCGCCGCGGTGTGGGACACGGGCGACACGTTCTACGTCTACAAGCCCGCCGATTCGCGCGTGGAGTTCCTCACCGACCTCGGTCTCGTCAGCGCCCCGAGCGTGACCGAACTGAGCACGGACGAGTCCAGTTTCTACTTCACGATGAGCTTCGAAGAGGCCGGCAAGCTCACCAGCGACATTCTCCTCTCCTACGCCGACGACGCCGCAGCGCAGGAACGCACGCTCGCCCAGCCGTGGGCACAGACCATGCAGCAGGTCACCGAGGGCAGGGTGGCGACGGTGAACGGCACCGAACTGATCGCCGCGGTGTCGCCCCCCACGGTCCTGTCCCTGACCTGGGGGATCGACGCCTATCTGGAGGCGCTCGCCGCGGCGGTGAAGTAGCGGCTCCCGGTCAGCGCGGGATGTGGAAATCGACCAGGGTGGCCCCACGGGCGCCGAGGTCGTGCCACGTCCCGCGCACCTCGAGCACCGCCACGGCGGAAGTCGGGAACTTCTCGAGGATCTGACGGGCCGCGTCGGAGTCGTGGTCGGCTGAGAGCAGCAGCGTCGTCGCCGACAGGACGGGTTCGTGTCCCACGACGAGCAGCGTGGACACGTCGTCCGGAACCCGGCGGATCGCGTCGACGATCCGCTTCGGCGTGGCCTCGTAGAGATCGTCGAGGAAGTCTGTGGCCGCCTCGACGGCGGCCTCTGCGAGCGTCTTGCGGGCCCGCGTCGCGGTCGAACACAGCACGGCGTCGACGGGGGGCTGGTGGGCCCGCAGCCAGCGCCCGGCGAGACCGGCCTCACGCCGCCCTCGGGGGGCGAGCGGGCGCTCGTGATCGGCGACGCCGTCCGGGTACGCGGACTTCCCGTGCCGCAACAGGATCAGGGTGCGGGTCATGGGTTCACCCTAGGCGGTGACGTTCACCGGCGGCCGACGCGTGCCACCGCCCGCACCTCGTCGTCGACCGTGAACCACAGGGTCAGCGAGTCGGCGTCGTGCCGGGCCCGCAGAACGAGCGTGTCGCCGGCGACGACCGGTCGAAGGTGCTCGATCGCCGCACGATACGGGGCGGTCTGCAACTCCGGCCGTCCGGCCAGGTGCTCCTCGATGCCGTGCCAGTAGGCGGCGTTGTTGACGTGGTCGAACGGATCGATGTCGGTGGCCCGCAGCGGGAAGTGCGTGCCGGCGTCGGCGTCGGCGGACGGTGTGGGCGGCAACCACGCCCGCCACCGCAGGCGGGTGTCCGCGGCGTGGCGAGCCATGTGTTCCCAGAGCCGGTCGCTGATCCGAGCCGGCATGCCGTTGGTGGGCCCGATGTTGATCCAGAACGCCGAGGTGTCCATCGCGGCGCCGCCGGTGCCTTCGAAGCTGACACGGACGTTGGCCCACCGGGTGGACAGGGCATCACACCACCGGCGCAGTTCGAGCTGTTCCCGGAAGCGGGCCGGCCGGTGCACGTCGACGACGGTGCGGCGCACGATCCACAGCGGATCGGTGTCGGTGGCATCGACGGCGTCGAGGTTGTCGGTGCCGATGTCCTGCAGGTAGCGGGCAACCCCGTCGAGCCGGAGCCGTTCCCGGCTGTCGACGTCGCCGGTGCGCACCGTGCGCGTGGACCGGAACGCGTCGTCGGGCGGGGGAGTGGTGTCGAGGGGCTGCGCCCACGCGTCCTCCGGTGCGGGCTTTCCCGGTGCCGCTGCCGCGGCGGTGTCCGCGGTTGCCGCTGCCGCGGAGGTGTCCGAACCCATGCGTCCCCCTGGTCTTCGTCGGGCCCCGCCGATTCTGACAGTTGCGGGGCTGGGCCGCAGCGAATCTTGCGAGGGGCGAACCCCGAGGCTACAGTCGATGTAACTGTTACCGGATGTCACATGAAATCCGGTCCCGGCTCTTCGAGGACGCGACATGGCCTACGTGATCACCCAGACATGCTGCAACGATGCGAGCTGCGTCGCCGTGTGCCCGGTGAACTGCATCCATCCCACCCCGGAGGAGCGCGAGTTCGCGCAGACCGAGATGCTGCACATCGATCCGCAGACCTGCATCGACTGCGGCGCGTGCGCGGACGCCTGCCCGGTCGAGGCGATCTTCCCCGAGGACCGGCTCACCGAGACCCAGGCCCGGTTCAAGGACATCAACGCCGACTACTACACGGCGCACCCGATGCCCGAGAACTGGAACCCGCTCACCCCGACCCCCGCCCCGCCCCGGGGGCAGGAGACCCTGCGGGTCGCGGTCGTCGGAGCCGGCCCCGCGGCGTGCTACGCCGCGCAGGAACTGCTCGAGCGCTCGAACGTCGAGGTGGAGATGTTCGACCGGCTGCCGACCCCCTGGGGCCTGGTCCGTAGCGGCGTCGCGCCCGACCACCCCGGGACCAAGGCCGTCACCGAGTCGTTCGAATGGTCGTTCCGTCGCGACGCGTTCGCCCTGCACCTCGACGTCGAGGTGGGCCGCGACCTCGACCACGACGAGCTGCTCGCCCATCACCACGCCGTCGTCTACGCCACCGGCGCATCCGCCGACCGCAGCCTCGGCATTCCCGGCGAGGACCTGCCCGGCAGCCACGCCGCCACCGAGTTCGTCGCCTGGTACAACGGCCACCCCGACTACGCCGACCGGGCCTTCGACCTCTCCGGTGAACGCGCGGTCCTCGTCGGCAACGGCAACGTCGCACTCGACGTCGCCCGCATCCTCACCATGGATGTCGACGAACTGGCCCGGACCGACATCGCCGACCACGCCCTCGAGGCGCTGCGCCGGAGCAACATCCGCGAGGTCGTCCTGCTGGGCCGCCGCGGACCGGCCCAGGCGGCCTACAGCAATCCGGAATTCCTCGCCCTCGGTGATCTGAACGGGGTCGACGTCGTCGTCGACGAGTCCGAGCTCGACCTCGACCCCGCCAGCGCGCAGCTCGCCGCGGCGGACCCGGCGGTCGCCATGCGGATGCGGCTCGCCCGCGAATACGCGCGCCGCGAACCCCGGCCGGGAAACAAGCGCATCGTGTTCCGTTACCTCGTGTCACCCACCGAGATCGAGGGCACCGACCGGGTCGCGGGCCTGCGGGCGGTGCGCAACGAACTGATCCCCGGCGACGACGGTGCGCTCGTCGCCCGCCCCACCGAGCAGGCTCTGCATCTCGACGCGCAGCTGGTGCTGCGCTCGATCGGCTACCGCGGGGTTCCGCTCCCGGGGGTGCCGTTCGACGAGCGGCGCGCGATCGTCCCCAACGAGAACGGGCGGGTCACCGGGGCCGGACCGGGTGTGTACGTCACCGGGTGGATCAAGCGCGGACCGAGCGGCGTGATCGGAACCAACAAGGCATGCGCCAAGGAAACCGTCGCGGCTCTGCTCGCCGACTTCGACGCCGGTCGGCTCACGCGGCCGGCGTACGGCCGGCGGGAACTCGATCGCCTGCTCGGGCAGCGCCGCCCGAGCCGCGTGGGACTGAGCGGATGGCACGAGATCGACGAGGCCGAGCGCGCGGCCGGCCGTGCGGCCGGCCGGCCACGGGTCAAGCTGACCGATCGCGCACGCCTGACGACGACGGCGGCCGGCCGCCCGCGGTCGGGGCGCGGCCTGCTGCGTCTGGTCCGCCGATAACCGGTTGGGGCTTCGCCTGCACCGGCACTAGAATCGTCCGACGGTGCCCGGCACCGCCCGCGGCGACGTCCGCCGGGGGAGCGCAGGCCGGGAGGTCGATCCGCCGCGCTGTCGGGGCGCGCGCTGGTCGCCGGGCACGTCGAGGGTGACACGCAGTCCACGCCGGCGGTGACACGCGGCTCGTGCCGAGACGGTCGTCGCCGTCCGGCACTGCCCGGCCCTCGACTCCGTTCCGGCAGGTCCGCCTGCCCTCGCGCCTCGAGAGGACCTACCCATGACAGCCCCCCATGCGGGCCCGGCCGCCGCGCCGGTGAGCGACAAGCTCGACGCGGCAGTTCTGAAGATCGCCTCGGTGGTGGTGCTCGGCGCCATCATGTCGATCCTCGACGTGACCGTGGTCTCCGTCGCCGTGCCGACGTTCATGAAGGAGTTCGACTCCAGCTACGCGACCGTCGCGTGGACGATGACCGCCTACACGCTGGCCCTCGCCAGCGTGATTCCGCTCACGGGCTGGGCCGCGGACCGGTTCGGCACCAAGCGCCTCTACCTCGCCGCACTCGTCCTGTTCGTCGCCGGCTCCGTGCTGTGCAGCATGGCGTGGGACATCACCTCGCTCATCGCATTCCGGGTCGTGCAGGGCCTCGGGGGCGGCATGCTCATGCCGTTGGGCATGACGATCATGACCCACGCGGCGGGCCCGCACCGGGTCGGCCGCGTGATGGCGGTGCTCGGCATCCCGATGCTGCTGGGCCCGATCGGCGGCCCGATTCTCGGCGGGTGGCTGATCGACACCGCCAGCTGGCACTGGATCTTCCTGATCAACCTGCCTATCGGTGTCGTGGCGCTCGTCGCCGCCGTGGTGATCCTGCCCAAGGACCGCCCGAGCCGGTCCGAGTCCTTCGACTTCGTGGGCATGGCGCTCCTGTCGCCGGGGCTGGCGCTGTTCCTGTTCGGTGTCTCCTCCATTCCGGAGGTCGGCACCGTCGCCGCGACGCGGGTCCTCGTTCCGGGCGTGATCGGCGTCGCGCTGATCGTCGCCTTCGTGTTCCACGCCTTGCGCGCCCGGAACCCGCTGATCGACCTGTACCTGTTCCGCAACCGCCAACTGACGTTCGCGGTACTCACCATGTCGGTGTTCGCGATCGCGTTCTTCGGCGCAGGTCTGCTGTTCCCCAGCTACTTCCTCCAGGTGCGGGGCGAGTCGACCCTGGCGGCGGGCATCCTGCTGGCACCACAGGGCCTCGGCGCCATGCTCACCATGCCGATCGCCGGCCGGCTCGTCGACCGGATGGGTCCCGGGAAGATCGTGCTCGTCGGCCTGACCCTCGTCACGCTCGGCATGGCGGTTTTCACGCAGGTGGGCACGGACACTTCCTATGTCCTGCTCCTCGGCGCGCTGTTCGTCATGGGCATGGGAATGGGCGCCACGATGATGCCGACGATGACGGCCGCCCTGCAGACGCTGACCCATCAGAGCGTGGCCCGCGGGTCGACGCTGATGAACATCGTCCAGCAGGCCGCCGGTTCCGTGGGCACCGCGACCATGTCGGTGATCCTGAGCAGCCGCCTCGCGACCCCGGCGGGGGCACCCGAGGGCGGCGGGCAGATGGACCCGGCGGCGCTCGACCAGATGCCCGCACCGGTCCAGGAGTCGATTCTCACCTCGCTCGCCGACGCCTTCGCGACCACGTTCCTCGTCGCGACGGTTCTCATGGCGCTCGCGGTGATCCCCGCGCTGTTCCTGCCGCGCACACGCGCGAAGTATCCGGCAGGGGAGGGACTGCAGCCGGTCGTCGTCCACTGAACCACCCGTCGGAGGGGCCGTGACGTACGTCGCGGCCCCTCCGCGTGTCTGCGGCTAGCCTCGTACCGGCACCACGACGGCGACCCGAACGGACGATTTCATGAGCATCGACCCCACCGACCGACGCCCCGCGCCGACAGGCGGACAGCCGCACCTGTGCCGGCGCGCCCTGTTCGGCGGGGCCGGTGCCGTCGCCGCTGCCGCGGTCCTGTCCGCGTGCGGCGGCGAGACCGAGGAAACCGACAGCACCCCCGCCGCGCCGACCACTCCGCCGGAGCCCGGTCCGGACGCCGCGGTCGTCGCCGCCACGGCGGACATCCCGGTGGGCAGCGGCGTCCTGTTCGCCGACCGGCGTCTGGTGGTGACGCAACCCGTCGCCGGGGACTACCGGGCGTTCGTCGCATTGTGCACGCATTCGGGGTGCAACATCACCGGTGTCGTGGCCGACGAGATCGTCTGCGACTGCCACGGCAGCCGGTTCCGCTTGGACGGGACCGTGAGCAGAGGTCCCGCCCGCAAGCCGTTGAAGGCGCGGCCGGCCGGGGCCCGCGGTGCGGACGTCGTCGTCGATTGATCCGCGCGATCCGCTGAGCGGACGGGGGAGGCCGGAGTAGATTCGACCGCGACATCATCCCTGAAGTGCTGACCGGCAAAGGGGACCCATGGTGCGCAGGGGGCCGTTGATCACCTTGGCGGCGGTGGTGGTCCTCGCCGCCGTGCTGCTCGCGGTGAATGTCTCCAAGGAGGACGACGGCGCGACGCCGGCCCCGGGTCCCGCCGCGACGGCGGCGCCGGACCCCACCACCACGACGACAGCGACCCCGGCCGCAGTGGAATTCCCGGCGCAGGCCACCTACGTCGGACGGATCCCCGTCGCGACCGGAACGCTCACGCTCGCGATCGCCGTCGAGGGCGGGGACGCCGTCGCGTACGCGTGCGACGGCAGCGCGATCGAATCGTGGCTGGCCGGCGACGCAGACGCCGGCCAGCTCGACCTCGAGGGCCGGGAAGGAGCCCGCCTCGACGGCGAGTTCGACGGCGAGACGGTGCGCGGCACCCTCTGGCTCGGTGACCGCAACTGGACCTTCGACGCCGCGCCGGCCGAACCTCCGGCCGGCCTCTACCTCGCGAACGTCGGCGATGTCCGGGCGAGCTGGATCGTCACGCAGGACGGAACCGTCACCGGTGTGCTCCGCGGCGGCGACGGCGGCACCACACCCGCCCCTGCCCTCGCGCCGGACGGGACGGCGGTCGTCGACGGGGAGACCGTGACCGCGGACCTGGTGTCCGGCAGCGACACATTCTGACGGTGCCACCGGGCGGTGACGCCGAGAGGAGGACGGATGAGCACACCGCAGGTCCATCCCACCGCGCCGCCGCGAACGACCCCGGTGATCGTCGCATTCCTGGTGGGCGCCCTCGTCGCGGTCGGCCTCGGTGTCTACGGCAGCGTGCACGAGCCCACCTTCTTCTCGATCAACGTCGCCGGGTTCTCCAGCCCGACCGCCGTCAAGACGTGGCTGGCGACCCTCGCCGGTGTGCTGGCACTGGTGCAACTCGTCTCGGCGGCCGGGATGTACGGACGGTTGCCGGGACTGCGCGCGCCGAGCTGGATCGGGACCCTGCACGTGTGGTCGGGTCGCCTCGCCGTGCTGGCCACCGTCCCCGTCGCCGTGCACTGCCTGTATGCGCTCGGTTTCCGCACCGGTGAGCCGCGGGTGCTGTGGCACTCGCTGGCCGGTTGCCTCCTCTACGGGGCGTTCGTGACCAAGATGCTGCTCCTCAGCCGGCGGGGCCTGCCGGGATGGGCGGTTCCCCTGGCCGGCGGTGTCCTGTTCACGGCGATCGTGGTCGTGTGGACGACCTCGGCGCTGTACTTCTTCCGCACGACGGGCATCACGTTCTGACGCCCCAACCCACTGTGTCCCTCCCACGATCGGAGCCGGAAATGGATCTCGAGCAGTTTCCCGTCAGCCGCCGTTCGGTGCTGCTGGGGGCCGGGGTGGCCGCCGTCGCTGCCACCGCGGCCTGCAGTACCTACGGCGACGAGCCCGCCTCGGGGCAGACCTCCGCAGCGCAGGATGCCGGCAGCGGGACCCCGGCCGGCGCGTCCGCAGGACAACCGCTTGCGGCTGTCGCCGACATCCCCGTCGGCGGGGGACAGGTCTTCCCCGATCAGAAGGTCGTGGTGACCCAGCCGGTCGCGGGCGAGGTACTCGCCTTCAGCGCGATCTGCACTCATCAGGGTTGCACGGTCGCGGCCGTGCAGGACGGCACGATCAACTGTCCCTGCCACGGCAGCCGGTTCAACCTCGACGGCACCGTCGCGAACGGCCCTGCCGCGCGTCCCCTCGAGAGCAGGGCCGTCACCGTCGACAACGGCGAGATCACGCTCGCGTAATCGGGTCCGCCGTCCGGCCGCCGGATCGCCCGGGGCGGCACCGGGATAGGGTCGATTGCGTGATCGGACCTCTGCGCGACTGGCGGCCGCGGGCGTTGCGTGAAGGCGGCGAACCCGACGCCCGCTTCACTCTCGCCAACGAACGCACGTTCCTCGCGTGGATCCGCACCGCGCTCGGCGTCATCGCGGCGGCCGTCGCGCTCGAGACCTTCGCCGGCGACGTCGTGGGACCGGTGGTGCGGACCACACTGTCGTGTGCGTTGCTCGTGTTCTCTGCGGTCCTGGTGATCGCCGCCCTGCGGCGCTGGCTGCAGATCGAGGCCGCGATGCGCACCGAACGCCCCCTGCCGCCGCCGCGGATCGCCTTCCTGCTGGCGGCGATGCTGGCGGTCGGGGCTCTGGCCCTCACCGTGGCTCTCCTGGTATGAGCGCGCCGCCGCGGTCCGGCCGACGATGAGACACGACGACCCCGGGTTGCAGCCCGAGCGCACCACTCTCGCGTGGCTGCGCACGGCGACCGGGCTGGGAGCGGTGGTCCTGCTGTTTCTGCGCCTGGCCCCCGGCCCCGCCCCCGTGGTGGTGACGATCGGCCTGCTGTGCCTGGTCCCGGCGCTCGTGCTGCTCGTGACGAGCGGACGCGAGCACCGCGCCCGGGTGAGCCGCTTCATCGAGGGACGGGCGAGGCACCACTGGTGGCGCAACATCGTCCTGACCGTCACCGTCGTGGTCCTCGCGCTCGCCGCCGCCACGCTCATCGTCACGTCGCAGGTGTGAGCGCCGCGCCGATGCGCGCCGTCCCGGGTCCGGTGCCGGAAGCCGACGACAGCGGCAGCGCCGGAGACTACCGTGGACATGTGCGTCCACCAGCCGTCGACACGGCCACGGGTGCCACCGACACCGGCCGTCACGCGCCGCGCCCGCAGTCTGCCCCGGCGGAACCGGCAGCACCGGCAGAGGGCCTGCTGGCGGTTCGGGCGCACTGCGCATTCGACGGTGAGCGGACACTTCCCGGCGGAGCCCTGGTGCTCTGCCGGGACGGCCGCATCATCGGAATGGAATCCGCCACATGCGCGCCGCCGGCGGGCTGGCAACTGCACGACTATCCCGACGCCACGATCCTGCCGGGGCTCGTCGACTGCCACGTCCATCTCTGCGGAGACTCCCGCAACGGCGCCCTCGATCGCCTCCCCGGCCTCACCGACGACGAACTCGACGCGATCATCGACCGCAGTCTCGCCGATCAGCTCGCAGCCGGTGTCACGACCGTGCGGGACCTCGGCGACCGACACTGGGCCGTCGTCGACCGGCGGGACCGCCTCGCGCACGAATCACCTGCGCGTTGTCCGACCATCGTGGCGGCCGGCCCCCCGATCACCACCCACCAGGGCCACTGCTGGCACATGGGCGGCGCCGCCGAACGATCCGACGAGATCCGCGCTGCGGTTCGTGAACGCGCAGATCGCCGTGTCGACATCGTCAAGGTCATGGCGAGCGGTGGAGCCATGACCGCCGGTACCGACGTCCTGACCTGCCAATACCGTCTCGGTCAGCTTCGGCTCGTGGTCGACGAATCTCACGCCGCCGGACTGCCTGTCACCGCCCATGCCCACGGGCTGCCCGCCGTCCGGCAGGCACTCGCGGCCGGTGTCGACGGAATCGAGCACTGCAGCTGCCTCACCGAGCACGGAATCGATCTTCCCGAATCGGTGCTTCGGCACCTCGCCGAGAGCCGAATTGTCGTCTGCCCAACCCTGGGAAGACGACCCGACGTGACGCTGCCGCCCGGTGTCCTTGCCGTGCTGCAGAAGACCGGCACGACGTGGGAAGCCCGGCAGGAGTTGGCAGTTCGGCTCTGTCACGCCGGGGTCGATGTCGTTTCCGGGGTCGACGCCGGCATCAGCGACGGGAAGGCCCACGGCATCCTGGCGCTCGCCGTCGCCGACTTGGTCGTCGGCGGCGCCGACGTCACCACGGCTCTCGCCACCGCGACCTCCCGGGCAGCACGTGCCTGCGGTCTCAGCGACCGCAAAGGTGCTCTCCGAACCGGGTACGACGCCGACCTGCTTGTCGTCGACGGCGACGTGACCGTCGACATCCGCGCGCTGCAACGCATCCGTGCCGTCTACCTCCACGGCACGCTCGCCGCCACAACGCGATAGCGCGAGGCATGCCTGGACGATCTACGCCCGTATCACCCGGGCACGGAGCCGTGGAAGGCCCACGACCGGGCGGTCAGCGCGATCCGGCCGGCTCCGTCGCGGCGCAGGCGGGCATCGAGTGCCGCCCGCAGCTCGGCTCGGCGCCCGGCCGGCAGTGACAGGCAATATCCGGGGGCGGGTCCCTGACCGCCGAGGAACGGTGCCCAGAAATCGTCGAAGTCGGCGAACACGGTGGGAACCTCGAGGGACTCGATCCGCACCCCGGTGAGACCTGCGGACGCCAGCAGGTCGTGGAGGGGACCGGGACGGCAGAGCGGGAAACGGACGCCCTCGTCCAGGTCCCGTGCCGTCTCGTCCAGGTCGACGGCCGCATCCCAGAAGGCGCGAATCATCTCCATGCCCTCGGCGTAATCCCACACGTAGCCGCCGATCGTCCCGCCCGATCGGGTGACGCGACGCATCTCGGCAAGACCCTCGAGCGGATCGGGAAGGAAGTTGAGCACCAATCCGGACACGACGTGGTCGAACTCGCCGTCCCCGGCCGGGAGCGCCGCAGCGGTACCCGGCCGGACCTCGAAGCGGGGATCGTCGACCGCTGTGCGGGCCGCCGTGGCGAAGCCCTCGGACGGCTCGACCCCGACGACTCGGGCCGGTTCCGCGGCGACAAGGACGGCGTGCGCAAGGGCGCCGGTCCCGCATCCCACGTCGCACCACGCCGCGCCCGCGCCGCCAGGGGGCAGCCATTGCAGGAACTTCGAAGCGACCGGGCGGCTCCAGCGGCCTACATAGCGCTCGTATGCCTCGGCGATCTCCCAGGCGTCGGCGGCGTGATCCGTCATCGCTGTCTTCCTCTCTCCGACCTCCGGAGCCGACCTGCGCGGACCGTCCCCGCTTCCTACGAACCGGATCCGGGCGTCCCGCCCGAACGGCGGTCGAGCTCGATCACCCGGGCGCCGCCTTGCGCCGCGGCCACCTTGGTCTCGGTGCCGTCCTCGGTCACGGCGACGATCTCGCACCGGCACAGCGCCTGCCGCCGGCTCGAGTCGACGACCGCCGCCTCGGCCCGCAGCAGCGTGCCACGACCCGGGCGCAGGTAGTCGATCGTGAACCCGGTCGTCACGATGGACGATCCGAGCACGGTTCCCGCTGCGAACGTCAGGGAATTGTCCGCCGCATAGGCCAGCACTCCACCGTGGACGAACCCGAACTGCTGCAGCAATTCCGGGCGCAGGGGGATCTCGAGCACCGCACGTCCCGGCTCGTACCCGACGACCCGGGCGCCGACCAGGACGCTGAACGGTTGCGCTGCGAGCACGGCCGCCGCGTCGTCCACTCCGCGAAGTTCCACGGACTGCAGTCTGCCCCACCCTGCCGGGAACGGCCATATCATTCGCGCATGACGCAGCCACCTCCGTCGCCTACGGTCCGCTGGCCGGACCTCGCCGCCCTCGAACTGCTCGTCGGCATCGACGACCACGGCGGGCTCGGGGCGGCTGCCCGCGCCGCCGGTGTCGCGCAACCCAATGCCAGCCGTGCGGTACGCCGCCTCGAGAAGCAGCTCGGGGCCGTGCTCGTGCGCCGGGGACGCGCCGGCTCTGCGCTCACCCCGGAGGGCACCGTCGTCGCGCACTGGGCGCGACAGACCCTCACCGACGCCCGTCGACTACTCGACGCCGCGGCGGCGTTGCGCAGCGACCGGCAGGCCGAACTGACCGTGGCGGCCAGCATGACCGTCGCCGAACACCTCATCCCGCGCTGGCTGGGCCGCTTCCGCGGTCTCCGCGACGACGTGCACATCCAGTTGCAGGTCCACAACTCGCGGCAGGTGTGCGACGCGGTCGCGGCGGGCCGCTGCCACGTCGGATTCGTCGAAGCTCCCGCCGTCCCACCGGGACTGCACAGCACGCCGGTGGCGCAGGATCGGCTCGTGGTGGTCGTCACGCCGGCTCATCCCTGGGCACGACGCCGGCGACCGCTCACCGTCGCCGAACTGGCCGCGACACCGCTCGTCGTGCGCGAGGAGGGCTCGGGGACGCGGCACACGCTGGACCTTGCCCTGCGCGAGTTCGATCGGCCGGCACCGCTGCTCGAACTCGGCAGCGGCGCCGCGGTACGCACCGCGGCGCTCGGGGGCGTGGGCCCGGCCGTGCTGAGCACCTTGGCCGTGGCCGACCATGTCGCGGCCGGGGAACTGCGGGCCGTCGACGTCGAAGGCCTCGATCTGGCCCGCACCCTGCGCGCGGTGTGGCGCCCCCCTCGCAAGCTCGCCGGGCCGGCCGGAGAACTGGTGCGGATGATCGTCCGCGGCGCCTGATCGCCCCGATCGCCCCTGGTCCGGCGTCCGGATGCGTCATCATGATCGACGGGGACGCTGCCAGACGGGGACGCTGCCATCGGGAGTGAGACATGGACGCATCGCGCGGGCCGAGGCTGTGACGGTCGCCGAGATCGATCGTCGCCCGCAGCGAGCGGGTGCGGTTCTCGCGACGCTGATCCTCGTCGCCACCGTCGCCAACCTCAATCTCTCGGTGGCCAACATCGCGCTGCCCGCGATCGGCCGGGCCTTCGACGCGAGCCAGACGGAACTGAACCTGGTCGCGGTCGGGTATTCGCTGGGTCTGGCCGCGTCGGTGCTGTACCTGGGGGCGCTCGGGGACCGCTACGGCCGCAAGCAGTTGCTCGTGCTCGGTGTCGCCCTGTCGATACCCGCGTGTCTGCTGGCGGCCTTCGCGCCGAACGTCGAGGTGCTGTTCGCGGCCCGGCTGGCCGGCGGCCTCGCCGCGGGACTGGCGTATCCCACGACTCTGGCGCTGATCACCGCCTTGTGGTCCGGAGCCTCACGGACCCGCGCGATCGCGTTGTGGTCGGCGACCGGCGGGGCGATCGCCGCGCTCGGACCGCTGTTGTCCGGACTGCTCCTCGAGTACTTCTACTGGGGCTCGGCCTTCCTGATCACCCTGCCGCTCGCCGTCGTCGCCCTCGTGGCGGCGGCTGTGCTGATTCCCGCCCACGTCAACGAGACCACCGGCCCGGTCGACCATGTCGGCGGAGTCGTGTCGGTGCTGTTCGTGGCGGCGCTCGTGATAACGGTCAACCTCGCACCCGAGAGCGGCAGCGGCACGGCGGCTCTGGTCGGCGCGGCCGTCACCGCCGTCGCGGGCGCGGTGTTCGTGTGGCGGCAGCGGCGGGTCCCCGAGCCGCTGTTCGACCTGAAGGTGGCCGCGCGGCCGACGTTCTGGGTGGCTGCGGTGGCAGGCATCATCGTGTTCGGAACCCTGATGGGGGTGATGTTCGTCGGACAGCAGTTCCTGCAGAACGTCCTCGGTTACTCCACGCTCGCCGCCGGGTCGACGATCCTCCCCGCCGCAGCGTGCATGCTCGTCGTGGCTCCGTACTCGGCCCGTCTGGTCGAGAGCCGGGGTGCCCGCACCACATTGCTGCTCGGCTACGCGTTCATCCTCCTCGGGCTCGCCGTCGCACTGACGATGTGGGACGAGACCTCCAGCTACTGGCAGATCGCCCTCGCGTACGCCTTCGTCGGGGTCGGGGTGGGTCTCGCCGGCACGCCCGCCTCGCGCTCGCTCACCGGCTCGGTACCGGTGACCCGCGCCGGGATGGCGTCGGCGACCGCCGACCTGCAGCGGGATCTGGGCGGGGCCGTGATGCAGTCGGTCCTCGGGGCGTTGCTCACCGCCGGGTACGTGTCGTCGATCTCGGCGGCGATCTCGTCGTCACCGGACGCGGACGAGATCAGCAGCCAGACACAGGCTGCGCTGACCAAGTCGTTCGCGAGTGCCGCCGATCTCGCCGAGCGGTATCCGCAGTACGCCGACGCCATCATGGCTGCGGCGCGCGCAGCGTTCCTGGCCGGGGACACGAAGGCGTACACCGCCGCTCTTCTCGTCGTCGCCGCCGGTGCCGTCCTGGTGTTCTTCGCCTTCCCGAAGCGCGACACCGAAAGACGGCTGCTCGCGTCGTACCGCGCTCAGGACGAAGGCGCCGAGCCGGCGGCGGACGAACGCGCCGAGCCGGCGGCGGACGGCCGGTCGGAGGCCCAGCCCGGCGACGTGGACCGTTAGCGCGGCTCGCTGCTGCCGTGCCGGGTCAGCGCGGCTCCCCGCTGCCGTGCAGGGCGCCGATTCCGGCGACGACCACCAGCGCGATGCCTGCCGCCGCGATGGGCTGGACCCACTGGCCGAGCACCAGCGCGCCCGCCAGGGCCGCCGCGGCCGGTTCGAGAGCGATGAGGATGGCGAACACGTTTCTCGGCAGATCGCGCAGCGCCCGCATTTCCAGGCTGTAGGGGATCACGGAGGACAGTAGGGCCACCACCGCTCCGGCGGCGAGGATCGCAGGGTCGGCCAGGCCGGCGCCCGCGGTCCCGAGACCGAAGGGAAGGACGAGCACCGCAGCGACGGTGGTGGCGACGGTCAGGCCCGCCGCGCCGGATACGGTGGCGGCCACGTGCGAGCCCGCGACGATGTACCAGGCCCAGCCGGCCGCGGCGAGCAGCGCGAATCCGACCCCCACCGGGTCGAGAGCGCCGCCGTCCCCGCCGAGGCCGCGCGCCCCGAGGAGGGCCACCCCGGCCAGCGCGAGTGCCACCCACAGCGCGTCCCGTGGGCGGCGGGAGAGCACCGCGGCGAGGGTGAGTGGTCCGAGGAACTCGATCGTGACCGCCGCCGCGAGCGGGAGTCGCGCGATCGCCACATAGAAGAAGCCGTTCATCGCGGCCAGACTCACTCCGAGGGCGACCGCGCCCCGCCACTGCGCCCGGCCCCAGTGCCGCACCGACGGCCGTACCACCGCCCACAGGATCACCGCGGCGAGCGTCAGCCGCAGCGTGACCGTGCCGAGGGCGCCGACGTCGTCGAACAGGGTGCTGGCGAAGGCCGCACCGAACTGCAGGGAGAGCACCGAGCCGAGCACGGCCGCGACGGGCACGGTCCGGCTGCCGCCTCGTGGCGTCCATGCCGTGCCGCTCATGCATCCTCCGGAAGGTCTGGGGGATCCGTCGTCCCGCGTGCGACGAATGTTGCCGCACGGCAGCACGATCGGCAGCAGGGGCGACGCCGACCAAAAAACAATCATGAGAGCTTGATTTTTGCTGCCGGGGGTGTGACTCTGGTCGCATGACGGAGCTGCAACCGCTTCTCGACGACCTGCGTGCCGAGGGCGACGACCTCGACGCCCTCGTCGCCGACCTTCCGGACGAGCGCTGGACGACCTCGACGCCCGCCGAGGGCTGGACCATCGCCCACCAGGTCGGACACCTGCTGTGGACCGACCGCGCCGCCCTCACCGCCGTCGAAGACCCGGAGGCGTTCGTCGCCGGGCTCGGCGAGATCACCGACCCGGACCGCTTCGTCGACGACGGGGCGCGGGAACAGGCCCGTCGGCCGCCGGCCGAACTGCTCGCCGACTGGCGTGCGGCGCGGCGCGCCCTCGCCGACGCCCTCGCGGCCGTCCCCACCGGGACCAAGATCGTCTGGTACGGCCCGCCCATGAGTGCGGCCTCGATGGCCACCGCGCGGTTGATGGAGACCTGGGCGCACGGCTCCGACGTGGCCGACGCGCTGGGCGTCACCCGCACGCCCACGCACCGGCTGCGCCACATCGCCCATCTCGGTGTCCGCACCCGCGACTTCGCGTTCACCGTGCACGGGCGCACCCCGCCGGCCGGGTCGTTCCACGTCCGGCTCACCGCCCCCGACGGGCAGGAATGGACCTGGGGTCCCGAGGGCGCCACCCAGACCGTCACGGGATCCGCCCTCGACTTCTGCCGCCTGGTGACCCAGCGGGTCCACCGCGCCGACACCGACCTCGTCGCCACCGGACCGGACGCGGATGCGTGGCTCGACCTCGCTCAGGCATTCGCCGGGCCGCCCGGCGCCGGTCGCACCCCGGACGGAGCGAACGCGTGAACGCGCAGCCGGCGGGCCGTGCGGTGCGCATCGGAAACTGTTCCGGCTTCTACGGTGACCGGCTCAGGGCCATGCGGGAGATGCTCGAGGGCGGCGAACTCGACTACCTGACCGGCGATTATCTCGCCGAGCTGACCATGCTCATCCTCGGCCGGGACCGGATGAAGGACCCGGAGCTCGGTTATGCCAAGACGTTCCTGCGGCAACTCGAGGATTGTCTCGGGCTCGCCGTCGACAAGGGAGTGAAGATCGTCGCCAATGCCGGGGGGCTCAACCCCGCCGGGCTGGCGACGGCCGTGCGCGACCTCGCCGGCCGGCTCGGACTCGACGTCGCCGTCGCCCACGTCGAGGGCGACGACCTCATCGCCCGGGCCGCCGAACTCGGTCTGGCCGCCGATCCACCGCCGCTGACTGCCAACGCCTACCTCGGCGCCTGGGGTATCGCGGAATGCCTGAACGCCGGCGCCGACCTCGTCGTCACCGGCCGGGTCACCGACGCCTCGGTGATCGTCGGGCCCGCGGCGGCCCATTTCGGTTGGGCCCGGGACGATTTCGACGCTCTCGCGGGCGCGGTGGCGGCTGGGCACGTGATCGAGTGCGGCGCCCAGGCGACCGGCGGCAACTACGCCTTCTTCACCGAGATCGCCGATCTCGACCGGCCGGGCTTCCCGATCGCCGAGATCGAGGCCGACGGAAGTTCCACGATCACCAAGCATCCCGGCACCGGCGGCGCCGTCACCGTCGGCACCGTGACCGCCCAGCTGTTGTACGAGGTGACCGGTGGCCGCTACGCCGGTCCCGACGTCACCACCCGCCTCGACACCGTCCGGCTCACCCAGGACGGGCCGGACCGGGTCCGGATCAGCGGCGTCCGCGGCGAGGCGCCGCCACCCACGCTGAAGGTCTCCCTCAACGCCCTCGCCGGCTTCCGGAACGAAGCGGTGTTCGTCCTCACCGGCCTCGACATCGAGGCCAAGGCCGCGCTGGTGCGATGGCAGGTGGAGGCGGACCTGACCACCCGGCCTGCCGAGCTCGAGTGGACCCTCGCCCGCACCGACCATCCGGACGCCGACACCGAGGAGGCGGCCAGCGCCCTGCTGCGCTGCACCGTGCGCGACCGCGACCCGAAGGTCGTCGGCCGCGCCTTCTCGTCGGTCGCCGTCGAGTACGCGCTCGCCAGCTACCCCGGTTTCTCGCTGACCGCCCCGCCCGGCAACGGGCAGCCGTACGCGGTGTTCACCCCCGGCTACGTCGATGCCGCCGAAGTGCCGCACACCGCGGTGCTGCCGGACGGCGGCCGAATCCCGATTGCGTGCGTCACCCCGACGCGTGCACTCGAACCTGTCGGCGAACCCGAACTTCCCGATCCGCTACCACCCGGGCCCGTACGGCACGCGCCGCTCGGGCTCGTCGCCGGCGCCCGCAGCGGCGACAAGGGTGGCGACGCGAACGTGGGGGTGTGGGTGCGCACCGGCGACCAGTGGCGGTGGCTGGTGCACACCCTCACCGTCGACACGCTGAAAACACTGCTGCCCGAAGCGAAGAACCTGACCGTGACGCGTCATGTGCTGCCGAACCTGCGGGCGGTGAACTTCGTGGTCGAGGGCATCCTCGGCCGCGGCGTCGCCTCGCAGGCCCGCTTCGACCCGCAGGCGAAGGGCCTCGGCGAGTGGCTGCGCAGCCGATACCTCTACATCCCCGAGACCCTCCTGGACGGCGACGGGACGGAGAACCCCGAGAGGAAGAACACCGAGTGAGCATCTGGGACACACCCGAACGCCGCGAGCTGCGCTCGACGGTCCATTCCTTCGTCCGGCGCGAGATCCTGCCGCATCTCGCCGCGTGGGAGCGCGACGGCGAACTGCCCCGCGAACTGCACAAGAAGGCTGCTGCGCTCGGCCTGCTCGGCGCCGGATTCCCCGAGGCCGTCGGCGGCGCCGGGGGCGACGCGGCGGACAGCCTCACCGTGTGCGAGGCCTTCCACGAGGCCGGCGCCTCCGGCGGGGCGTTCGCCTCCCTGTTCACCTGCGGCATCGCCCTGCCGCACCTCGTCGCCGCCGGCGACGAGGCGCAGATCGGCAAGTGGGTCGCGCCGACTCTCGCCGGTGAGCTCGTCGGTTCCCTCGCGATCACCGAACCCGGCGGCGGCTCCGACGTCGGGCACCTGACCACCACCGCCGTCCGCGACGGCGATCACTACATCGTCGACGGCGCCAAGACCTACATCACCTCCGGCTGCCGCGCCGACTTCGTCGTCACCGCTGTGCGCACCGGCGGCCCCGGCGCCGGTGGCGTCTCGTTGCTCGTGATCGAAAAGGGCACACCGGGATTCACCGTCTCGCGCAAACTGGACAAGATGGGCTGGCGTGCCTCCGACACCGCGGAACTGTCGTTCGCCGGTGTGCGCGTGCCGGTCGCCAATCTCGTCGGAGCCGAGAACAGCGGCTTCGCGCAGATCGCGCAGGCCTTCGTCTCCGAGAGGATCGCCCTCGCCGCGCAGGCCTACTCGAGCGCGCAGCGGTGCCTGGACCTGACCGTGGCCTGGTGCCGGGACCGCGAGACGTTCGGCCGGCCCCTGATCTCCCGGCAGTCGGTACAGCGCACCCTCGCCGAGATGGCCCGGCGGATCGACGTCGCGCGGGTGTACGGCCGGCGCGTCGTCGAGCGGTCCCTCGTCGGTGACGGCGACCTCGTCGCCGAGGTGTGCTTCGCCAAGAACACCGCCGTCGAGGCCGGGGAGTGGGTCGCGCACCAGGCCGTGCAGCTCTTCGGCGGCCTGGGCTACATGGCCGAGTCCGAGGTCGAACGACAGTACCGCGACATGCGCATCCTCGGTATCGGCGGCGGTACCACCGAGATCCTCACCGAACTTGCCGCGAAACGATTGGGGTACACCGCGTGAGCGTCCTGCAGACGACCGTCGACCCGTCCTCGGCGGAGTACGCCGCCGCGGCCGAGGCGATGACCGCCCAGCTGGCAGAACTCGAAGCCGAACACGCCAAGGCCCTTGCCGGCGGCGGGGAGAAGTACGTCCGGCGGCATCACGAACGCGGCAAGCTGCTGCCGCGCGAACGGATCGAACTGCTCCTCGACCCCGACTCGCCGTTCCTCGAGCTCTCCCCGCTCGCCGCCTGGGGCACCGAGTTCCCGGTCGGCGGCAGTACCGTCACCGGAATCGGCGTCGTCGAGGGCGTCGAATGCCTGATCGTCGCCAACGACCCCACCGTCCGCGGCGGTACGAGCAATCCCTGGACTCTGCGGAAAGGGTTCCGCGCCAACGACATCGCGATGCAGAACCGGCTGCCGGTCATCTCCCTCGTCGAGTCGGGTGGTGCCGACCTGCCCACCCAGAAGGAGGTGTTCATCCCCGGCGGGCGCATGTTCCGCGACCTGACGCAGCTGTCCGCCGCCGGAATCCCGACCATTGCCCTGGTATTCGGCAATTCCACCGCGGGCGGCGCGTACATACCCGGCATGTCGGACCACGTGGTGATGATCGAGAAGCGGTCGAAGGTGTTCCTCGCCGGGCCGCCCCTGGTGAAGATGGCCACCGGCGAGGAATCCGACGACGAATCCCTCGGCGGAGCGGAGATGCACGCCCGCACCTCCGGGCTGGCCGACTACTACGCGGTCGACGAACCCGACGCGATCCGGATCGGCCGGGGCATCGTCCGTCGTCTGAACTGGCGCAAGCAGGGCCCCGAACCCCACCCGGAGGTGCGCGAACCCCGGCACGATCCCGAGGAACTGCTCGGCATCGTGCCCGCCGACCTCAAGGTGCCGTTCGACCCGCGCGAGGTGATCGCCCGTATCGTCGACGATTCCGACTTCGACGAGTTCAAACCGCTCTACGGTTCGTCGCTCGTCACCGGCTGGGCTCGTCTGCACGGCTACCCGGTGGGAATCCTCGCCAACGCCCGCGGCGTGCTGTTCAGCGAGGAATCCCAGAAGGCCACCCAGTTCATCCAGCTCGCGAACCGTGCGAACACCCCGCTGCTGTTCCTGCACAACACCACCGGCTACATGGTCGGCCGCGAGTACGAGGAACGCGGCATGATCAAGCACGGCTCGATGATGATCAACGCGGTCTCCAACTCGACGGTGCCGCACATCTCGATCCTGCTCGGCGCCTCCTACGGTGCCGGCCACTACGGGATGTGCGGTCGTGCCTTCGACCCGCGGTTCCTGTTCGCCTGGCCCAGCGCCAAGTCCGCGGTGATGGGCGGCGCACAGCTCGCGGGCGTCATCTCCATCGTCGGACGGGCCGCTGCCGAGGCGCGCGGACAGGCGTTCGACGAGGCCGCCGACGAGGCGATGCGCGCGGCGATCGAGAACCAGATCGAGGCGGAGTCGCTGCCGATGTTCCTGTCCGGCCGGCTCTACGACGACGGGGTCATCGACCCGCGCGACACCCGCACCGTGGTGGGGATGTGCCTGTCGGCCATCGCCAACGCGCCGATCGAGGGCACCGACAGCTTCGGTGTCTTCCGGATGTGAGGCAGCAGTGAACCGTTCCGACACCGTCACCACCGTGCTCGTCGCCAATCGCGGCGAGATCGCCCGCCGCGTGTTCGCCTCCTGCCGGCGCGCCGGCCTCGGCACCGTCGCCGTGTTCTCCGACGCGGACGCCGACAGTCCGCACGTCACGGAGGCGGACGTCGCGGTGCACCTGCCCGGCACCGCCCCCGCCGACACCTACCTCCACGGCGAGGCGATCATCGCCGCCGCCCGCGCGGCGGGGGCCGACGCGATCCACCCCGGATACGGGTTCCTCTCGGAGAACGCCGAATTCGCGAGAGCGGTCCTCGACGCGGGACTGACCTGGATCGGGCCGGACCCGGACTCCATCGCCCGGATGGGTTCGAAGGTCGAGGCCAAGAAGATCATGGCCGACGCCGGCGTGCCGGTGCTGGCCGAGCTGGACCCGGCCGCGGTGACCGAGGCCGACCTGCCCGTGCTGATCAAGGCTTCCGCCGGCGGCGGCGGCCGCGGCATGCGGATCGTCCGCGACCTGGCCGAACTGTCCGACCAGCTCGCGGCGGCGCGACGCGAGGCGCAGTCCGCGTTCGGCGACCCGACGGTGTTCTGTGAGCGCTACCTCGAAACGGGCCGGCACATCGAAGTGCAGGTTCTCGCGGACCGGCACGGCACCGTGTGGGCGGTGGGGGAGCGCGAATGCTCGATCCAGCGCCGCCATCAGAAGGTGGTCGAGGAGGCCCCGTCGCCGCTCGTCGACGCCACGCCCGGCATGCGGGAGCGGCTGTTCGAGGCAGCCCGGCGCGCCGCGCACGCCATCGACTACGAGGGCGCCGGGACGGTCGAGTTCCTCGCGACCGGGGCGAGCGGAGCGACGGGGGATGTCACCGGGGCGAGCGGAGCGACGGGGGGTGTCACCGGGGCGAGCGGAGCGACGGGGGGTGTCACCGGGGCGAGCGGAGCGACGGGGGATGTCACCGCGGAGGGTGAGTTCTTCTTCCTCGAGATGAACACCCGGCTGCAGGTCGAGCACCCGGTCACCGAGTGCACCACCGGGCTCGACCTCGTCGACCTGCAGCTGCAGATTGCTGCCGGCGGCCGTCTCGATCCCGAACCGCCGCAGGCGAGCGGACATTCGATCGAGGTGCGGCTCTACGCGGAGGATCCCGCTCAGGACTGGCGGCCGCAGTCCGGCACGGTGCACCGCCTCGCCCTGCCCGGTCGTGTCGCCGAGTTCGAGGTGCTGACCGGACCCGGGCTGCGGCTGGACGCCGGCGTGCAGGACGGCTCGGTGGTGGGCGTGCACTACGACCCGATGCTCGCGAAGGTGATCGCCTACGCCCCGACCCGGGACCGCGCGGCCCGCATGCTCGAGACGTCGCTGGCCCGCGCCGAGGTGCACGGTCTGCGCACCAACCGGGACCTGCTCGTGAACGTGCTCCGGCATCCCGGGTTCCTGGCCGGAAACACCGACACCGCCTTCTTCGACACCCACGGGCTCGCCACGCTCGCCGCGCCGCTCGCCGACGCCGCCGCCGAGTCGCTGTCCGCGCTCGCCGCCGCCCTGGCCGACGCCGCCGCTCGTCGTGCGGCGGCAACGGTCGCCCGCGGCCTGCCGAGCGGCTGGCGCAACCTGCCGTCGCAGCCCCAGGTCAAGCGGTACGACGGTGACCACGGTGAACACGAGGTGCGGTACCGGCTCACCCGGTACGGTCTGGTCGCCGACGGCCATACGGGCGTCGTCCTCGTCGCGCACGGTGCGCGCCGGGTGGTGCTTGCGATCGACGGCGTGCAGCGGCAGTTCCACGTCGCGCGCTACAACGACGCGGTGCACGTGGACTCCTCGCTCGGTCCGGTACGGCTGCGCGCGATCCCGCGGTTCGTCGAACCCTCGGCCCACGTCGCCGCGGGATCGCTGCTCGCGCCGATGCCCGGGTCGGTGATCCGGATCGGGGCCGCGGTCGGCGACGCGGTCGACGCGGGGCAACCGGTCCTGTGGCTCGAGGCGATGAAGATGGAACACATCGTCAAGGCCCCCACCGCGGGCGTGCTCACCGAACTGCCCGTCGCCGTCGGCACCCAGGTCGAACTGGGCGCCGTGCTGGCCGTCGTCACCCCCGCCGAGTCCGGCGAACCGTCCGCCCCGGCCGACATCGAGGAGTAACCATGAGCGTCATCGAAACCGACGAGCAGAAGCAACTGCGGGCCGCGGTCGCGGGCCTGGCCAAGCGCTACAACTACACCGACTACGTGCTGCCGAAGGCCCGCAAGGGCGAACCGTTGACCGAGCTGTGGCGCGAGGCCGCCGCTCTGGGGTTCCTGGGTGTGAACCTGCCGGAGGAATTCGGCGGCGGTGGGGCCGGCATCTACGAACTCGCCCTGGTGCAGGAGGAACTCGCCGCGCAGGGCTGCGGGCTGCTGCTGGTGGTCGTCTCACCCGCCATCTGCGGCACCATCATCGCCAAGTTCGGCACCGACGAGCAGAAGCAGCGCTGGCTGCCCGGGCTCGCCGACGGCTCGAAGATCATGGCGTTCGGCATCACCGAGCCCGACGCCGGGTCCAACTCGCACCAGATCACCACCGTCGCACGCCGCGACGGCGAGGACTGGATCCTGCACGGCAGCAAGATCTACATCTCCGGCGTGGACCAGGCCGACGCGGTGCTCGTCGTCGCCCGCACCGAGGACGCGAAGAGCGGCAAGTTGCGGCCGGCCCTGTTCATCGTCCCGACCGATGCCGAGAACTTCGTCAAGACGCCGATGGAGATGGACATCGTCGAGCCGGACCACCAGTTCACCCTGTTCCTCGACGACGTGCGACTGCCGGCGGACGCGCTGGTGGGAGAGCCGGACGCGGCGCTGATGCAGTTGTTCGCCGGTCTGAATCCCGAGCGGATCCTCGGCGCGGCGATGGCCGTCGGGATGGGCCGCTACGCCCTGGACGCCGCGGTGCGGTACGCCAACGAACGCACCGTGTGGAAGTCGCCGATCGGGGCACACCAGGGCATCGCACACCCGCTCGCCCAGTGCAAGATCGAGCTCGAGCTGGCGAAGCTGATGATGCAGAAGGCGGCGGTGCTGTACGACAGCGGTGACGACTTCGGTGCCGCCGAAGCCGCGAACATGGCCAAGTACGCCGCGGCCGAAGCCAGCATCAAATCGCTCGACCAGGCGATCCAGACCCACGGCGGGGGCGGGCTCACGCGGGAGTACGGGCTGGCCGCGATGCTCGGCGCCGCGCGTATCGCACGGGTGGCGCCGGTCAGCCGGGAAATGATCCTCAACTTCGTGTCCCAGCACTCGCTGGGTCTGCCGCGGTCGTACTGAGGGAGCGCCGGTGTCCGAGACATTCGTCCGGTACGAGGTGAGCGAGGGTTTCGCCACCCTCACTCTCGACTCGCCGCACAACCGCAACGCGATCTCCGCCAGGCTCGTCGCGCAGCTCCGGCAGGGACTTGCCGACGCGGCCGCCGACGACGGGGTCCGCGCCGTCGTGCTCACCCACGAGGGCGGCACCTTCTGTGCCGGGGCCGACCTGAGCGAGGCGAGCGCCGCGGAGGGTGGCGCCGCGGCGGCGGCCGCCGCCCGGACCCGGGAGATGACGGCGGTGCTGCGCTCGATCCTGGAGCTGCCCAAACCGGTGATCGGGCGGATCGACGGGCACGTGCGCGCCGGCGGCATGGGGTTGGTCGGCGCGTGCGATCTCGCCGTCGCCGGGCCGCGGTCGACGTTCGCGTTGACCGAGGCCCGGCTGGGGTTGGCCGCGTCGATCATCTCGCTGACGGTGCTGCCTCGGCTCACCTCCCGCGCCGCGAGCCGCTACTTCCTCACCGGGGAGCGGTTCGGGCCGGAGGTCGCGGCGGCGATCGGCCTGGTCACCGTCGACACCGACGAGCCGCGGGCCGCGGTGGCAGAGATCCTCGCCCAGCTGCGCGAGTGTTCCCCGCAGGGGCTGGGCGAATCCAAGAGGCTGACCACGATGCGGATGCTCGCCGACTTCGACCGGTACGGGGAGGAGCTGGCGGAGCAGTCGGCGCGGCTGTTCGGCTCGCCGGAGGCCGTCGAGGGGATGACCGCGTTCCTGCAGAAGCGGCCACCGGCGTGGAGCCGTCCGTGAGGGACGGTCCGTCGTCCCGGCCGGACCCGACCGGGACGTGGTCGAGATCGGCCGGGTCGGGCGCGCACGTGCGGGCGGTCGTCGGCGGCACCCGTCCCGGGTGCCTCACGTGGACGGTCACCCTCCGCGAGCCGGCGCGGCGGTCTGCCTAATCTGATCGCCATGAGCAGCCCGTCCCCGGACACCCGCCGTCGCGGCGAGCAGGAACGCAGCCGCGCCACCCGCAAGCGGATCCTCGATGCGGCGGTGGCCGTGCTGGTCGAGCACGGCTACTCCAACGCCACCACGGTGCGCATCCAGCAGGCAGCCGGCGTGTCCCGCGGACGGCTGCTGCACCACTACCCGTCGCGGGACGCGCTGCTCGTCGCCGCCGTGCATCACCTCGCCGCCCAGGGGGTTCAGGGGCTCGACCGAGACCGCCCCTGGCCCACCGACCCGATCGCACGGATCGCCGCCGCGGTCGACCGGATGTGGTGGCACTTCCGGCAGCCGTACTTCTGGGCCTCGATGGAACTGTGGCTCGCCGCCCGCGGCCACGAGGAACTCCGGGCCGAGTTGCTGCCGCTCGAACGCATCCTGGGGCGGATGATCAAGGAGCAGACGACGGCGAACTTCGGTCCCGAGATCGCGAACCGCCCCCGGTTCGTGGAGGTGCGTGACCTGATCTACCAGGCGATGCGCGGGGCGGCCCTCGGCTACGCCATCGACCCGCGCGACCCGCTGACCGAACCTCAGCTGGCGGTGTGGCGCCGTCAGCTCGAACAGGTCCTCGTGGACGACGAACCCACGGCCGCCACCGGCGAGGACGCGCCGCGATGACCCGCCAGCCCAAACAGGATCGGAGCCGGGTCACCCGCCGCCGGCTGCTCGAGGCGAGCATCGAATGCCTCGCGGAGCTGGGGTGGGGCGCGACCACCGTGGGCGTCGTCGCCGAACGGGCGGGGGTCTCCCGGGGCGCCGCGCAGCACCACTTCCCGACCCGGGAGGACCTGATCACCGCGGCGCTCGAGTTCATGTTCGACAGCCGGATGGACCTCGCCCGCCGCGAGCCCGTCGACATGCCCGTCGGCGTCGCCCGTACCGAGGCGGTGGTGCGCCGGCTCGTCGACTACTACACCGGCAGCCTGTTCAAGGCGGCGCTGCAGGTGTGGACGGCCGCGGCCGCCGATCCCGAACTGCGGGCCCGCATCGTCCCGCTCGAGGAACACTTCGGCCGCGTCGCCCACCGGGTCGCCGTCGAGCAGCTCGGCGTGGACGAGGTCGACCCGACGGTGCACCGCATGGTGCAGGCGACCCTCGACCTCGCGCGCGGCCTCGGCCTCGCCGACGTCCTCACCGACGACTCGCGGCGTCGGGCCGAGATCGTGAAGCACTGGGCCGCGCAGCTCGACACGGTGCTCGACGCGGCCCGGCAGCGTGCGGCGGCGCAGCACCCGGCCGGTTAGGTTGGTGTCATGCTTCCCAAGCCGGCCACGGTCGCGGTCCTCGGGCTCGTCGGTGCCGTCGTCGCCGGGTGCGGTTCGGATGCGGCCGAGACCCCGGCTCCGGGCGCGGCGCCCACGCTGGCGGTGACCGAGCCGGGCCCGTTCTTCGGTGCGTGCGGGTCGGTCACCGACGACGAGGTGGCCCGGGCCTTCGGGTTGGGGTCGTTCGCACAGATCACCCGCAACTCGGTGGGGTGCGAATGGGAGCTGGTCGGGGCGGGCGGCCCGAGCGTGACGTTCTCCTGGTACCGCGGCAGCCCGATCGGCCGCGAACGAGCCGGTTCCGACCTGATCGGCCGGCCCGCGATCGACGTGGAGATCGACGGCAGACCCGGCTTCCAGGGCTCGGCACAGAACGACGTCGGGCAGACCGTGCTGTGCGAGATCGGCGTGCAGTTCGGCGGCGACTTCGTGCACTGGTCCGTGACGTACGGGTCCTTCACCCCGGCCGCGGACGCGTGCGTGGTGGCCCGCGACCTGGCCGAGCTCAGCGCGGAAAGGGCACAGGAGTGACGCGGACGATGCGGGCGGCGGCCCTGCCGGCGGTGCTGGTCCTGGCTGCGACGCTCGCCGGATGCGGCAGCACGATCGAGGGGCAGGCGGTGCCGCAGGGGGCCGGATCGGGTGGCGCCTCCGCCGAGTTCACCCGCCTGCTCACTGAGTGCGACGCCGTCACCGACGAGCAGATCGCCGAGGCGGTCGGCGTGGAGGCGGTCGAGCGGGGCTTCTTCGGGGCGATCTGCCGGTGGGACACTGCGGGCGGGGCGGCGAAGATCACCTTCAACTGGTTCGAGACGGGTTCGCTGGACACCGAGCGGGGGACGGCGCAACGGCTGGGGTACGCGGTGGAGAACACGACCGTGGAGGGCCGGCGGGCCGTGCTGATGCGCCCGCCCGACGACCCGGCGTCCTGCGGGATCTCGGCGGGAGCGTCCACGACAGGGATCTTCGGCTGGTGGGTCCAGTACGCCCCCGGCCCGCAGTCCCCGGATCCGTGTGCGGCGGCCGTCACGCTGGCCCGACTGACCCTCGACCTCAGCAGTTGAGCGCCGGCGGACCCCCGCGACTCGCTTTGACCTCGCGCCGCGCCGCCGGGTATCGTTGTGGGTCGTGTCCGGCATGCCCGGGCCGATCTGTGTGCCTATGCGAGGTAGTGCCGTGCGCGCGGTCTGTGGAATCTCCGCAGGAGCGAGCCCCCGGCTGCCTGTGTGGGGGTACGCGACACGCCCGACCTCGTGTGCACACGAGGGGTGGGTGCGGGGCAGCAGCTCTCTTGCCCCAACCGATGGATCCCTAATTTCAGAACAGCCAAGGTTGCTCGTGCGAGCAGTCTTCAGACAACGAGAAAGCCGGTAGATGCCAACCATCAATCAGCTGGTCCGCAAGGGCCGCCGCGACAAGGCCGCCAAGGTCAAGACCGCGGCCCTCAAGGGCAGCCCGCAGCGTCGCGGCGTGTGCACTCGCGTGTACACCACCACCCCGAAGAAGCCGAACTCGGCGCTCCGGAAGGTCGCCCGCGTGCGTCTGACCAGCTCCGTCGAGGTCACCGCGTACATCCCGGGTGAGGGTCACAACCTGCAGGAGCACTCGATGGTGCTCGTGCGCGGTGGTCGTGTGAAGGACCTCCCCGGTGTCCGCTACAAGATCATCCGCGGTTCGCTCGACACCCAGGGTGTCAAGAACCGCAAGCAGGCGCGCAGCCGCTACGGCGCGAAGAAGGAGAAGGGCTGATGCCACGTAAGGGTCCCGCTCCGAAGCGTCCCCTGATCGCCGACCCGGTCTACGGGTCGCCGCTGGTCACCCAGCTGGTCAACAAGATCCTGCTGGACGGCAAGAAGTCCACCGCCGAGCGCATCGTCTACGAGGCACTCGAGCGGGCGCGCGAGAAGACCGGCACCGATCCGGTCGTCACCCTCAAGCGCGCGCTGGACAACGTCAAGCCCGCCCTCGAGGTGCGCAGCCGCCGTGTCGGTGGCGCCACCTACCAGGTGCCGGTCGAGGTTCGTCCCGGCCGTTCGACCACCCTCGCGCTGCGGTGGCTGGTCACCTTCTCGCGTCAGCGTCGTGAGAAGACGATGGTCGAGCGTCTCGCGAACGAGCTCCTCGACGCCAGCAACGGTCTGGGTGCGTCCGTGAAGCGTCGCGAGGACACCCACAAGATGGCCGAGGCCAACAAGGCGTTCGCGCACTACCGCTGGTGAGTCGCTGCCGGTCGGGAGGGTCCGGTGCTACCGACATCCTCCCGGCCGGCCGCTCGCACAACTGTGTCGGTCCCTCAAGGCCGGCTGAACATCCGAGAACACTGGTCCGCACCCTAGGACCGACACGAGCTACGAGCGGGGTTACCTGTGGCACAGGAAGTGCTGACCGACCTGAACAAGGTCCGCAACATCGGCATCATGGCGCACATCGATGCCGGCAAGACCACGACGACCGAGCGCATCCTCTTCTACACCGGTGTGAACTACAAGATCGGTGAGACCCACGACGGTGCGTCGACCACCGACTGGATGGAGCAGGAGAAGGAACGCGGCATCACCATCACCTCCGCCGCGGTGACCTGCTTCTGGAACAAGAACCAGATCAACATCATCGACACCCCCGGCCACGTCGACTTCACGGTCGAGGTCGAGCGGTCGCTGCGCGTCCTCGACGGCGCGGTCGCCGTGTTCGACGGCAAGGAGGGCGTCGAGCCGCAGTCCGAGCAGGTCTGGCGGCAGGCTGCCAAGTACGACGTTCCGCGCATCTGCTTCGTCAACAAGATGGACAAGATGGGCGCGGACTTCTACTTCACGGTCCAGACCATCATCGACCGCCTCGGCGCCAAGCCGCTCGTCCTGCAGCTGCCGATCGGTGCCGAGGACGCGTTCGACGGCGTCGTCGACCTGGTCGAGATGAAGGCCTACACCTGGCGTGGCACCGTCGAGATCGGCGCCGAGCCGACCGTCGAGGAGATCCCCGCGGACCTGGCCGACAAGGCCGCCGAGTACCGCGAGAAGCTGCTCGAGACGGTCGCCGAGAGCGACGAAGAGCTCATGGAGAAGTACTTCGGTGGCGAGGAACTGACCGTCGCCGAGATCAAGGGCGCCATCCGGAAGCTGACCGTCGCCTCCGAGCTGTACCCGGTGCTGTGCGGGTCCGCGTTCAAGAACAAGGGCATCCAGCCCATGCTCGACGCGGTCATCGACTACCTGCCGAACCCGCTCGACATCGGCGAGGTCGAGGGACACAAGCTCGGCGACGAGGAGGAGACCCTCACTCGCAAGCCGAGCAAGGACGAGCCCTTCTCCGCGCTGGCGTTCAAGATCGCCGCGCACCCGTTCTTCGGCAAGCTGACCTTCGTGCGCGTGTACTCCGGTCGCATCGAGCCCGGCGCCCAGGTGCTCAACGCCACCAAGGGCAAGAAGGAGCGCATCGGCAAGCTGTTCCAGATGCACGCCAACAAGGAGAACCCGGTCGACGAGGCGGTGGCCGGCCACATCTACGCGATGATCGGCCTGAAGGACACCACGACCGGCGACACCCTGTGCGCGCAGGACGCCCCGATCGTGCTCGAGTCCATGACCTTCCCGGACCCGGTCATCCAGGTCTCCATCGAGCCGAAGACCAAGTCCGACCAGGAGAAGCTGGGCACCGCGATCCAGAAGCTGGCCGAGGAGGATCCCACCTTCTCCGTCGAGCTCGACGAGGAGACCGGCCAGACCGTCATCGGCGGCATGGGCGAGCTCCACCTCGACATCCTCGTCGACCGGATGCGTCGCGAGTTCAAGGTCGAGGCCAACGTCGGCAAGCCGCAGGTGGCGTACCGCGAGACCATCACCAAGCCGGTCGAGAAGCTCGAGTTCACGCACAAGAAGCAGACCGGCGGTTCCGGCCAGTTCGCGAAGGTCATCATCGCCCTCGAGCCGTTCGTGGGCGAGGACGGCGCGACCTACGAGTTCGAGAACAAGGTCACCGGTGGTCGCGTGCCCCGCGAGTACATCCCGTCGGTCGACGCCGGTGCGCAGGACGCGATGCAGTACGGCGTGCTCGCCGGGTACCCGCTGGTGAACGTCAAGGTCACCCTGCTCGACGGCGCCTACCACGACGTGGACTCGTCGGAAATGGCGTTCAAGATCGCCGGTTCGCAGGCTCTGAAGGAGGCTGCGCGCAAGGCCGCGCCGGTCATCCTCGAGCCGCTCATGGCTGTCGAGGTCACCACCCCCGAGGACTACATGGGTGAAGTGATCGGCGACCTCAACTCCCGCCGTGGCCAGATCCAGGCCATGGAGGAACGCAGTGGTGCCCGTGTCGTGAAGGCGCTGGTTCCGCTCTCGGAGATGTTCGGTTACATCGGTGACCTGCGGTCGAAGACCCAGGGTCGCGCGAACTTCTCCATGGTGTTCGATTCCTACGCTGAGGTTCCGTCGAACGTCTCGAAGGAAATCATCGCCAAGGCGACCGGCGAGTAACCTCGGTTGCAGAACCGGTCGGCTGCACGACCAAGTAAGTAACAAAACCGCACTGCTGCATACTGCAAGCAACAACAGTCCAGGAGGACCCTCAAGTGGCGAAGGCGAAGTTCGAGCGGACCAAGCCGCACGTGAACATCGGCACCATCGGTCACGTCGACCACGGCAAGACCACCACCACGGCTGCCATCACCAAGGTGCTCGCCGACAAGTACCCGGACCTGAACGAGAGCTTCGCGTTCGACCAGATCGACAAGGCTCCGGAGGAGAAGGCTCGTGGTATCACGATCAACATCTCCCACGTCGAGTACCAGACCGAGAAGCGCCACTACGCGCACGTCGACGCCCCGGGTCACGCCGACTACATCAAGAACATGATCACCGGTGCGGCTCAGATGGACGGCGCGATCCTGGTCGTGGCCGCCACCGACGGCCCGATGCCGCAGACTCGCGAGCACGTGCTGCTCGCCCGTCAGGTCGGTGTGCCCTACATCCTGGTCGCCCTGAACAAGGCCGACATGGTCGACGACGAGGAAATCCTCGAGCTCGTCGAGATGGAGGTCCGCGAGCTGCTGGCCGCCCAGGAGTTCGACGAGAACGCCCCGGTCATCCCGATCTCGGCGCTCAAGGCGCTCGAGGGCGACGAGAAGTGGGTCAAGTCCATCGAGGACCTGATGGACGCCGTCGACGAGTCCATCCCGGATCCGGTTCGTGAGACCGACAAGCCGTTCCTCATGCCCGTCGAGGACGTCTTCACCATCACCGGTCGTGGCACGGTCGTCACCGGCCGCATCGAGCGCGGTGTCATCAACGTGAACGAGGAGGTCGAGATCGTCGGTATCCGTCCGACCTCGACCAAGACCACGGTCACGGGCATCGAGATGTTCCGCAAGCTGCTCGACCAGGGCCAGGCCGGCGACAACGTCGGTCTGCTGGTCCGCGGCATCAAGCGCGAGGACGTCGAGCGCGGCCAGGTCGTCGTGAAGCCGGGCACCACCACTCCGCACACGGAGTTCGAGGGCCAGGCCTACATCCTCAACAAGGAGGAGGGCGGCCGCCACACGCCGTTCTTCAACAACTACCGTCCGCAGTTCTACTTCCGTACTACGGACGTGACGGGCGTTGTGACCCTTCCCGAGGGCACCGAGATGGTCATGCCGGGCGACAACACCGAGATGTCGGTCGTTCTGATCCAGCCGGTCGCCATGGACGAGGGCCTGCGCTTCGCGATCCGCGAGGGTGGCCGCACCGTCGGCGCCGGTCGCGTCACGAAGATCATCAAGTAGGCACCGCCTACGCGATCATCAAGTAGGCACCGCCTACGCGATCATCGAGTGAGCTGGTTCTCGCTGACGTCGAACGGCGTCCATCCTTCGGGGTGGGCGCCGTTCGGCGTTTCCGGCGTCGAGCGAACAGATCGCCGAGCCGATAAGCCGCGGTACGCGAGACATTCGCTCAGCTCGGCCGGCGGCGGCTCCGGCAGTGGGCTCGGGCAGAGGGGGCTCGGGCAGAGGGGGCTCGGGCAGTGGGCTCGGGCAGTGGGGGAGCGGCTACGCGGCGGGTTCGGGGTGAGCCGGATCCAGGTGCAGCAGCACCTGCGTCGCCACCCGGGCCCCGCCCAGCGCGCGGGCGGCCCGCTCGGCGGTTTCCTCGGCACGGGCGGTGAAGTCGGCGACGTCGATGTTCGGATCCGCATACACCGTGATCGACAGGGTCGGCAGGTGGCGCTCGACGACGGCCCGGCTGCGTGTGGCCCGCACCCCGGGCAGGGCCGCCAGCTCGCCGGCGACGCCGTCGGCCACCGGTCCGAGCTCCACGGCCAGGGTGGCCTCGGTGACCTCGTCGTACAGCTGCACCCGCGACGTCCGGCGCCGGGAGAAGTTGACCGCCAGGAGCACGATCCCGATTGTCACGCCCACGGCGACGGCGGTCCACAGCGCGCCCTCCCACCAGGACTGGTCCGGGATGTCGATGATGCGCGGGCGGTCCAGGCGGGCCAGCCATTCCCGGGCGAAACTCACCTGCCAGAGCCAGGCCAGCGCGAACGCCCCGGCGCCGAGCAGTGCGGCGCCCACGGCGAACGTGAGCAACCGGTTGACCAGGACGGTGCGCAGCTTCATCGCGCCGTCCTCGGCCGATGCACCTGCACCACGAGCGCGATCGGCTCGGCGAGCAGTTCCAGGTTCGGGGCCACCGCGCCCCGGACCGCGGCGACCAGATCGGCGGTCGACTCCTCACCCGATCCCACGATGCTGACCAGCGCCCGGCGACGGTCCACGACGGTGCGGGCCGCGTACACGCCGGGCAGCGTCGACGCGTGGGCGCTGCACATCCGGGCCAGGTCGGTTCGGCGCATCCACACCGTGGGAACCGGTCCGGACACCTGCAGGGGCACGTGCGTGCGGCGACGCGGCTTGACGGCCACCACCACGAGCACGACCCCGAGCAAGACCAGCGCCGCGGCGACGGGTGCGATCCAGCTCTGCCAGTGCAGCCGGCCGAACCACTCGAAGGAGTTCCGCAGCCACGGCGCGCCCGCATACGTGCCGCGGACGATGAGCAGTTCCCGGGCCGCGGCGAACGCGAGCGCCAGTGCCCCCACGGCGATGAGCGCGGCCGCCGGCGCCGCGGCCGGGTGGGCGAGGGGCGGCAGCGGCGCGACGACCGGGACCGGAGCCCGGTACTCGGTCCGGGCGACGATGTCGGCCTCGGTGTACTCGACCGGCACCGACGGTTCGCTGCGTTCGGCCGCCTCGGCGACGGACGTCGCGGCGACGAGGACGTTGAGTTCGTGCACCGGCAGACCGGTCAGCTCGTGGAGTTGACGGTCGACTGCGTCGTGCACCCGCCGGGTGAGGGCGGCGGCGTCGTAGGGCCATTCGGCCGCGATGTACAGGTTGACCGCGACGGCGCCGCCGCCGGTGGTGACGTCGGCGCGGGGCAGGTCCCGCCCGGTGAACAGGCTGAGTCCGCCGCGCTGGCGGATCACCCCGGGCACCTGGAGGGCGGCGGCCGCGGCGATCCGCTCGACGGCGCGGTCCTTGATCACCAGCTGTCCGCGGTGCCCGACGGGGTCGACCGTCTCGGGAGCGACCGCGTCGGCGCCGGCCCGGGACGGCAGCGTCTCCGGCTCGGTGGGCCTGGAGTCAGCCACGGCCCCGGCTCCGCAGCAGCGCGCCCAGGTCGAGGAGGCCGTCACGGTGGGCACCGACAGCCATGCCGAGGGCGCCGAGCAGGATGCCGAACAGCAGGCCGCTGAAGCCGCCGAGGATGCCGGCGAGGGCGAGGAGCAGACCCGCCAGGAGTCCGATGGCGGTGTTGCTGACAGGGGTGTGGTTCACGGGGTCACCTCACTGGTCGGGTGCTCGCCGTCGGGCGACGGGATCCGTAGGTCTTCGATGGTCACGTCGACGGGGACGCCGACCAGCGGCCCGAGCCGGTCCCGGACGGCGGCCGCGACGGCGTACAGGTCGGCCGGGTACTCGACGACGATGTGCACCGCGCACGTGTCCGCGCCGAGGCGGATCCCGGTGACACGCCGGCCCGGCAGATACGTCGCGACCTCGCCGAAGGCTCCGCCGTGCAGCTCGGCGACGCCGGGCACCTTGAGGGCGGCGGCCGCGGCCAGTTCTGCGGGCTCGGCGGGGGTGGTCACTGGACGCGGGGTTTCAGGTCTTCGGCGACGCCCGTGGCCTCGTCGAACAGCACGACGTCGAAGACGGTGATGTTGACTTCGGTGACCTCGAGGCCGGTCATCCGTTCGACGGCGGTGATCACGTTGTGGCGGATCGCGACCGCGAGTTCGTGCAGGGCCACGCCGTATTCGGCGACGACGCCGATGTCGATCGCCGCCTGCTTCTCGCCGACCTCCACGGCGACGCCCTGCCCGTGGTTGATCCGCGCGCCGGGGATGCGGTCCCGAAGCGCCCCGACCACGCGTGCGGTGCCGGCGCCGACGTCGTAGACACCGCTGATCTCGCGGGTCGCGATTCCGGCGATCTTCGCCACGACCGCGTCGGCGATGATGGTGCGCCCCTGCGTATCGACCGGTCCCGGCGTGATTCCGTTGCCGAACTGCACGCGGCTGATGCCTGCGCCGCTGTCGCTGGTCATGGGGGCTCCTCGTCGGCCTGCCGGATGAAGTTCTGTCCCCTCCGACTGTAGTAACTCCGGGCGGGTGCGGGGGGCGCGGCTCGCGCAGGAACGACGCGCTGTCCGGGGGTCCGCGCATTTGGTAAAACAGTTGCACGGATTGCGGTGGCCTGGGTCACTGTCTGAGGAGAGGGCGGAGCGGGTGGGTGTGACGGGTACGCAGCGGATCGTCGTGGTCGGGGCCGGATTGGCGGGGGTGCGCGTCGCCGAGGAACTGCGTGGCGGCGGATTCGACGGGGAGCTCGTCCTGATCGGCGACGAACCGCACCTGCCCTACGACCGGCCGCCGCTGTCGAAGGAGGTGGTCCGGGGCGGCACCGACGACACCACACTGCGGCCGCGGGAGTTCTTCGACGACCAGCGCATCGAGCTGCGCCTGGGGGTCCGGGCGCGCGGGCTCGACCCGGCGACTCGTACCCTCGCCCTGTCCGACGGTCAGCGCGTCGGCTTCGACGAACTGATCATCGCAACCGGGCTGCGACCGAGGCCGCTGCCCGGCACGGCCGGGCTCGCCGGAGTACACGTGCTGCGGTCGTTGGACGACAGCCGGGCCCTGCGCGCTGCGGTGGTCCCGGGCGGACGAGCGCTCGTCGTCGGCGGCGGATTCATCGGGTGCGAGGTCGCGGCGAGTCTGCGGGGGCGGGGCATGGACGTGGTACTGGTCGAGCCGCAGGCCGCCCCGCTCGCATCCGTTCTCGGCGAGCAGGTGGGCGCGCTGGTCGCCCGGCTGCACACCGAGGAGGGCGTGCAGGTCCGCACGGGCGTCGGGGTGCAAGAGGTGCGCGGCGGCGGCCGGGTCACCGGGGCGGTCCTCGGTGACGGCACCGAACTCGAGGTGGATGTGGTCGTCGTCGGCATCGGCTCGGTGCCGGTCACCGACTGGCTCGACGGTTCGGGCGTGCGCGTGGACGACGGGGTGGTGTGCGACGGCGTGGGCCGCACGTCCGTCCCGCACGTGTGGGCGGTCGGCGACGTCGCGGCCTGGGAGGTCTCGGACGGCCCCCGCGCGCGGCTCGAGCACTGGACGAACGCCGGTGAGCAGGCGAAGGTGCTCGCCGGCGCGCTCCTCGGCTCGGAGAGCGATCCGGTCGCGCAGGTGCCGTACTTCTGGAGCGATCAGTACGACGTGAAGATCCAGGCGCTCGGCGCGGTCCGCGCCGACGACACCGTGCACGTGGTGCGCGACGACGGCCGCAAGTTCCTCGCCTACTACGAACGGGACGGCCGCCTGACGGGTGTGGTCGGCGCGGGGCTGGCCGGACAGGTGATGAAGATGCGGGGGAAGATCGCCGCGGGCGCGCCGATCACGGAGATCCTCACTCCCACGTCGTAACCGCCGAGTCGGCGACCGCTAGATTCGTAGGGTGATCGTTGCGCTCATCGACTCGGGTCTCGGCCTGCTGCCGACGTCTGCCTGGCTGCGCCGATTGCGTCCCGAACTGGACCTGATGCTGTCGATGGACCCGGACGGCGCCCCGTGGGGGCCGAAGCCCGGGCACTGGGTGATCGACCGGGTCGTGCGCACCGCGGAGCGGGCCGTGACCCGGGGTGCCGAGGTGGTCGTCCTGCCGTGCAACACGGCGTCCGTGACCGCGCTCGAGCATGTGCGCGAGGCCCTCGGCGACGAGATCCCGGTGATCGGAACCGTGCCGGCGATCAAGCCGGCCGCCGCAGCGTGCGAATCGGTGGCGATCTGGGCCACCGCCGCAACCACCGCCAGCCGCTACCAGGCCGACCTCGTCGCGCGGTTCGCCGGCGACAGCAAAGTGGTGGGGGTGGCCTGCCACGGGCTCGCCGACGCCATCGACCGCGGCGACACGACCGCCGCGGCCACGGCGATCGCGGCGGCGGCGGAACGGACCCCGGCCGACGTGCGCGGTGTCGTCCTCGGCTGTACCCACTACCCGCTGGTGGCCGACGTCATCGCCGCGCACCTGCCGCCCGGGGTACGCCTGTTCGACAGCGCCGAGGCGGTGGCGGCACAGACTCTGCGGCGCATCGACGCCCTCGGCCGGCCGTGGGCGGGCAGCGGGCGGGTCGAGGTGTTCCTGAGCGGCAGGCCCGGCGAGCTTCCCCCCGGTGCCCTCGGCTACCCGGCGGGCCGCGGGCTCGTCGACGGCCTCGGTGACCCGACCGCGGGGCTGCCCGGCGACGACGCTCCACGCGCCGGCACGCGCTGACCGGTCGTTCCGCTCAGCCCATCCCGGCCATGCCCGCGGCGACGAGCCGCGCGACGCCGCCGAGTTCGTCGGGGGAGGGGCCGTCGAGACCGAACAGGCGGTCGACCGTGGCCGCGGAGAACATCGCCGACACCCACGTCGTCGCACAGGTCCGCAGGGTGCCCGGTTGTATCGGGCCGGGCACGCTGGCCTGCAGGACCCGCATGGTGGCCTCCTGGAGGGAGGTGCGCAGCCGGCGCAACGGGGCGCGCAGGCCGGGATGGCTCTCGGCCTCACGCCAGATGACCCGGAGCAGCGAGGAGTGGTGGGTGCGCAGGTCGAGGGCGGCGTCGAGGTTGACGAGACTGGCCGCCGGGTCGCCGGGGGAGACGAGGCCGGTGACGTCCTGGATCGGTTCGGCGGGCAGTCGCTCGGCGACGAGCGTCTCGAGGATCGATTCCTTGGTGGGGAAGTAGTAGAAGATCAGTCCCTTGGGTACGTCGGCGGCGACGGCGATCGCGGTCGTCGAGGTGGCGTCGAAGCCGTGTGCGGCGAAGAGGGTTTCGGCGGCGTCGAGGATGTGCACTCGCGCGGCGTTGTCCCGCCGGGCGCGACGGCGCGGCGGTTTCGAGCCCGGGGTGCTCATGGTGTTCACCTCCGGGGGCACGGGCGGGAATGTGAAGGCGCCAGGGGCGTGGGCGGACGGCCGGCATGCCGGCCGT
>NZ_JAUIZP010000037.1:0-63576 GCF_041414735.1 Rhodococcus sp. GXMU-t2271
GGCCGTCCGCGGGGTGAGCGGTGGTGATCAGTGGTGCGTGGCCAGTCCGCCGTGTCCGTGCATCCGCGCGTTCATCGCGGGCAGTGCTGCTACCGCGACGACCACGGTGAGCACGCCCACCACCCAGGCCGTCCAGGATGCACCGCTGTACTCGGTGTAGCCCATGACCCAGGGGGAGAGGAACAACAGCACGCCGAATACACCCATCGCGTAGTCGATCGCTGCCATCGTGGGCCGGACGATCTGCGCGAGTCCGGTCAGCGCGATCAGCACGCCGAGAACGACGAGGGTCCACGTCGTCGTGGTGTCGGTGGTGACCCACAGGGGGGACAGGGCGGTGAAGACGCCCAGGATCACGGCCACGTAATCCTGTAGCCGGCTGTCGGAGAACATGTCGAGCCTCCTAGTGCGTATCGGGTCCTGTCTTCGGTATAACCCTGATCGACCGGTCGGTCAACGGTCGGGACGTTGCACTGCGGTAACGCTCGAGCGCAGGTGAGAGGCGGTTTTTACAGGGAAGTGACCGGGCGGGGAATGATCTCCGCGCCCGGCATGTTCCACTAGATCGTTGCCTTGGTCAACGAACTGTCGACTGTTCCCGCGAGTTCCGAGGAGGTCCGATGCCGGAGCCGACGCCGGGTCGCTCCCTGCCACGCCGTCACGGTTTCCTGGCGGTCGGCACGGCCAGCTTCCTGCTCACCGCGTCGTCGTCCGCTCCCTCCCCGCTCTATCCGCTGTACCAGCAGCAATGGGGCTTCTCGCCGGGAATGCTGACCGCCGTCTTCGCCGTGTACGCCCTGGCCCTGCTCGCCACCCTGCTGACGATCGGCTCGATCTCCGACCAGGTCGGCCGCCGGCCCGTGCTGATCGGAGCGCTACTGCTGCTCGTGGTGAGCATGGGCGTGTTCATCCTTGCCGACGACGTAGGCTGGCTCGTCCTGGCCCGCGTGCTGCAGGGCCTCGCGGTCGGGGCGGCCACCGGAGCCGTGAGCGCCGCCGTGATCGACCTGCAACCGAGCCCCAGGCTCGGATCGTTCGTCAACAGTGTCGCGCCGTCGCTCGGGCTCGCCCTCGGTGCCGCCGGCGCGGGACTGCTCGTGCAGTTCGCGCCCTTTCCGACTGTGCTCGTCTACGTCCTCGTCGTCCTGATGGCGCTGGCGCTGGCCGCCGTGCTCGTCTTCGTCCCCGACCGGGTACCCGCGCCGGGCTTCGCTACCCGCCGGGCCGCGCTGCGCAGCCTGCTGCCGAGTGCGTCCGTGCCGGCCGGGGTGCGGGGCCCGTACCTGGTGATCCTGCCGGCCCTGCTGTCGGCGTGGTCGCTCGGCGGGCTCTACATGTCTCTCGGACCGTCGATCGTGGGTACGGTCTTCGGGATCGGCAACCGCCTCGTCGGCGGGCTGGCGATCTTCACGCTCTTCGCGTCCGGTTCGGTGGCGGCGACGATGCTCCGCGGTCTCGATCCGCGGCGCGTGGTCGTCGCGGGGACCGCGATCCTGGCCACCGGCGTCGGCGTCGTCGTGACCGCCGTGCTCGGTGGGTGGGCCGTCGCCTACTTCGCCGGGACCGCCGTCGCGGGCTTCGGCTGGGGTGCGGCGTTCCTGGGAGCGATGAACGTCATCGGCGGTCTGGCGGCACCGCACGAACGCGGTCGCCTGTTCGCCACCACGTTCGTCGTCTGCTACCTCGCGTTCTCCGTGCCCGCGGTGATCGCGGGCCTCGCGACCGGCGCGTACGGGCTGACCGCGACGACGCTGGGCTACGGCGGCGCCGTGATCGTGCTCGCGCTCGGCGCCGGGGTGGGTGTGGCGCTGCGCGGCCCGCGAAAGCCGGCCGCCCAGCTGGTCGAGGCGCCGGTCCTCGTCCGCTGAGACGAGGACCGACGAGGGACCCGTCTCAGAAGACGATCTTGACGGTGTCCGTCACCGGGCGGGCCTGGCAGCCCAGGACGTAGCCTGCCTCGATGTCCTCGGGGTCGAGGATCTCGCAGTGCTCCATCTCGACCTTGCCGTCGAGGACGGTGCACGCACACGAGCCGCACTCGCCCTCCTGGCAGGAGTACGGCACGTCGAGTCCCTTGGAGAGCATGATGTCGACGAGGGTCTGCGACCGCGGCCACGGAATCGTGTGGGTCTCCCCGTCCAGCTCGACCTCCACCGTCGCGGCGTCGGCCGCCTCCTCGTCGCTCACCTCGACGGGGGTGTGGTCGGCGAACGGGTCTCCCGCGAGAGAGTTGAACACCTCCGCGTGCACCTGCGTGCGCGGCATGCCGGCGATCTGCAGCGCTCGGTGCACGGCATCCATGAACGGGCCGGGGCCGCACATGAACGCCTCGTGGCTGCTGAACGGGGCCGCCAGGGTGGCGAGCTGCTCGGCGGACGGCAGGCCCTGCACGGACTCGAGCCAGTGCACGACGGTCAGCCGGGTCGGGTACTTCTCGGCCAGGGAGCGCAGCTCCTCGGCGAAGATGACCGACGCCTCGTCGCGGTTGGCGTAGACCAGCACGACCTTGCCGGACCCCTGGGTCAGTGCCGACTTGAGGATCGAGACGACCGGGGTGATGCCGCTGCCCGCGCCGAACAGCAGGAAGTCGTGGTCGAGGGACTTCGGGGTGAAGACGCCCGACGGCGGCAGAACCTCGATGCGGTCACCGGCGGAGATCCGGTCGCACAGCCAGTTGGACCCGTAGCCGTCGACCGTCCGCTTGACCGTGACCTTGGGGGCGTCGTCGGTGTACGGGGAGCTGGCCAGCGAGTAGCAACGGGCCACGGAGCCGGTCTGCTCGCTCGGGATGCGCAGGGTCAGGAACTGTCCGGGCTTGTACGCGAACTTGTCCTGGAGCTCGGCCGGCACGTCGAAGACGATCGAGCGCGAGTCCGGCGTCTCCTCGATGACTGCGGAGACGGTCAGGATCGCGGATCGCGAGCCGTGCGGCACCTCGACTGTCGTCATGGCCAGGTCGGTCCTTCCGTGGTGCGGGTGAAGCAATCTAGAACGCGTTCTAGTTTCAGGATATCAGCAACAGAACGCTACCGGGACGGGGCGCGTCGGGCTGCGGTCGGCTCCCGATCAGCGGGAACGGACCCCTGCCCGATCGGGCAGGCCGGCCCGATCGACCGGACGGCTTCGGGGCCGCGACCGGACGGTTCGGGCGCGAAGCCCTTTCCGTGGGCGTGATCGAGACCGAAGGTGGAGATGCGAAGAGACGCCGGTCACACCGGACGCCGCATTCGAACCACCACTTCCGGCCGACACATCAGGAGAGACGCGATGGCCATCGAACTCAACCAGATCTGGGACTTCCCCATCAAGGAGTTCCACCCCTTCCCGCGGGCACTGATGGGTGTCGGCGCCCACGACATCATCGGTGTCGAGGCGAAGAACCTGGGCTTCAAGCGCACCCTGCTGATGACGACCGGTCTGCGCGGTTCGGGCATCATCGAGGAGCTGATCGGCAAGATCGAGTACCAGGGTGTCGAGGTCGTCCTGTTCGACAAGGTCGAGTCCAACCCCAAGGACTACAACGTCATGGAGGCCGCCGCCCTCTACCAGCAGGAGAAGTGCGACTCCATCATCTCCGTCGGCGGCGGCTCGAGCCACGACGCCGCGAAGGGCGCCCGCGTGGTCATCGCCCACGACGGCCGCAACATCAACGAGTTCGAGGGCTTCGCCAAGTCCACCAACAAGGAGAACCCGCCGCACATCGCCGTCTCGACCACCGCCGGCACCGGCTCGGAGACCTCCTGGGCATACGTCATCACCGACACCTCCGACATGGACCACCCTCACAAGTGGGTCGGCTTCGACGAGGCCACGATCGTCACCCTCGCCATCGACGACCCGCTGCTGTACTACACCTGCCCGCAGCACTTCACCGCGTACTGCGGCTTCGACGTCCTCGCCCATGGCTCCGAGCCCTTCGTCTCGCGGCTGGACTTCGCCCCGTCGCTCGGCAACGCTCTGTACTCGATCGAGCTCGTCGCCAAGCACCTGCGTGAGGCCACCTTCGAGCCGCGCAACCTCAAGGCCCGCGAGGGCATGATGAACGCCCAGTACATCGCCGCGCAGGCCTTCAACTCGGGCGGCCTGGGCATCGTGCACTCCATCTCGCACGCCGTGTCCGCGTTCTTCGACAGCCACCACGGCCTCAACAACGCGATCGCCCTGCCGCGCGTGTGGGAGTACAACCTGCCCTCGCGCTACGAGCACTACGCCCGCATCGCCACCGCGATGGGTGTCGACACCCGCAACATGACCACCGTCCAGGCGGCGGACGCCGCGGTCGAGGCCGCCATCCGGTTGGCCAAGGACGTCGGCATCCCCGACAACTTCGGTCAGGTGCGCGTCGACTCGTACGAGAAGAACCGCATGAACACCGGCAAGTACGCCGGACGCGGCGACGTCATCAAGGGCGACGAGAAGACCGTGCGCGCCATCTCCGAGCACATCCAGGGCGACTGGTGCACGCCGGGCAACCCGCGCGAGGTGACGGTCGAGTCGATGATCCCCGTCGTCGACCACTGCATCAACCGGGCCTACTGACCCACCACCCGACCGATCCGTGTCCGGGGCGGGGCGACCCGCCCCGGACATACCCACCTCGAGTGCCGACGACGACACAGGAGCACCGATGACCAGCTTCACCAGCGGACCGGAACTCGCCGACGCGCTGCGCCGCCACGACTACATCGCCGACGACGAGTTCGCGGTCGTCGTCCACCTCGCCACCGCGCTCGAGCGGCCGCTGCTGCTCGAGGGCCCGGCCGGCGTCGGCAAGACCGAACTCGCCAAGGCGCTCGCCGCCGTCGGCGGGCGCAAGCTGGTACGGCTGCAGTGCTACGAGGGTCTCGACGACAGCCGGGCGCTGTACGAGTGGGACTACGCCAAGCAGCTGCTGCACGTGCAGATGCTGCGGGATCGCATCGGCGAGCAGCTCGCCGCCTACCCCGAGGTCGCCGAGGCGTCCCGCTTCCTCGCCGCGCAGGACTTCGGCCTGTATTCCGAGACATTCCTGGCCGTGCGTCCCCTGCTCGAGGCGATCCTCTCCCCGGAGCCGGTAGTCCTCCTCGTCGACGAGGTCGACCGCACCGAGGAGTCCATGGAGGCGCTGCTCCTCGAGGTCCTCGCGGAGCGGCAGGTGACCATTCCGGAGGTGGGCACCTTCACCGCCCGGTCCGCGCCCTGGGTGATCCTGACCTCCAACGACACCCGCGAACTCTCGCCCGCCCTCAAGCGCCGCTGCCTGCACTACCACGTCGGCTACCCCACCCCCGAACGTGAACGCGAGATCGTCACCGCCCGCGCCCCCGAGGTCGACACCGTCACCGCCGGCGAGGTCGTGGACCTGGCCCGCACCCTGCGCGAACTGCCGTTGCGCAAGAGCCCGTCCATCTCCGAGGTCATCGATGCCGCGCGTGCCGCCACCGTGCTGCGGCGCGGCGGCGGCGACCACACCTCGCTCCGGCAGATCCGGGACATCCTGCTCGCCGCGCTGCTCAAGTACACCGGCGACGCCGACCTCGTCCGCGCCCGGCTGGACGGTGACACCGCACTCGCCGCACCGACGACCACCGCGCCGGCGACCACCGCGCCGGCGACCACCGCACCGAGGACCACTGTGGGGACCACTGTGGCGACGACGACCGCGCCGACGACCACCGAGCCGGCAGGGGAGCGACCCGAGCGGGCCACGGTCGCCTCCCGGCCCGCCAACACCACCACCGCGGTGTTCCGCGGGCGCGGAGGCGGGGGCAGCGGTGTCGGTATCGGTGCGCGGCGGTGACCCCATGCCGGTGACACCGCCCACGACGACGCCCGTGACACCGCTCGCGGCGAAGTCCGTCACGCCGCTCGCGGCGAAGTCCGTCACGCCGCTCGCGGCGATGCACCCGTCGTACCCCCTCGACGTGGTGGCCGCCGTCTTCGGCCGCCTGCTGCGACGGCACGGGGTCTCCGCCTCGCCTGCCGAGACCATCGAGGTCCGCCGTGTGCTCGGACTCGTCGGTGCCCGCGACCGCGAAGTGCTGCGAGCCTGCCTGCGTGCGGTGTGCGCGAAGTACCCGCACGAGCAGGCCGGTTTCGACCGCGCCTTCGACGCGCTGTTCGCCGCGGCGGACAGCGTCGGTGCGGCAGACGGGAAGTCCTCGCCGCGAGCACAATTCGCCGAGTCCCTGCCGACCGCGCTCGAGCTCGACGACGATCCGCAGGTCGCGCGCTACGCCGAGTACAACGAGCGCGCCGCGGAGGTCGGCGACCACTTCGACACCCCGGAGGCGGACAAGGGCTTCAATCCCCACAAGGACGACGACGACGTCTCGATGACCTCGTCCGACGCGGCGCTGTCGGTCGACACGGGCGCCGACTCGGGACGGCGCGGGGTCACCTACACCGTCGACGTGGATCGGGCCGGAGCCGCAGCGGTGGGCGAGCTGGCCGCGAATCCGGGTGCCGCCGTCGTCGGGTCGCTGTCATGGGACGATCCCGAATCCATCCTCGCGTGGCTCGACGCCTACGACCCGCGCCGTGCCTACGGCGACGACCACGCCGACGAGCCACTCAGCGCGGCACAACTGAACCGGCTCGTCGAGGCCGTCGAGGCGTTCGTCGCGGCACTGTCGCAGGCCGGGCTCGGCGGCCCGTTGCCGGACGGCGAGCCCGACGCCCCCGCCACCGCCGGCGACGTCGCGTCCCGAGCCGAGATCGAACTGGCGTGCCACGAGGTGCTGCGCCGCATGCGCGGCCCGGCGCGGCCGGTGCCGCGCGAGCTGACCCGTGGCCGCCTCGACATGCGTCGCACGGCGCGTGCCGGGATGCGCACCGAAGGTGTGCCGTTCCACCTGATCGTGCGCGCCCCACGTCCCGACCGGGTCCGGTTGCTCATCCTCGCCGACGTATCCCTGTCGGTGCGCCCGATCACCGCGTTCACCCTCCGCCTGGCGCAGGCCATGCACGGCCGTGCCCACCGCTGCCGCGTCCTGGCGTTCGTCGACCGGCCCGTCGACGTGACGCGGGAACTGCTGGCCGCCACGGGCGACGGCGCCCTCGCGGCCGTGCTGGCGCATCCCGGCCTCGACCTCGAGGCGAGCAGCGACTACGGCCGGGTGCTCGACGAACTGCTCACCGAGCACGCCGGCATCGTCGACTCGCGCACGAGTGTGCTCGTGGTCGGCGACGGCCGCTGCAACGGCCTGCCCGCCCGCGCCGACCGGCTCGCCGACCTTCGTCGTCGCGTGCACCGGCTCGCCTGGATCACCCCGGAACCGCAGCGCTACTGGGCCCAGGCGACGTGCGCGATGCCCGAGTACGCCCAGGAGTGCGATCGCGTCGTCGTCGCCCGGGACGCCGCCCAGCTGCTGTCGCGGGCGGCGGAACTCGGGCACGCCCTGCGGTGAGCGGGAGGCGGGGTCGCGCAGCCGCGGCCCGGCCGGTCATCCGCTGCTCCTGTCGGATCAGCGGAGAGCCGGGGGCCGAGCGGGTGTTCTCGGCCGACGGCCGGCCCGCGGTAGACCGGCGGTACCTGCCCGAACGGGCAGGTACCGCCCCTGCCGTTCGGCCCGGTGCCACGCCGTCGGGTAGGGGCTAGGCTCGGAAGCCACGTAAGCTGGATCACAGCAATCGGGATCGTCAGGAGTGCGCAGTGGCCGTCGCATCGGAGCACACCGCGACGACGCTGGCCAAGTTCCATGCCCCGGAGATCGTGTTCGGGGTCGGATCGCTGGTCGAAGCGGCGCACGCGGCGGTTCGGCTCGGCGCGGTCCGGCCCCTGCTGGTCACCGACCCGGGGCTGATCGAGGCCGGCTGGGTCGACGAGCTGCACGGCCATCTCGTCGAGCAGGGCCTCACGCCGATCGTGTGGGGTGATCTCACCCCCAATCCCAAGGACCACGAGGTCACCGCCGGGCACGAGACGTACCGCGTGCACGGCTGCGACGTGCTCGTCGCGCTCGGGGGCGGCTCGGTGATCGACGCCGCCAAGGGCATCGCGGTGCTCGCCGCCAACGGCGGCAGCATCCTCGACTACGAGGGCGTGGACCGGGCGGCCGTTCCGATCCCACCGATGGTGGTGGTGCCCTCGACCTCGGGCACGGGCGCCGACGTCTCCCAGTTCTGCGTCGTCACCGACACCGTCCGGGGCACCAAGATCACCATCATCGGTCGTTCGCTGGTCCCGGACCTGACCGTGATCGACCCGCGGCTGCTGACCACCATGCCGGACGAACTGAACGCGGCCACCGGGCTGGACGCGCTCACCCACGGCGTGGAGGCGTTCGTCTCCCGCGCCCACAACCCGCTCACCGACCACCACGCCCTGCGCGCCGTCGGTCTCGTCACCGACACGCTGGTACGCACGATCGAAGAGCCCCGGGAGATGGCGGCCCGATCGATCATGGCCCAGGCCAGTCTCGAAGCCGGGCTGGCGTTCACCAACGCGATCCTCGGTGCCGCGCACGCGATGAGCCACCAGGTCGGCGGGCTGCTCGACCTGCCGCACGGCGTCATCAACGGAGTGCTCCTCCCGCACGTCATCCGGTTCAATGCCGCCTCCGATCCCGAGCCGTTCGTCGCGATCGCCCGGGCTCTCGGGCTCGATGAGCACCGCGGTCCCGCCGTGGAGGCCGCACTCGCCGTCGCAGACCGGGTCGAACGGCTCGCCCGCGAAGTCGGAGTGCCGCGCGGACTGCGGGAACTCGGAGTGCAGGCGACCGACCTCGAACGTCTGGCCGCGGGCGCGCTACGCGACGCGTGCATGTCCACCAACCCCCGCGAAGCGACGCACGAGCAGATGGTCGCGCTGTTCCGGGCGGCGTTGTGACCGCGCCCGACCTGTCGCGACTGACCGGCCTGCGATCCGGCAAACCCACGTTCTATCCCCAGTACCGCGGGGCCGCCGAACGTCTCGAGCGGGTCGTCCACGCGCTCGAGCTGATCTCGCGTGCCCTGGTGCGCACCGTCGAGGGTCCCGAGACCCTGATCTGCGCCGTGGCCGAGGCCGCGCGTGCCCACCTGAGCGCCCGCTGGGTGGTCTTCGCCCTGACCGACCGAACCCTGCCCGACGCAGGGCCGCGCCGGCTGGTCCTCGGACCCGATGCCACCCCGTTCCTCGTCGACAACGTCGAAGGTCCACCCCTGCCCGACGACGTGGTGCGCTGCCTCGAGGACATCCGGTCGGGGTCGATCGGCCGGGACGCCACCGTCGACACCCATCACGCCTTCGTCCCCATCGTCCTCGACGGCGGGGTGGCAGGCGCGATCGCCGCGTGGACGCCCGAACACCGCACCATCGACGGCACCGACCACGCCGTGCTGTCGATCCTCGCCAGCCAGACCGCCGTGGCTCTGCAGAATTCCGCGCTCTACCAGCGGGGCCAGCTGCTGCTCGGACGAGCCGAGCAGGCATACCAGGAAGCGAATCGCGCAGCGGCGGATCTGCAGGCCCGCAACGCCGAACTCGAGGCGACGTTGCGTCAGCTGGAGTTGACCCAACGGCAGCTCGGTGCCGCGCATCGGCACCAGGCGCTCGACGAGGAACGTCACCGCATCGCGCGGGAGCTGCACGACAGCGTCACACAGGCCGTGCTGTCGGCCGGGATGCAGATCGAGGTGTGCCGCAGCGACATTCCCGACACCGAGCGCGGCGAGCGGCTCGACCTGGCCAAGGAGCTCACCCGGCGCGCGGTCGAACAGCTGCGCTCGGCGATCTACGCGCTCAACCACCCGTCCGACTCGGATCGCACGTCGCTGCCGGAGATGCTCGAGCAGCTCTGCGGCGCGCACACGCCGGGCGAACTCGACATCACGGTCCGGGTGGGCGGCCCGCCGGTCGAACTGCCGGGCGAGGCCGAGCATTCGCTGCTGCGCATCGCGGGGGAGGCGCTGTTCAACGCCGCGGTGCACGCCAATGCCCGGCGCGTGGTGCTGCGGCTGACGTACCGGCCGGACTCGGTGCTGTTGTCGGTCGCCGACGACGGGGACGGGGATCCGGCGCGGATGCGGCTGATGCTGCGCCTCGCCGCGGACAACGACTGGGACGGCCGCCATCGCGGGCTGGCCAACATGCAGGCCCGCGCACACGAGCTCGGTGGCACTCTCGAGGTGCGTCGCGCCCGCATCGGCGGGGTCCGGGTGGCGGTGCGCATCCCGGTGCCCCAACCGGCCGTCGACGCGGAGCGGGACGCCGACGAGACGACCGGAACCAGCGGGAACAGTGCGGCGCCGGTACACGCGGCGCGGACAGGAGCACAGCGATGAACGTGGCAACCCCAGCCGGGACGGTGAATCGCACGGTCCGCATCGTCCTCGTCGACGACCACGCGATCCTGCGCCAGGGTCTGCGCTCGATCCTCGAGCGGGAGCCGGACCTCGAGGTGGTCGGAGAGGCCTCGCACGAGGCCGAGGCGCTCACCCTCGTGGGCCGGGTCCGGCCCGACATCGTCCTGATGGACCTGAAGCTCTCCGCCGGGTCGGACTACGAGGGACTGACGTTGTGCGGGCAGCTGTCGGCCGCCCACCCGGGGCTGGGCCTGCTCGTGCTCACCACGTTCCTCGACGAGCAGCTGGTCGTGCGTGCCGTGCACGCCGGGGCACGCGGGTACGTCGTGAAGGACGTCGACACGACCGAGCTGGTGCGCGCGATCCGCGCGGTGTCGCGCGGCGAGAGTGCCTTCGACTCGCGCAGCGCCGCGGCGGTGGTGCGTTCCCTCAACGGGCAGACCACGCCGCAGGAACAACTCACCGAGCGCGAACTCGAGGTGCTGCGGCTGCTCGCAGCAGGCTTGTCCAACGCCAAGATCGGTGAGCGCCTTTTCATCTCGGGTACCACGGTGAAGTTCCACGTGAGCAACATCATGCGCAAACTGAGCGTGAGCCGCCGCGCCGAGGCCGTGTACGCGGCAAGCAAGCGCGGCTTGATCTAGCGCGGCGGCGACGCCGTGGGTCAGCTGCTGCCGAACGCCGGCAGGGTTGCTGGCACGGTGACGACGGGGGAGGCCTGCTGGACCGGGTAGGCGGTGACCGGCATGGGCGCCAGATGGTCTGCGATGCCGGGGTAGTCCGAAACCCACATGGTGGCCAGGCCGTCCGTCGAGCACGAGGCGAGGACGACATAGGTGCCGTCGGGGATCTCGGTCACGGTCTGGGTGGTCACACCCGGCTGTACCCGGCCCGACGTGCCCAAGGTCTGACCGTTGGCGATCACCTCGGCGACCGGCGGCAGTACCCCGCCAGGAGCCGGGGCGAGCCCGGTCATGCAGTCCAGGGGCGTGCCCGAGTCGTTGGTGATCGTGTTCGTCACGGTCGATCCGCTGACGGTGAAGGCGAAGGCGACCTCGCCGGCGTCGGCCGCCGACGCGAAGGCGGGGGCAGCCAGGGACGTGGGAATGACGGCCACTGCTGTGAGCGCGGCACGGGTAATCGATCGCATCGGTGTCCTTCCGGTCGAACGAGCGTCTCCCACGTGATCCTGCCGGAAAAGCGACCGTTCGGCACGATCTTCGGAGGTTCCAGCTCTGTCGGCGCCGCACTCGTTGCGCGGGTGCGTTACCCGACCGAGGACGGACCCGCTCCGAGCACGACCGAGTACCCGGAAGCAGTAGCGCTGTCCGCCGATCAGCGACCCGATACTGCATGTACGCGCAGCTACGCGGCTGTGCAGGCGACTCCGTCGAGGCGCCCGCCGATCCGTTCGGGTCCGGTGGACGTGGACGGGTCAGCAGGTTCCGGTGACCGGTGCTCCGTCGAAACGCTCGCCGAGGAACTCGAACGCGTCCGGCAGGCCGAGCACCGCCGCCGACATGTGGTCGGGGCTGGGGGTCTCGACCCGGCGCACCGGCGCGCCCGCGGCGCAGTACCGGTCGAGCGTGGCGTCGATGGAGTCCACCGGGATGAGTCCGTCGGTGGGGCTGTGCCATTCGAACACGGGCACGGTCGGCACGCCCGGGTACAGCTCGAGGCTGTTCTCCTCTGCGACGGCGACCGCGTCGGCATCGTCGGCCAGGTGGGCATTGGTGCTCACCTGCCGCAGGCTGCCGCCGGCACCGCGCGCGAGGATGTCGTTGGTACAGGCGTTGGCCAGGGCGTCGCGCATCGCCACACCCGCGGGGGTCAGGTCCGCGCTGATCCGCATCCGTTCGGGGTACTCGCGTTCGAGGCCCAGCGCGGCCGCGAACGCCAGACCGAAGGCGGGGTGCGGGTTCTCGCCGAGAGCCTCGGCCATCTTGCGGATGTTCATCGGCACCCCGCCCATCGCCGCACCCACCAGGTTCAGGTCGGGGGCGTAGGTCGGAGCCAGTGCCGCGGCCCACCCGGTGGCCATCCCGCCGCCGGAGTACCCCGCCAGCGCAACCGGGCTGTGGGCGAGCTGCAGCTCGGGTACCTGCTGCACCGCGCGGATGCCGTCGAGGGTGATCTGTCCGCCGAGGCGAGCCGCGCCGTAGGCGCTGTTCGGCCCGAGATGGTCCGGGATCGCGACCGCCCAGCCCCGCCGGAGCACCACGTTGAGGGCCGGCGCCTCCCGCACGGCGAGATCCGGGTCGCTCGTCCACAGCGTCTGCGACGGTGCGCAGTGCGTGCCGAGGGCGTTGATGACGTGCTGGAACGACAGCAGCGGACCGTCCGGAGCCTTGCCGGCGGGGGCGAGAACCGTCGTCACCGCAGGGATCGGACGGCCGGTCGAATCCGTCGACCGGAAGCGGACCTGCCACGCCTCGACGTCGACGATGCCGGGCGGTGCGGGCACGCGCCGCACCTCGAGTGCATCGCCGGCCGGGGCGACGGCGACGTCGGCGGCCGCGCGGTAGAACGGGTCGGCCGGCGGCACCGGATACACGGGCGCGGCGCCCGCGGTTCCCGTGGCGGCGACCGTGGCGCACACCGCCGCCGCGCCGATCAACGCATTGCGGATTCCCCGACCGAACCGTGCGGCCACGTCCCCCACCTCTCCAGCGCACCGACCGGTGCCGTTCCTCGAAAATCAGCGATCCGGGCGAAGCCTAAACGACCGATTTGCGAGGGTTCACCCGACCCCGCATGTTGCGCGAATCGTCGCCGCACGGACCCCCGATTGGGCGTAGCCTCGGCACCATGTCGACGGCGATCTCCGTGGAACAGCTCGTCAAGTCGTTCGGAACCACTCGTGCTCTCGACGGTCTCGATCTCGAGCTCCGCCGAGGCGAGGTGCACGGATTCCTCGGCCCGAACGGATCCGGCAAGTCCACCACCATCCGCATTCTGCTCGGGCTGTTGCGTGCGGACTCCGGCCGGGTCGAGCTGCTCGGGGGTGACCCGTGGCGCAACGCGGTGGACCTGCACCGGCGGCTCGCGTACGTACCCGGCGAGGTCAACCTGTGGCCCAACCTCACCGGCGGGGAGGCGATCGACCTGCTCGCCGGTCTGCGCGGCGGCATCGACGAACGCCGCCGCGCCGAACTGCTCGAACGCTTCGAACTCGATCCGACCAAGAAGGCCCGCACGTACTCGAAGGGCAACCGGCAGAAGGTCGCGATCGTCGCCGCGCTCGCCTCGGACGTGGAGTTGTTCCTCTTCGACGAGCCGACCTCCGGCCTGGACCCCCTCAAGGACGAGGTGTTCCGGGACTGCGTCCGCGAGGTCGTCGCCGACGGGAGCTCGGTGCTGCTCTCGAGCCACGTCCTCGCCGAGGTCGAGGCCCTGTGCGACCGGGTGACCATCATCCGGCAGGGCCGAACGGTCGAGTCCGGCACGCTGACCGAACTGCGGCACCTGACCCGCACGTCCGTGGTGGCCGACACCGTGCGTCCCGTGGCCGGGCTCGAGGCGGTGCCCGGGGTGCACGACCTGCAGGTCGACGGCCTGCGGGTGCGGTGCGAGGTGGACACGGCCCGGATGGACGCGGTGCTGCGCGAGCTGCTCGACTTCGGCATCACGTCGCTCACCAGTACCCCACCCACCCTCGAGGAACTGTTCCTGCGGCACTACGGGGACGACCTGCCGGGCGAGCACATCCACGTCCCCGGCGAGCACCTCGCGCACGGCCGGCCGGCCGTCGGCGACGGGGACAGCGCATGAATGCCGCATTCGTCGGTACCGGCCGGCTGGTGCGTCTGGCAGCCCGCCGCGACCGCGTGCAGCTGCCGGTGTGGCTGGTGACGATCACGATCGTGTACGCGATCTCGGTGTCGAGCCTGAAGGGGCTCTATCCGACACAGGAGGACCTGCACCTCATCGCCGTCAGCTCCGCAGTGTCCCCCGTGGTGCTGGCCACCAACGGCCTGGTCTCGGGGGACAGTCTCGGCGCGGTCGTCGCGGCGCAGACACTGCTGTTCCTGGCCCTGGCGGCGGGCCTGATGAGCACGATGGCCGTGGTCCGGCACACCCGGCAGAACGAGGAGACCGGCCGCGCGGAACTGGTCGGCGCCAGTGTCGTCGGCCGGCGTGCCCTGCTCACCGCGGCCCTGATCGTGGCCACGGCGGCGAATGTCGCACTCGCGCTGCTGCTCACCGTCGTCTCCCTGGGTTTCGGACTGCCGCTGTCCGGATCTGTCGCTCTTGCGGTGGCGACGGCGGCAGCCGGGATCGCGTTCGCGTCGGTCGCGGCGGTGAGTGCGCAGGTCGCCGAGGGGGCCCGGGCCGCGAACGGACTGGCCGGCGCGGCGCTGGGGGTCGCGTTCCTGCTGCGTGCCGTCGGCGACAGCGCCGCCACCGTCGACCCCGGCGGGGTCAGCGTCACGAGCATGTGGGTCTCGTGGCTCTCGCCGATCGGCTGGGCGCAGCAGATCCGGCCGTTCGACGAGGACGCCTGGTGGGTCCTGGTGTTGTTCGCTGTCTTCACGGTCGCGGCGACGTGGACCGCGTACGAGCTGACCGGGCGGCGCGATCACGGCGCCGGGCTGGTGCAACCGCGGCCGGGGCCGGACCGGGCGGCGTCGTGGCTGCCCACCGCGTGGGGCTTCGCGTGGCGGATACAGCGCACGACGTTGATGTGGTGGGCGCTCGGCATCGTCGTTCTCGCCGCGACGTACGGCAGCGTCGCGAACGAGATGAACAACTTCCTCGACGAGGGGGGCGCCGTCGCCGACATGATGAAGCAGCTCGGCGGCGGGGCGCAGGGCCTCACCGACGCGTACTTCGCGATGATCTTCCTGATGATGGCGCTGGTCGGCAGTGGGTACGCGGTGCAAGCCGTGCTGCGGACGCACGGGGAGGAGACGTCCGGGCGGGTCGAGCCGCTGCTCTCGACCGCCCTCGGTCGGGTGCCGTGGATGCTCGCACACATCGGCGTGGTGACGATCGGGGTGATCGTGCTGCAGATCGCCACGGGCGTCACGCTGGCGGTCTCCTACGGCCTGACGGTCGGCGACGTCACCGGATCACTCGGCAACCTGCTGCCGGCGTCACTGGCCTTCGTCCCGGCTGTTCTCCTGGTGGAGGCGATGGCGGTGTTGTGCGTGGGTGTGGTGCCGCGTCGCGCCGCGAGCGTCGCGTGGGGCGTGTTCGCCGTGTGGTTGCTCATCGGGCAGCTCGGCATCCTGCTGGACCTGCCGCAGGCTGTGCTGGACCTGTCGCCGTTCGTCCACGTGCCCCCGGTGCCGGCCGCGGAGGTGCGAGTGCTGCCGTTGCTGGTGCTGCTGGTTCTCGCGGTGCTCACCATGACGGCGGGGATCGGCGCGCTGCGCCGTCGCGATCTCGTCGTCCAGTGACCCGCGCCGGGCGCGCGGCCGAATGTCACATCGCGTCGATGTGACCGACGCGATGTGACATTCGGTCACAAGGGGGTTCGGTCACAAGGGGGTTCGGTTACCGCGCGTCGAGCACGAGCCAGCCGCCGTGGTGCTCGAAGGCCTCGAAGGTGCGGCCGGTCGACTCGCCGAGAGCGTGCAGGGCGGGCAGGTCGAACGTGCGCACGTGGCCGTGGCAGGCCGTGGCTTCGTCCTCGAACGGCACGGCGATCACCACGCGTTCCCGGGCGATCCGCAGCGCCTCGGCGACGACCGCCGCACCGGTGGCCGCGTCGACGTGCTCGAGCAGGTGGATCGCGGTGACGGTGTCGACGCTGTCGTCGGGGACGGGGACGTGGGCCGCGTCGCACACGAGGGTGTCCACCGCGAGGTCGAGGCGGGGCGCGACCGCGTCGAGCAGGGTCATGGTGCCGGGCAGAATGTCGGTGGCGGTCACGGCGATCCCGGCGCGGGCCAGGCGCAGGGGCAGGAACCCGAAGCAGGACCCGAGATCGAGCACACGGCCACGGACGAGGTCGGCGGCCATGTCGTGGATCGGCGCGAACTCGGCTGTGCCGTCGAGCAGTTCGGCCAGCGAGTTGCGGTAGTAGGTGACCCACGAATCGAGGGCACCCGGCACGGTGGAGCGCACCAGCCCGACCATCGTCAGCTCGAACTCCTCCCGGCCGAGGTCGCTGCCGGCGATCGAGGCGGTGACGTCGGCGACGAGGCGTTCGCTGAGGTTCTCCGGTCCGAGGGAATGCGTGACATGCAGTCGTCCCGCGTCGCGCCGCAGCGAGATCGGGCCCGAGGGCACCCGTTCCACCGTGACGTGGGCGTGCGACCATCGGCCGACCGGGCAGGGGGCGAGGGAATCGAGCACAGTCATTGCAGCGCAGCCTTTTTCGAGGAGGTAGGGACGTCGGGGCCGGTGGTGGACGGCGCAGCCGCGTCGAGGCCACTGTAGAGGGCGCGCATGCCGGCCGACAAGAGGTCGGGCAGGGCGAGGGAGTCGTCGGCGAGCCACTGCTCGTACGCCGCCATCGCGACGCCGAGGACGAGATAGCCCACGGTGCGCGGATAGTGGTCCTCCGCGGAGCCCCCGATGCGGTGCGCGACGTACTCCGCGATCACGCGGCGCCAACCCTCGTACATCACCACCGAGTACGCCTGCAGCGCCGGCACCCGCAGGATCAGGTCCATGCGGTCGCGGTGCAACGTCGCCTCCGACGCGGGAAAGGTGTTGAAGTCCAGCATCGCCGAGGTCAGTGCCTCGGCGAGGGGTACCTCGGGCGGCAGGGCGTCGAGGTGGGCGCGCATCTGCTCGAGGTGCGCGTCGAAGTCGCCCCACGGCACGGCGTTCTTGGACGGGAAGTATCGGAAGAAGGTGCGCCGGGCGATCCGCGCGGCCTCCGCGATCTGGTCGACGCTGGTCTCGTCGAACCCCTGGGTGCGGAACAGTTCGATTCCGATCGCACTGAGGCCCTCCCTCGAAGTGGAGGGGCGACGACCTATCCGAGCGGACGGTTTCCGGCGGCTACGCATGGTGTGAGCCTTCCATGGGTGACATTCTGCACTCGATGCCATTACAGTGGTGAACCGAGTCACAGCGCAACAGGCCTGTGATGACCGACTCCGACCGTGGAGTCCCCATCCGAGGAGGAATTTCATGTCCGATCGTGACAACAGCGTCGTCGAGTCCGACCTGGTCGAGGAGTCCCTCGTGGAAGAGGTCTCCATCGACGGCATGTGCGGCGTGTACTGATCGTGCCCGCCGACGCCGCCGCCACCGTGATCGACTCGGCCGAGCACGACTCGGCAGGGTTCGACCCGGACATGACGTGGAGGCTGCACCCGCAGGTAGCGCTTCGCCCCGAGCCGTTCGGGGCGTTGCTCTACCACTTCGGGACCCGCAAGCTCTCGTTCCTGAAGAACACCACGATCGTCCAGGTTGTCGAAACCCTCGATCAGCATCCGTCCGTGCGGGCCGCGCTCGCTGCCCACGGAATCGACGAGCCCGCGCAGCGTCCGTACCTGCGTGCGCTGGCCACGCTGGCCGACTCCCACATGATCGTGCCGGCCTAGACCCCGCCCGCACACCTCCCGCCCGCCACCGACGAGGACGCAGCCCATGACCTCAGTGCTCGAATCCGCCGCAGTACGAGACGCTTCCGCCCCACCGAAGGTCGGCCGCCTGGTCGACCAGTTCGAGAAGGGCCTCGACGCCCCCATCTGCCTGACGTGGGAGCTGACCTACGCCTGCAACCTGTCGTGCGTGCATTGCCTGTCCTCGTCCGGTCGGCGTGACCCGCGTGAGCTGACCACCGAACAGTGCAAGGCCGTCATCGACGAGCTGCAGCGCATGCAGGTGTTCTACGTCAACATCGGCGGCGGCGAGCCGACCGTGCGCTCGGACTTCTGGGAGCTCGTCGACTACGCCACCGAACACCAGGTGGGCGTGAAGTTCTCCACCAACGGCGTCAAGATCGACAAGAAGGTTGCCGCACGGCTGGCGGCCTCGGACTACGTCGACGTGCAGATCTCCCTCGACGGCGCCACCGCCGAGGTCAACGACGCCGTGCGCGGCCCCGGTTCGTTCGCGATGGCCGTGCGGGCCCTCGAGAATCTCGCCGAGGCGGGCTTCCGCGACGCGAAGATCTCCGTCGTCGTCACCCGCCACAACGTCGACCAGCTCGACGAATTCAAGGCCCTGGCCGACCGGTACGGCGCCACCCTGCGCATCACCCGGCTGCGCCCGTCCGGCCGCGCCGTGGACGTGTGGGACGACCTGCATCCCACCCACGAGCAGCAACGCCAGCTCTACAACTGGCTCGTCGCCCACGGCGAGGGCGTGCTCACCGGCGACTCGTTCTTCCACCTGTCCGCGTTCGGCGGCGCCGACGGTGCCGGTGCACTGCCGGGGCTGAACCTGTGCGGCGCGGGCCGGGTGGTGTGCCTGATCGACCCGGTCGGCGACGTCTACGCCTGCCCGTTCGCGATCCACGACAAGTTCCTCGCCGGAAACATCCTGTCCGACGGCGGATTCCAGCAGGTGTGGCAGCATTCTGAACTGTTCACCGAGCTGCGCTCCCCGCAGACCGGCGGTGCGTGCAGCAAGTGCACGTTCTACGATTCGTGCCGCGGCGGCTGCATGGCCGCCAAGTTCTTCACCGGTCTGCCGATGGACGGACCGGACCCCGAATGCGTCCAGGGTTACGGCGAATCCGCGCTCAGCGCCGACCGCACCGTGCCCAAGTCCAGCGTCGACCACTCCCGCACCGGTGAGCGCCGCACCCCGCGCGCCCCCGTCCCCCTGGAGCTGATGGTGCGCCCGCCGTCGCGGGCGTGCGACGAGAACCCGCTCGCCGGTATGCAGTAGCCGGCGTCTTCCCAGCAGTACGAGAGGCAGATTTCCCCATGGGCAACGACTGGTTCGAAACCGTTGCGGTCGCGCAGCAACGCGCGAAGAAGAAGCTCCCCAAGTCCGTCTACGGCGCCCTCGTGGCCGGCTCCGAGAAGGGCATCACCGTCGAGGACAACATGGCCGCGTTCGGCGAACTCGGCTTCGCCCCGCACGTCGCGGGCCTGTCCGACAAGCGCGAGATGGGCACCCACGTCATGGGTCAGGACGTCGGGATGCCCGTGCTGATCTCCCCGACCGGGGTGCAGGCGGTGCACCCCGACGGCGAGGTCGCCGTCGCCCGTGCCGCCGCGGCCCGCGGGGTCGCGATGGGTCTGAGCTCGTTCGCGAGCAAGTCCATCGAGGAGGTCGCCGCCGCCAACGACAAGACCTTCTTCCAGATGTACTGGGTGGGCAGCCGCGACGTGCTCGTCCAGCGGATGGAGCGCGCCCGTGCCGCCGGCGCCAAGGGCCTGATCATGACCCTGGACTGGTCGTTCTCCAACGGCCGGGACTGGGGCAGCCCCGCCATTCCGGAGAAGATGGACCTCAAGGCGATGTTCCGGTTCGCGCCCGAGGGCCTCCTGCGGCCGAGCTGGCTGCTCGACTGGGCCAAGACCGGCAAGGTGCCGGACCTGACCACCCCGAACCTGACCCCGCCCGGTGGCAGCGCGCCGACGTTCTTCGGCGCCTACGGCGAGTGGATGGGCACCCCGTTGCCCACGTGGGAGGACGTCGCGTGGCTGCGCGAGCAGTGGGGCGACGCGCCGTTCATGCTCAAGGGCGTGATGCGGGTCGACGACGCCAAGCGCGCCGTCGACGCCGGCGTCACGGCGATCTCGGTGTCCAACCACGGCGGCAACAACCTCGACGGCACCCCGGCTCCGATCCGCGCACTACCGGCGATCGCCGAAGCGGTCGGCAAAGACGTGGAGGTGCTGCTCGACGGCGGCATCCGGCGCGGCAGCGACGTCGTCAAGGCCCTCGCGCTCGGCGCCAAGGCCGTCCTGATCGGCCGCGCGTACCTGTGGGGCCTGGCCGCCAACGGGCAGGCGGGCGTGGAGAACGTCCTCGACATCCTCGCCGGGGGCATCGGCTCCGCGCTCATCGGACTCGGCAAGACGTCGATCCACGAGCTGACCCCCGACGACGTCGTCGTTCCGCCGAACTTCCGGCGCGACCTCGGAATCTGAGCGGTCCCATCTGCCGATGGGCACTCTCACCGAACCGATCACCCTGGCCGGCCGCGACGCGCCGGCCAGGGTGCTCTTCGGACCGCACGAAACCAACCTCGGTGCGGGAAGGGCCTTCTCCGCCGAGCACGTGGCGTACTACGAACGTCGCGCCCGCGGCGGAGCCGGGCTGCTCGTCACCGAGGTCGCCTCCGTGCACCCGCACGACCAGCCCTACGAGCGGGCACCCCTGGCCGCGGAGGGCGGCCCCGGCTGGGCGTCGATCGTCGCCGCGTGCCGACCCCACGGCACCCTCGTGCTGGCCGGACTCGGCCACGCCGGTCTGCAGGGGTCGAGTGCGTGGACGCAGGCTCCGCTGTGGGCACCGTCGCGCGTGGCCGATCCGGCCGGCCGCGAACTGCCGATGGAGGTCGGCGACGACGAGATCGGGGAGCTGATCGAAGGGTTCCGCGCCGCCGCCGCCGTCGCGGTCGCGGCCGACGTCGACGGAATCGAACTGGACGCCGGGCCGACCTCGCTGCTGTGCCAGTTCCTCTCGGGACTGACCAACCGGCGCGCCGACCGGTACGGCGCCGACCGGTCGTTGCTGCTGCGGCAGGTGATCGCGGCCGTGCGCGCCGAACTCGGTCCCGACCGGATCCTGGCGCTGCGTCTGAGCTGTGACGAGGAGGCGCCCTGGGCCGGCATCACACCGGAGCAGGCCGCCGATCACGCGTCCGTATTCGCCCCCCAGTTGGATCTGCTCACCGTCGTGCGCGGCGGGCTCTACGCCCCCGGTGTGTACCGGCCCGACGCCCACACCCCGGCCGGGTTCAACGCCGGGCTGTGCCGCGCCGTCCGCGCCGCCGTGGGCGGAGCCGTGCCCGTCGTACTGCAGGGCAGCGTCGTCGAGCCCGACGCCGCGCAGCGCGCCCTCGACGACGGGGTGTGCGACCTGGTGGAGATGACCCGCGCGCAGATCGCCGATCCGGACCTCGTCGCCGCCGTGCGCGACGGGCGCGCCCCGCGACCGTGCGTGCGGTGCAACCAGGCCTGCCTCGTGCGCGACTTCCGCAATCCCCGGGTCGGCTGCATCGGCAACGCGGAGGCCGGGCACGAGACCCGTACGCCGCAGCCTCCGGCGGCCGTCGCGCGGGACGTCCTCGTCGTCGGTGGGGGACCGGCCGGGCTCGAGGCGGCCCGCGTCCTGGCCGAACGCGGTCACCGCGTCCGCCTCGTCGAACGCGCCGGACGCGTGGGCGGGATGCTGCGCACCGCGGCGGTGGGCACGGGACGCGACACGCTCTCCGCGCTCGTCGACTGGCTCGAGGTCCGCTGCCGCGCGCTCGGCGTGCGGATCGACACCCGCAGCGCCGTCGCCGCCGCGGACCTCGACGCGGCCGCCGCGCGGGGAACGGTGGTCGTGCTCGCGACCGGCAGCCGCGACCGGCCCCCCGAGTACCCCGTGGAGGACGGGCATGTCGTGACCGCCGCAGGGCTGCTCGCCGGTGGCCCCATCCCCGTGCGGCCGGTGGTGGTGTGGGACCCGGTCGGCGGGCCCGTCGCCGTGGGTATCGCGGAACAACTTGCCGCCCAGGGGTACAGCGTCTCGTATGCGACGACGGACCCGATCGCCGGTGCCCGGCTCGCGCCGACGGGCGACCTGGTCGCGGCCAACGCCCGGCTCCAGCGGGCAGGGGTCACCCGGCATCTGGGGGTCACCGTGCGCCGGGTCGGTGCCGACGCCGTCGAACTCGAGCACCGGCTGACCGGGCAGCGCACCGACGTCGCGGGCGCGCTGCTCGTCGACTGCGCCTCGGGCCTGCCGGAGGACAGTCTCTACCGCACCGGGCTCGCGCGGATCGGTGACTGCCTCGCACCGCGCAGTGTCCACCACGCGGTACGTGAGGGGCACGCACTCGCATCCGAACTGTAACCTGTTCCAAAATGCTGGGGATCGGAAGGATCGGCACATGGGCGAGTTCGACGGCAGGGTCGTGTTCATCACAGGTATCGCGCGCGGCCAGGGCCGCAACCACGCGATCCGGTTCGCGCGGGAGGGCGCCTCGATCATCGGCGTCGACATCGCCGGACCCGTCTCGGAGTACAACTCGTACGCGCCGGTCACGGAAGCCGACTTCCACGAAACCGTCCAGCTCGTCGAGGCCGAGGGCGCGAAGATCCACGCCCGCATCGCCGACGTCCGCGACAGCGCCGCTCTGCAGACCGTCGTCGACGAGGGCGTCGCCCAGTTCGGCCGTCTCGACGTCGTCGTCGCCAACGCCGGCATCTGCAACTGGAACCGCTTCTGGGAGATGCCCGACGAACAGTTCGAACAACTGATCGACATCAACCTCACCGGAGTCTTCAAGACCCTCAAGGCCGCCACACCCGCCATGATCGAGGCCGGCAACGGGGGGTCGATCATCGTCGTCAGCTCCGTCGCGGGCCTGAAGGCCATGCCCGGCCAGGCCAACTACGCCGCGGCGAAGTTCGGTCTCGTCGGCCTGACCCAGACCGCCGCCAAGGAACTCGGCGAGTACCGCATCCGGGTCAACTCCATCCACCCGTACGGTGTGAACACGCCGATGGGCACCGACCAGGGTGCGCTGAAGTTGTTCGAGAAGTACCCGCACTGGTTGCCGAGCTTCGCGCCGATCCTCACCGAGAAACCGATCGCCGACGTCGACGACATCACCGAGGCCGTGCTGTTCCTCGCGAGCGACCGGGCCAAGACGATCACCGGCAGCCAGATGGCTCTCGACCAGGGGAACTCGAAGGTGTGAGCGAGTCCGGCCCCGCCCGGCCGTACCCGCGGCTGGCCGCCCCGCTGCGGCTCGGCCCGGTCACGCTGCGCAACCGGGTGGTGTTCTCCGCGCACCTGACGAACTTCGCCGTCGACGGCCTGCCGACCGCACAGCACGCCGCCTACTACGCCGCGCGGGCGCGCGGCGGTGCCGGTCTGATCGTCTCCGAGGAACACACCGTGCATCCGACGGACCGGCCCTACGAGAAGCTCATCCGGGGCTACGACCCCGCCGTGGTGCCCGGCTACCGGCGGATCACCGAGGCCGTACACGCCCACGGTGGGCGAATCCTCGCACAGCTCAACCACAACGGCGCCCAGGGCTCCGGCATGTACACCGGCCTGCCCCTGTGGGCCCCCAGCGCTGTGCCCGACCCGCTGTTCCGGGAGGTGCCCAAGGCCGTCGAGGAGCACGAGATCCGCGAGCTCGTCGACGGGTACGCCCGCGTCGCCGAACACTGCCGTGCCGGCGGGTTCGACGGTGTCGAACTGCAGTGCTCGCAGGCGTCGATCGTGCGGCAGTTCCTCTCGCCCGGCACCAACCGCCGCACCGACCGGTACGGCGGCCCGCTCCGGAACCGGGCACGGTTCCTGCTCGAGGTCGTCGAGGCGCTGCGCGCGGCGGTCGGGCCCGCCCTGGTCGTGGGGGTCCGGCTCAGCGGGCACGACGGCACCGACGGCGGGATCACCCTCGACGACGCCGTCGCCCTCGCCGCCCTGGTCGAGGACAGCGGGCACGTCGACTACGTCAACACCTCGATCGGTGTGGCCACCGAGACGCTGCACCTGATCGAGGCTTCCATGGCGACGCCGCACGGCTACGCGCTGTTCGTGCCCGACGCGATCCGGCGGCGGGTGCGCCTGCCGGTCGTCGGCGTCGGGCGCTTCACGACCCCGGCGCAGGCCGAGGCGGCGCTCGCCGAGGGGCGCTGCGACCTCGTCGGCGTCGTACGCGGCCAGATCGCCGATCCCGACTTCGCCGCCGAGGCCCTCGCCGGCGACGACGTGCGCCCGTGCCTGGCCTGCAACCAGGAGTGCATCGGCCGGGTCGGCCTCGGGCGGTGGATCGGCTGCGTGGCCAACCCCCGCGCCGGACGCGAGGCGCAGCCGCTGCCCGAGCCCCGCCGTCCCGGCCGGCGGGTCCTCGTCGTCGGGGGCGGACCGGCCGGGCTGCGCGCCGCCGCGACCGCCGCGCAGCGCGGGCACCGGGTCACCCTCTGCGAGAGCACGGACGTGCTGGGCGGGCAGATCCGCACGGCCGCGACCGCGCCGGGCCGCGGCGAACTGGCCGGTCTGGTCCGCAGTCTCGAGGCCGAGTGCCGGCGCGCGGGCGTGGAGATGCGCACCGGCGTGCACGTCGACGCCGCCGTCGTGCGCGACGCGCGTCCCGACGCGGTCGTCGTCGCGACCGGTGCGCGACCGCGGCGACCGGACTGGGCCGGCGACACCGGCCTCGTCGTCGACGTCCGCGACGTGCTCGACGGCCGGGTGTCTCCGCACGGCGACGTCCTCGTCGTCGACGACCTGGGCTTCCACCATGCGACGTCGGTGGCGGAGTTGCTCGCCGAACGCGGCGCCGCGGTCACCGTCTGCACGGCCGGGATGATCGTCGGCCAGGACCTCGGGCTGACCCTCGACATGGAGGGCTGGACCCGCCGGGCGCACGCACACGGCATCGAACAGCTGACCGACACCCTCGTCACCGCCGTCGCCGAACGCGACGGCCGGCTCGACGTCGCGCTGCGGCACCACCCGACCGCCGTCGCGCACCGGCGCACGGTGGCTGCGGTGGTGGTGGCCACCCATCAGGATCCGGTGGACGAACTCTGGGCGGCGCTGCGCGGCAGTGCCTTCCACGTCGTGCGGATCGGCGACGCGGTCACCCCGCGACGCGCGGACGCCGCGATCGTGGAGGGCGAGCGCGCCGCGACCCGCCTCTAGCCGTGCGCATTTCCGGTAGCCACCGCTACCGGAAACACGCACGGGCCGCGCAGCGGCCTATCGGCTCGCGCGCTTGGTGGCCTCGGCCCAGGACTCGACCGCCGCATACCCGTCGCCCACGCCCTGCGTGAACGCGACCAGGGCCCCGTACATCCGGGTGCCCTCCACGGCCAGTTCCGTCTTCGACACCCAGTCCGCGGCCCGGGCCATCACGTGGGCGGAGATGTCGGCACCGTCCTGGGTGCCGCGGGAGGCGTGCAGGAACGACTCGTCGGCGATCTGGAAGGTCTGCACCACGGCGCGCCAGTAGTACTCCGCATCCATCGCCGCGCGGACCTCGTAGTAGTCCGTAGCGCTCTGTCGCGCCACCGCCTCCTGCAGCGTCGTCGCCGCTCCGGAGACGCTGCGCAGCGGCACGTACACGGGATCGTCGGACCCTCCCCGTGCGGTTCGTCTACTCGTCCCCGGCACGATGCTTTCAGTCAATGGCACCCCCTCGATGGTCCACAAGATCATCGCACGCGCAAGTGCCGGCGCGGGTCAGCAGGTGAGCGCACCGCCCGGGCACGCCGGTGCGTGCCGCTCGGGATCGAACGGTTCGAACCAGGCGTCGACGGTCGCGAACAGGGCGCGCTGGGGGATGCGGAAATCGCCGAGCCGCTCCTGTTCGGGCAGCGGCCCGTCGGCACCGAGGTCGACGCCACGCACCGTCGCGGCGAGGGTGCGGACGGACCACAACCGGCGCGGAGCGGCACGGAACCACTGGCCGTTCGGCACGTTGCCGGTGAGGCGGATCCGGCCGGCGCCCAGGACCGAGCCGGCGACGCGTGCCACCCCGGCCAGGACCGCGGGATTGTGCCGTGCCCGGTCGGGCAGGAGCCGGCCGGCCAGGGTCGCCAGGGCGGTGGACGGCGACGAGGTCACCTGCACGTCCCAGACGACGTCGTCGCCCGCCGTGATGTGCAATCGGGACGGGTCGGTCCATTCGGCGGCGACGTCGGTGCGCACCGTCCGGCTGAGGGCGGCGCCGAGGTAGCGGGCGCATCCGTGCTCCGGCGCGGCATCGCTGTAGACGGTCCACCGGCCGTCCGGGGCGCGGTGCCAGACCGCGGTGAAGGCCGGGCCCACCGACCCGGCGGTGAACCGGCGCAGTGCCAGACAGTGCCCGCCGGCGAACGGTGCCCCGATCACCGCGTATCCGGTGAACCGCTCACCGGCGACCCGGGCCAGGGCGCGAGGCTCCTCGGCGGCTGCTTGCGGTGTGGTCTTCATGTCGTCCTCCTTCGGCGTTGCGCGTGTTCCGATCGTGCGCGGCGTCGTGTCCGGAAGGCATGGGGCCGATGCCTCATCTTTGCCCGCCGGGCGCCCCGGCTCCCGCAGCGGAGGACAATGGGGCCGTGCAGCGCAGGAGCGGGTCGTCTCCGGGGCCGCGGGACGGGCCGCGGCGTGCCGAGTTGCTCGCAGCGCTGTCCCTGGCGATCGACCTGGGCCTGGGGCAGCCCATGGAACACATGCTCCGCTCCGCCGTGCTGGCCGGACGGATCGCCGAGCGCATGGGCCTGGACGCCCGGCAGCAGGCCGTCGTCTACTACGCGAACCTCGTCGCCTGGATCGGATGCCACGCCGACTCGCACGAACTGGCGCAGTTGTTCGGCGACGACATCGCGCTCCGCGCCGACACCTACGGGGTCGACATGACGGGGCTGCCGTTCCTGCGGATGCTGACGAGCCACGTCGGGCGCGGGACCGACGGGCCGCGTCGCGGACTCGAGGTCGCCGCGTTCCTGCTGACCGCCCGCCGCCGCATGGCCGAACTGATCGGTTCGCACTGCGCCTCGGCGGGAGCGCTGTCCGACCGGGTGGGCCTCGACCGGCAGGTCGGTGCGGCCCTGGCCTTCGCGTTCGAACGATGGGACGGCGCCGGCCTGCCCGCGGGAGTGCGCGGCGACGACATCCCGCTCGAGATGCACATCGTGCACCTGGCGGAGGTCTGCGAGGTCCATCTGCGGGCCGGCGGGCCGGGGCGGGCCGTCGAGGTCGCACGGGCGCGCAGCGGGACTCAGTTCTGTCCGCGGGTGGCACAGGTGTTCCGGGAGGGCGCGGACGAGTTCACCCACGATCTGCTCGAACAGGACGCATGGGCGGCGGCACTGGGTCGGGCACCCGACCGCGAGTGCGTCCTCGCCGGCGACGAACTCGACGCGCTGCTGCGCGCGATGGCCGACTTCGTCGACCTGAAAGTGCCTTTCCTGCTCGGTCATTCGCGGTCGGTGGCCGATCTGGCGGCGACGGCGGCCCGCCTGCGCGGCCTGCCGGAGACGGACATCGCGGTGCTCTACCGGGCCGGTCTCGTGCACGGTCTCGGGCGAATGGGGGTGTCCAACCGGATCTGGGAGAAGCCCGGCCCGCTCACCGCCACCGAATGGGAACGGGTCCGGCTGTACCCGTACCTGACCGGGCGGATCCTCAGCCGTGTCACCGGCATGGAGGACGTCGTCACCGTCGCGACCACACACCGCGAACGCCTCGACGGCTCCGGATATCCCAACGGCGTCCGCGGCCGCGACCTGAGTGTCGCCGCTCGGCTCCTCGGCGCGGCGGAGACGTACCAGCGCTTCGGCGAACCCCGGCCGCATCGTGATGCGCTCACCCCCGAGCACGCGGCGGAGCGTCTGCGGCGCGAGGCCCGCGGTGGCCGCCTCGACGCCGAGGCCGTCGAGGCGGTGCTGACGGCGGCCGGGCACCGGCAGGTGCGACGCGCGCCTTGGCCGGCCGGCCTGACCGCCCGGGAGGTGGAGGTGCTGCGGCTGGTCGCCCGCGGCCGCTCCAACCGGCAGATCGCCGACGAGCTGTGCATCGCGCAGAAGACGGCCCGCAACCACGTCGAGCGCGTCTACGCCAAGCTCGGGGTGGACAACCGCACGCGGGCCGGTCTCGCCGCCGTCGACCTCGGACTGGCGTGGTGAACCGCGGACGGACGGAGGCTACGAGCGGTGCACGGCCGGGTGTCGCGGTCCTCCCGCCCGGGTTCAGCGGGTCGGATCAGTCCTTGCGCCGCCCGCCCGCTCCGTCAGACTGTTGACGAGTCCGGCGGCGGTCGCGGCGTCGTCGACCACGACCAGGGTGCGCACGCCGTCGCGCCGGTGCAGCACCAGGGCGGGGCCGCCGCGCAGGACGAACCCTCGTGCACCGCGCAGCGGGCCGAGCACCGCGATGCGGTATCCGTAGCCACCGAAGTGTCTCAGCGGTGCCACGTCGGTGACGGAGGCGGAGGCGATGTCACCGAGCGGAGTGTGCAGGTGCGGCCACCCGAACAGTCCCGCGACGGTGACCCCGCGGGCGTCGACGGTGACGCGGATCGAGCAGGTTGCGGCCACCAGCACCGCGAGCAGCACGGCCAGGCCCAGCAGGATCCACAGCCGGGTGAGCACGCCGATCGCGGCGACGAGGCCGATCGCCGCGACCAGCACGCTCGTCGTGACGCTGCCGGTGGCCACCGAGCGGGTCCACACCACGAGTTCGTCTGTGCCGACGGGAATTCGCGGTGCCTCCGCAGCCGGGGGAGCGGCGGGTCCACGCGACCACCGCGGTATCGCCGCGGCGGCGCCGGCCCCGAGGGCGAGGCCGACGCCGAGCGCGGCGAGGAGCGACGTCCCCGGGAGTGCGGCTGCGGCGGCGTCGGCGAGACCCCGTTGCGAGCCGGTCGCCAGCACGATCAGGGTGGTCACGAAAGCGACGGTGCCCGTGACGGTCGCGGCGACCGCGCGGGTGAGGGCGGGGTCGGCGGCGGCAGCCCGGCTGAGACCGAAACCGAGAGCGGCGAACAGCGCACCGAACCCCAGTACCAGTGCGATCGTCGCGGGGAGTCCGGCGAATCCGTCCGCGGCGCCGTCGACGTTCCAGTGTGTCGCGATCGGATCCGGCAGTTGCACACGCCAGTTCCGGAGCACGAGTGCGCCCGCAGCGGCGACGGCCAGCGGGGCGACCGTGGAGGTGAGGAGGATGCGGCCGGCTGGGCGCCGGCCGGTGCCGGGATCGTTTGTCATCTGTACTCCGCTCTGATCAGGTCGACGAGGCCGTCGGCGCTCAGGCCGACGCGCTTGGCGTGCGCGACGACCTGAGTGACGGCGGAATGAACAGCGGCATAACCGGTTTCGGCGCGATCGGTAACGACCGCACCGCGTCCGCGACGCAGCTCCACCAGGCCTTCGTCGCGCAGTTGCTGATAGCCCCGCAGCACGGTGTGGACGTTGAGGCCGAGCGAGGCGGCCAGGTCGCGTGCGCCGGGGAGGCGCTCGCCCGCCCGGACCTCGCCGCGGGCCACCGCGCCGCGCACGGCCGCGGCCAGCTGCACGAACAGTGGGTCCGGCGAGTTCGGATCCAGTCTGATGAGCACGACACGAGCATATTGTTCTATTTGAAATAGAACAAGTCGGTTACCTGCCGAGGCGCGGGCAGGGCGGTCAGTCGCGGGCTTGCCATCCGCGATGGAGCATGTCGAGGGCCTCGTGCAGCAGCGCGTCCCTGTCGGCGGGGACCGAGGCGGGGATCTGGTGCAGTGCGGCCAACCGGGCGATGCCGTAGACGGTGCCCCACGCGGCCGCGCACCGGCGCAGTACGTCGGCTTCGTCGATGCCCGCGGGTTGGCAGGCCGAGACGGTGTCGTGCAGCAACTCCCAGTAGTCGGCCGCGGCCTGCTGCAGGCGGGGATGGTCGGCCTTGCCGACCGTGGGTCCGTAGGCCAGGTCGTGCACGTGCGGGCTGTCCCGCACGAAGCGCACGTAGGCGCCGGCGAGGGCGTGGAGCCGGTGCAGGGGATCGGGGCCCGCGGCTTCGACGGCGACGGCGGCCCTCGCCGCAGCTTGCTGCAGTCCGGTCCCGGCCACCGCCGCGAGGAACCGGCGCTTGGTGCCGAAGTGCACGTAGGGCGCCTGGTGGCTCACGTCCAGCTGCTGCGCCACCCGGCGCAGGCTGAGTCGCTCCGCGGGCTCCTCGCGCAACTGCTCGAGCGCGGTCCGGAGCAGGCGTTCGTCGAGGCCCTCGCCCGGCCGTCCCGCACCCGGGGCCGCATTGACAGTGTCAACCATGTGGAGGACCATAGCACTTGACAGTGTCAACCGGACACGGGAGGCGGTGACGACCATGACGCGGAAGATCTCGACCGGAGTGGGCTCGCTGGCTGTGCGGGTGCGGGGGCAGGGCCCGCCCGCCGTGCTGTGGCACAGCCTGTTCGTCGACGAAAGATCCTGGGGCCGAGTGGAAGAGGAGTGGTCGACCGAACGGCGGGTCGTGTCGATCACCGGTCCGGGGCACGGCGCGAGCGAGGATCCCGGCCGGCGCTACACCACCACCGAATGCGCTGCGGCGGCCGGAACGGTTCTCGACGAACTCGGCGTCGACGAACCCGTCGACTGGGTCGGCAACGCCTGGGGCGGCCACGTCGGCATCGTCTTCGCGACCGACGCGCCATCGCGGTGCCGGACCCTGGTGACGCTGGGGACGCCCGTCCAGGCACTGAACCGGGCGGAGCGCGCACGCACGGTATTCCTCCTCTCCGCCCACCGGATGCTCGGCCCCGTCGGCTTCATCCGCTCGGGGGTGACGAACGTATTGCTGTCCGCCACAACGAGGGAACGCGATCCGGAGGCGGTCGCCCTCGTCGAGGACTGCCTCGTCCGCGCCGACCGGGCGGCACTGCGCAACGCGGTCGTCTCCATCTCGCTGCACCGCCCCGATCTGACCGGTCGCCTGCCCGGGCTGCCGGTGCCGACCCTCTTCGTCACCGGCAGTGACCACAAGGGGTGGACGCCGGAGCAGACGCGCGCGGCGAGCCGCCTGGTGCCGCACGCCTCGTGCGCCGTCGTGGACGGCGCCGCGTACCTCGTCCCGCTCGAAGCGCCCGCCGAGACGACGGACCTGATTCGGCGATTCTGGGCGGCGTCGGTGCCGGGGTACACGTGACCTCGGCCGGCGCCGTTCACAGTTCGCGTCGCATCACCGCCCGCGGCCACCGATCCAGACCGTGGGCGGCCTCCTCGCGACGGATCCGGCGCAGGCCCGGACCGAGGTCGTCGTCGCGCACGAACTCGAATCCGAGCCGCCGGTAGTACGGACCGTTCCACGGCACGTCGGCAAACGTGGTCAGTGTCAGCGCGGGCAGCGCCCGAACGCGTGCCCAGGTCGCGAGGTGATCGATCAGGGCCCGCCCGAGCCCGCGGCGCGCGTGCTCGGGATGCACCGACACCTGTGCGACGTGAGCGGTGCAGTCGACGACCTCGGCGAGCAGGTAGGCCACCGGACGGTCGTCACCGTCGGTGCCCACCCACGCGCGCCCGCCGGTCACGTACGCGCGCATCTCCGCGAGCGTGGGCGGCGCGTCGTCGGCGACGGCGTCCATGCCGAGCCCGGCGAATGCCCGCCCGGCCGCACGTTCGATGTCCTGCAGCAGCCGCAGGTCAGCCTCGGCTGCCGGACGGATGCGGTCGTCTCGCGGCGGCAGGTCCTTGGCGAAGTACAGCGACGACTCCGAGGAGGCGTACCTGCCGAACCGCTCGGCCAGCGGAACGTACCCGGACGCCGCGTACATCGCGAGCGCCTCGGGCTGCTCGGTGCCGGTCTCGAGCACCATGCGGCGCCGGCCCGCCTCGGCAGCGGTGCGCTCGAGTTCGGCCAGGATCCGTCGCGCCACACCCCGTCGGCGCAGGCCCGCGCGCACGTACATGCGTTTGATCTCGGCGTCGCCGTCGTGCAGTCCGGGGTGCGCCGAGTTCCGTTCCCGCCATCCGCCGATACCGGCCGGGACGTCGTCCAGCGACGCCAGCAGGAAGATGCCGTGGGGTGGATCGAACTCCTGCGGGTGCAGAAGCGTGTGGTCGGGACCGCCGTACCGGTGGACGTATTCGAGTTGCACCTCGTCGACGAGGGATTGCACCGCGGCGTCGTCGAGGGAACGCGGTTCGATGTGCACGCCCGCAGGCTAGCGCGCGGAATACTGGGAGCATGAGCACCGTCGACGGCGGGGTGGACTTCGTGGCTGCTCCGTGGCTCTACCCCGGACCCGCCGCGCCGGGAACGGGCCTGCTCACCCGCGACGGCTACCACCGCGCGCGTGCTCGCGCCGAGGTCGGTGCGAGCACCCGCCGGCCCGCCGCGACCGTCGACGGCGCACTCCGGGCCGCCGGCGTCGGCGGCGTCCGGGACCGGCGTCTCGTCGTCGCCGTGGGGTCCAACGCCTGTCCCGCAGTGGTGGCGCGCAAGTTGACCGCCGGAGACGTCGACCCCACCGTGCCGTTCCTGCGCGCGACGGTGACGGGCATGGCGGTCGGGCACAGCGCCCACGTCAGCGTCGCCGGTTACGTCGCGGCGACCGCGTTCCGCCGGCCGGGGGCCCGCACCGCGGTGTTCGCGTCGCTGCTCGACCGGGACCAGCTAGCGTGCCTCGACGCGACCGAGCCGAACTACACGCGCCGTACCGTGACCGCGGACGAGTGCGTCCTCGAGATCGACGGGGGCGGGCGGCCGGTGAGCTTCGACGTGTACGTCTCGAAGTGGGGCACCCTCGCGCCGCCCGGAGGACCGCCGATCCCGCTGCAGACCCAGGAGGTGCTGTTCGGCACGCTGCTGCGCGACTGTGCCGCCTTCGCGGCGCTCGTCGGCCGCCCACCGCACGAGTATCGGTCCGTGATGACGGAACTCGCGGGAGCGGCAGACCTGCGCGCCGCCCTGCGACGGTCGTTCGCCACGTCGGGCTGGGCCGCCCGCAGCGGCTTCGGCGACTGACCGAGGTGCCGGCCGACGGGTGTGGAGCCGCTCGGCCGAGGCGGCGACGACACCGCGAATCGGCCCGCGTCACGATCGGCCCGTCTCCTCCAGACGACGGCGCAGGTGCGCGCGTTCGGGTTCGGTTCCGGCCAGCTCGAGTGCCCGCCGGTAGGCGACGGCGGCCTCGTCGTCGCGGCCGAGCCGGTGCAGCAGCTCCCCGCGTGCCGTGAGATACGGGTGGTAGCTGCGCAGCCGGGGCTCGTCCGCGAGGGCGTCGAGCAGCACCAGACCGGCCTCCGGGCCGTCCCGCATCGCCACGGCCGCGGCGCGGTTGACCGCGACGACAGGAGTCGGCGTCAGGGTGGTCAGGACGTCGTAGAGCGCGACGATCTGCGGCCAGTCCGTGGAGGCGACGTCGGCGGCCTCGTCGTGCAGCGCGGCGATCGCGGCCTGCACCCCGTACGGGCCGGGCGGGCCACCGGTCAGTGCCACGGGCACGAGAGCGGTGCCCTCGGCGACGAGTGCGCCGTCCCAGCGTGCGCGGTCCTGATCCGCGAGCAGAACGACCTCGCCCTCCGGACCGGTCCGGGCGTCGCGCCGCGCGTGGGTCAGCAGCATCAGCGCGAGCAACCCGGTCACCTCCCGCTCACCGGGCAGCAGCCGGTGCAGGATCCGGGCCAGCCGGATCGCCTCGTCGGCGAGGTCGAGGCGCTGCAGGTCCGGTCCGGAACTCGCGGCGTATCCCTCGGTGAAGATCGAGTACAGCACCTGCAGTACGCCCGGCAGCCGCTCCGGCAGTTCGTCCCGGTCGGGCATCCGGAACGGGAGGCGGGCCTGCCGGATCTTCTTCTTCGCCCGCACGATCCGCTGCGCCATCGTCGCGGTCGGGACCAGGAAGGCCCGCGCCACCTCGGGTGTCCCGAGCCCGGCCAGGCACCGCAGGGTCAACGCCACCCGGTCCTCGGCCGCCAGCGCCGGGTGGGCGCAGGTGAAGTACAACTGCAGGCGCTCGTCGGGCACGTCGCTGCCGGCCTCGGGGACGGGAGAATGGGCCGCCCGATCCGAATCCACCTGCAGGACGGCCAGCCGGGCGGCGTAGGCCTGATCCCGCCGGAGCCGATCGACGGCCTTGCGCCGCGCCGTCGTCAGCAACCAGGCCCCCGGCTTGGCCGGCACGCCCCGGACAGGCCAGTGCACCAGCGCCGCTTCGATCGCCTCACCGGCGACGTCCTCGGCCAGGTCGAGGTCGCCGAAACGGTGCACGAGGGCGGCGAGCAACCGTCCCCGCTCCTCCCGGAACACCGCTTCGACGGCCGCGTCGACCCGCGCGCCGGCGCCCGGCCCGTCCGTCGCGCTCACTGCCCGAAGTCGGCGATCGGCCGCACCACGACGGATCCGCCGCCGCGCGCTCCGGGGCAGCGGGCCGCCCAGTCCAGCGCGACGTCGAGATCGGGCACGTCGACGACGTAGAAGCCGCCGAGAACCTCGCGCGTCTCGGCGAACGGTCCGTCGGTGGTGACGGAACGTGCCCCGTCGGGACCGACCTGCACGGTCGTCGCGGTGGTCAGGTCTGCGAGCGATTCCGAGGCGACGACGACTCCGGCCTCCTGGATCTCCTTGTCGAAGACCATCCACTCCTCGACGGTGCACTGGTCGCCCGCCTCGGCCGATGCGGCGTTGATCAGCATCATGTACTTCATGGGGAGCCCTTCCGTGAGTGGTTGTGCCGTGCGGCAGGGTTGCCGTACGCCATGACGACGAACGGGACACGCGCGGATCGACAGGGCGACGGTACGTTCCCGTGAATGCGAGGGGAGGAGGAATCCATGAGTGTGCCGCGACGGCTCGCCGCCCTCGTCTCGATCGTCGCGACGGTGCTCGGGCTCACCGCGCTGATCGCCTCCGCGACGGACGTGGAGAGCAACGCCGTGATCGCGTGGGCGTCGCTGGGGCCGTATCTGCTGCTCGGGACGGCGGCGGGTGCGGTCGTCGCCGCGCTCGCCCGGCGCCCGGTTCTGCTGGCCTCGGCGCTCGTCGTCGTCGCCGCCGGAGCCTGGACCCTGGGACCGTTGTACGTGCCGGGCGTCCGGGGTGACCGGCCGGCCTCGACTTCCGGTCCCACGATCCACGTGATGCAGGCCAATCTCATGGTCGGGCAGGCCGATCCGGATGCGCTGGTCCGGACGGTGCGCGAGCGGCGGGTCGACGTCCTGACCGTGCAGGAACTGACCGAGGACGCGGCGGCCGCGCTGCAGGTCGCGGGGCTCGACGACCTGCTTCCGCACCGCTTCCTCGCCCCGACGCCGACCGGCGGTGCGGGCGCCGGGATCTACAGCCGGTTTCCCCTCTCGGCGGGCCGCACGCTCGACGGGTTCGGGCCGACGAACCTGACCGCGGTTCTGGATACCGGCCCCGGGCGGCCGCTGATCCTGTACGCCGTGCATCCCGCGCCCCCGTACCTGACACCTGCTCCGGCGTGGGCGGCCGAGCTCGAACGCCTGGACGAGGAACTCGAGTCGGTGACCGGCCCGGCGCCGGTCGTGGTCAGCGGGGACTTCAACGCGACGTACTCGCACACCCGCTTCCGCGACCTCCTCGACTCCGGGTACGTGCTCGCCGCGGACCGGGTCGGCGGCGGGCTCGTGCCGACGTATCCGGCGGACCGCCGCTACCCGGCCGTCGTCGGGATCGATCACATCCTCACCCGGGGCGCCACGGCGATCTCCCTCGACCGGATCGAACTCCCGGGTTCCGATCATCACGGCCTCGTCGCCGCCGTCCAGCTCCCGCCGCCGTCCGGCGACGAGAGTTCCGGAGCCGGCGGATAGCGTTCTCACCGCACGACCCGCAGCCGGATGTCCGTCGCAACGGGCCCCCGGGTCATGCCGAGACGTTCCAGCGCGGCGGTGAATCCGTCGACCGACACGGTCGCCGAGTACAGCAGCCTGCTCATCGGCCTGCCTTTCGCTCGCGGTGTGTCGATTCTGTTCGTACCGACCGCCGAACGGACGAAAACTCGTCGCAAGGATGTGTAACTGGTTAGAATGGTTACATGAGTCCGGTCGACATGCGCTCCGCCGAGGGCACCGAGTTCGTCGTCGACACCGGAGCGCCGTGCCTGGATCTGCTCTACACCGGCGGCGAGGGGAAGCGGGCCCGGTGGGAGATACTGCACGCCCCGGGCGACCTCGCGCGCTGGGTCGCGACGCACCTGCTCGGACAGGCCGACGCCGCCGTGGCGGTCGACGTCACCGCCGAGGATCTGATCCCCACCAAGGAGCTACGCGAGGTGTTGTGGCGCACCGCGAACCGGTCCGCGGACGGAGACGGACCGACGGCCGCCGACAGCGCCGCCCTCGACGCGGCCGCCGCCCGCCCGGACATCGCCCCGCAGCTGCGCCCGCCCGGCGTGGTCACCCCCGTCACCGGCAGTCAGGTGCTCTCGACGCTGGCCCGCGACGCGATCACCCTGCTGACCGGCCCGTATGCCGAGCGCATCAAGCGGTGCGCCGCCGACGACTGCGCCATCGTCTTCGCCGACACCTCCCGCGCGGGAACGCGGCGCTGGTGCTCGATGGCGCGGTGCGGCAACCGTGACAAGGTCCGTGCCCATCGGAAGAAGGAGAAATGATGGCGGTCGGGCAGACGAAGGACGCCGGATGGCAGATCGGGGTCTCGAAGACCCTGCCGCATCCGATCGACGCGGTGTGGCGGCTGCTCGTCGGCACACCCGAGCTGTGGCTCGGCCCCGGCGCGACGGTCCCGCTCGTCCCGGGCGCCGAGTGGCGCAGCGACGACGGTGTCACGGGGGAGCTGCGTAGCCGCCACGAGAGGGACCGGGTGCGCCTGACCTGGCAGCCCGCGGCCTGGAACCACGACAGCACCGTGCAGGTGGCCGTCTCGACCGCGCCGCGCGGCACCGTGCTCCGCTTCCATCAGGAGCGCCTGGCCGGCCCGGACGAACGCGCTGCTCAGCGCGCCCACTGGCAGGGGGCGATGGCCCGGGTCGAGCGCGCACTCGCCACTGCCGGCGGCGACCCGAAGGGTGCACCCCTACCATCGGACCGGTGACCCGCGACCTCGCCACCGCCTACTGGCCCGACCTCGAACCGGGCCGCGCGACGGTCGCGGTTCCCGTCGGCGCGCTCGAACAGCACGGGCCACACCTTCCGCTCGACACCGACACCCGGATCGCCCGGGCGCTGACGGCCGCCCTGCCGGGTGTGTTCGTCGCGCCGGCCCTCGAGTACGGGGCCAGCGGCGAGCACGAGGGCTTCCCCGGCACCGTCTCGCTCGGCGCCGAGGCGATGGAGACCGTCTTCGTCGAATACGGACGTTCGGTGTGCCGGTGGGCCGCGCGCCTGCTGTTCGTCAACTGGCACGGCGGCAATGTGCCCGCACTGGCCAGGGCGGTGTCCCGGTTGCGGTACGAGGGCCGCGACGTGGCATGGCTGCCGTTCGCCGTCCCCGGTGGCGACGCCCACGCCGGCGTCACCGAGACCAGCCTGCTGCTGCATCTGGATCCGCACGTGGTGGACACCGCCCGGGCCGAGAAGGGAAACACCGGCACCCTCACCGACCTGATGCCACGAATGCGCGCGGGCGGTATCGTCGCCGTGTCCGCGAACGGCGTGCTGGGGGATCCGACGCCCGCGAGCGCAGCGCAGGGGGCACGATGGTTCGCCGAACTCGTCGATCGAGCGGCGGCACAGACGACCCGGTGGGAGCCGGATGCGAAAGGAAGACTCCGTTGACGAGCACGGCCCGACTGCCCGACGGATTCGGCGTCCGTATCGATCCGCGGGTGCGCGCCTACTCCGACGGTCGCGTCCTCATCGGCGGCTCACCCACCCGCATGCTCAAGCTCGCCCCCGCCGCCGCGGCCATGATCGGTGACGGCTACGTGAAGGTCGTCGACTCGCAGACCGCCGTCGTGGCGCGCCGCCTGCTCGACTCGGGCGTCGGGAACCCCCGTCCCACCGCGTTGCCCGCCACCTCCGAGGTCACCGTCGTGATTCCCGTGAAGAACAACCCGGCCGGGCTCGAACGCCTGCTGGCCGCCGTGGAGGGCCTGACGGTGATCGTCGTCGACGACGGCTCCGACGCCCCGTTGCCCGTCCCGGACAGGGACTCGGTCCGGGTGCTGCGGCACGAGCGGTCCCGCGGCCCGGCCGCGGCACGCAACACCGGACTGCGCGCCGCCACGACGCCGTTCGTCGCCTTCCTCGACTCGGACGTGGTGCCGCGCAAGGGCTGGCTCGAGGTGATGCTCGGGCACTTCTCCGATCCGGCGGTGGCGCTCGTGGCCCCGCGCGTCGTCGCGCTCGAGCCCGACAAGGGCGCCCTGGGACGCTACGAACACGCGCGCTCGTCGCTCGATCTCGGCCGCCGCGAGGCCGCCGTCAAGTCCGGCAGCCCCGTCTCGTACGTACCGAGCGCGGCGATCATCGTCCGCCGCGACGTGCTCACCGCGACCGGCGGATTCGACGAGACCATGCACGTCGCCGAGGACGTGGACCTGTGCTGGCGGCTGCAGGAGGCCGGCTGGCGGCTGCGCTACGAACCGGTCGCGCACGTGGCCCACGATCACCGCGTCGGGTTCCGGAAGTGGTTCACCCGCAAGGCCTTCTACGGCACCGGTGCGGCGCCTCTCGCGAGCCGGCACCGCGGTTCGGTGCCCACCATGTCGATGTCGGGGTCGATGCTGTTCGCGTGCGTGGCCGCCGCGAGCCGCACCCGCCTCGGCGCGGTCGGCGCGGTCGCGTCGCTGTCGGTGACGATGCTCCGCCTGCGCCGGATGTTCGCCGAACTCGACCAGCCGACCCGGATCGCGGCGGTGCTCACCGCGCAGGGCTTCGCGGGCGGAATGTGGCAGGTCGCCTCCGCGCTGTGCCGGCACTACTGGCCGGTCACGTTCGTCGCCGCCGTGATCTCGCCGAAGGTGCGTCGCGCGGTCCTCGGCTTCGCCGTCGCCGAGGGGCTGTGGGACTGGTACGGCCACCGCGAGGACGGCGGCCTCGACCCCCTGCGCTACGTGTTCTACAAGCGTCTCGACGACATCGCCTACGGCGCCGGCCTCTGGTGGGGTGCGGTCGTCGCCCGGGATCCGGCGGCGCTCGCGCCCCGCATCCAGGGCTGAGCGGGGTGTCCGCGCCGCCGTACGCAGACGTCGTCGTCGTGGGCGGCGGCAGTTGCGGCTGCGTGCTGGCAGCCCGGCTCAGCGAGGACCCCGACCGGACGGTCCTGTTGCTCGAGGCCGGTCCGGGTTACCGCTCGACTCCGGGCACTCCGCCCGCGGTGCTCGACGCGACCGTCCTGCCGGTCGGGCCGGACAGCCCGTGGACCTGCACCTACCCGGCCCGGCTGACTCGGCGTCGCCCGTCCGTCGTCGCCCGCGGCCGGTTGCTGGGCGGGTCCGGCGCGGTGAACGGGGCGTACTTCGTGCGGGCCCGCCCGGCCGACTTCGAAGCCTGGCCACCGTCCTGGTCGTTCGATCGGGTGCTGCCGCATTTCCGCGCCACCGAAACCGATGCCGACGCCGGGACGGGTGTGCACCGTCGCTGGCACGGCGCGACCGGTCCCGTGCCCGTCGCCCGTACGCCGTGGGCACAACTGCACCCCGTCGGTTCCGCGTTCCACGACGCGGCGCTCGCCGCCGGGCACCGTCGTGTCGACGACCTGAACGCACCCGGACCGGACGGGGTGGGCCGCGTCCCCCTCAACATCCGCGACGGGATGCGCGTCGGTCCCGCCCACGCGTACCTGCTGCCCGCCCTGACCCGGCCGAACCTGACCGTACGCACCGGAACCCGCGTGCGCCGGGTCGTGCTCTCGGGATCGCGCGCGGTCGGCGTCGAGACCGAGGACGGCGAGACCGTCGACGCCGGCCACGTGGTGCTCGCCGCCGGTGCGATCGGCTCCCCACAACTGCTCATGCTCTCCGGAATCGGCTACGGCGCCGAGCTCACCCGCCACGGCATCACCCCGCGGATCGAGATTCCCGGAGTCGGGACGGGTTTCACCGACCATCCGGAGATCGCCTTCCCCTACCGGTATCGCGTCCCGCAGCCCGGACCGGCCCCGGTCCTGCAGGTCGTCCTGCACACCGGCAATCTCGAGATGCGCCCCTACACCGCACCGTTCGCCGCGTCCGTCCCCGGCAGCGGCGTCGCGGATCCCGTCCTGGGAGTGGTGCTGACCCGTCCCCGCAGCCGCGGCACGATCCGCCTCGATCCGGCCGACCCGACGCGGTCGCCGCTGCTGGACTATCGCTACCTCGAGGACCCGGCCGACCGTGCCGACCTGCGCCACGGGGTCGCGCACGCCGCGCAGCTGCTCGCGGCGATGCCGGAGGTCGTGGACCGGACCGGTTTCGATCCCGATGCGTTCGACCCCGACGACGCGTGGCTCGAACGACACCTCGGGACGTCGCTGCACCTGTCCGGGAGCTGCCGGATGGGCACCGACGACACGGCCGTCGTCGACGACCGATGCCGGGTGCACACCACCGAGGCACTGAGCGTCGTGGACACGTCCGTGTTCCCGCAGGTGCCCGGCCGCGGACCGCACGCGACGGCAGTGATGCTGGCGGAACGGGTGGGCACCCGGACCGACTTGTGACTCGGGTTACAGTTGTCCGGAGGAGGAACCGGCAGATGAGCAGCACCGCATGACCGACGAACGATCCGGCTCGGCCAACCCCTGGGTGGCGCTGCGGCCCGGTGACGACCCGTCGCAGCTGGCGCAACGCGTGTCGTCGGCGCACAGTTCGTTCCTCGACGCGGCCGACGCGTCGGTCGTGCCGGCCTCCGTGCGTTCGGTGGTGCGCGAATCCTGGCTGCGCAGCCGCCGCAACGGGATCAGTCCCGACGCCGTCGAACAACCGAGCCTGCTCACCGGCCTGGATCTCGAGCGGTACCGGGCCGGGCACCCGATGGCGCTGATCCGTCCCGTCGTGCGCAAGCTGCTCGTGGAGGACGCCGCCGACAATGGGCTGCTCGTGGCCATCAGCGACGAGCAGGGCCGGTTGCTGTGGGTCGAAGGCGACCACGCGGCCCGCGACCGGGCACTGTCGATGAGCTTCGTCGAGGGGGCCGACTGGAGCGAGGAGCGGGTGGGCACCAACGCGCCCGGCACCGCGCTCGCCGTCGACCACTCGGTCCAGATCGTGGCCGCCGAGCACTTCAACCGCACCGTGCACGAGTGGAGCTGCTCGGCCGCGCCGGTGCACGACCCGAGCACCGGGCGCATCCTCGGCGCCATCGACATCACCGGCGGTCTGCGTGTCGCCGCACCGGAGGTGCTGCAACTCGTGCGGGCCACGGTCGCCGCCGCCGAGTCGGAGCTGCGACTGCACCTGCTCAGCTCGCCGCGGTTGTTGTCGGCCGCTCGGACGAGCCTCGACACGTTCGGGTCCGGCCGGCCCACGCTGCACCGTGACGGCGAGCGGATTCCGCTCTCGCAGCGGCATGCCGAGATCCTCCTGCTGCTCGCCGAGCATCCCGAGGGTCTGAGCTCGGACCGGCTTGCGGTGCTGCTCGACGAGTCCGAGCTCGACTCCGTCACCATCCGTGCCGAGATGTCGCGGCTGCGCAAGGTGTTCGGATCCGAGGGTCTCGGTTCCCGCCCGTACCGTCTCCTGGGCGAACTCGTCACCGACGTCGCGGAGGTCCGCGGTGCGCTCGACCGCGGTGATGTGGCGACGGCCGTGCGCCTGTACGCCGGGCCGGTGCTGCCCGGATCGGTCGCGCCCGGTGTCGAGGAGATCCGGGACGAGCTGCGCGCCCGGGTGCAGGCGGCACTGCTCCGCGCCGGCGACGCCCAGTTGCTCGCGCGGTGGACGGCCTCGGTGCACGGGCGCGACGACATCGCGGCATGGGAGGCGTACCTGACCACCCTCGATCCGCACTCGACACTGTTCGCCCAGGTCAAGGCCCGGATCGAGCTGCTGGACCGGCAGCTCGGCATCTGAGGTCGTAGCTACGCAACGTAGTTGCAACCCACCGGTTCGTAGTGTTCCGGATCACACGCCCCGTATGGGGTGTGCCAGACCATCCGAGGAGTGAACACCGATGACCGTGTACGCCCGTCCCGGCTCGCCCGACGCCCTGATGTCCTTCCAGTCCCGCTACGACAACTGGATCGGCGGCCAGTGGGTACCGCCTGTGAAGGGTCAGTACTTCGAGAACGTCACCCCGGTCACGGGACAGCCGTTCACCGAGGTGGCCCGGTCCACCGAGGAGGACATCGAGCTGGCCCTCGACGCCGCCCACGCCGCCGCGCCGGCCTGGGGCAAGACCTCCGTCGCCGAGCGGTCCATCCTGCTCAACAAGATCGCCGACCGCATCGAGGAGAACCTCGAGTCGATCGCCCTCGCCGAGACCTGGGACAACGGCAAGCCGATCCGCGAAACCCTCAACGCCGACATCCCGCTCGCCATCGACCACTTCCGCTACTTCGCGGGCGCGATCCGTGCGCAGGAGGGCTCGATCTCCGAGATCGACTCCGAGACCGTCGCCTACCACTTCCACGAGCCCCTCGGCGTGGTCGGCCAGATCATCCCGTGGAACTTCCCGATCCTGATGGCGGTGTGGAAGCTCGCCCCGGCGCTGGCCGCCGGCAACGCGGTCGTCCTCAAGCCGGCCGAGCAGACGCCGGCCTCGATCCTGCACCTCATCTCCGTGATCGGCGACCTGCTGCCCCCGGGCGTGGTCAACATCGTCAACGGCTTCGGCGTCGAGGCCGGCAAGCCGCTGGCGTCGAGCCCGCGGATCCGCAAGATCGCGTTCACCGGCGAGACCACCACCGGCCGCCTGATCATGCAGTACGCCTCGCAGAACCTGATCCCGGTCACCCTCGAGCTCGGCGGCAAGAGCCCGAACATCTTCTTCTCCGACGTGCTCTCGGCCAACGACGACTACCAGGACAAGGCACTCGAGGGCTTCACGATGTTCGCTCTCAACCAGGGCGAGGTGTGCACCTGCCCCTCGCGCTCGCTGATCCAGCAGGACATCTTCGACGACTTCCTGTCGCTGGCCGCGGTGCGCACGAAGGCCGTGCGCCAGGGTGATCCGCTCGACACCGACACGATGATCGGTGCGCAGGCCTCGAACGACCAGCTCGAGAAGATCCTGTCCTACATCGAGATCGGCAAGAGCGAAGGTGCACAGGTGATCACCGGTGGCGAGCGCGCCGACCTCGGCGGTGACCTGTCCGGCGGCTTCTACGTCCAGCCGACGGTGTTCAGCGGCCACAACAAGATGCGCATCTTCCAAGAGGAGATCTTCGGACCGGTGGTCTCGGTGACCTCCTTCCGGGACTTCGACGACGCCATCTCCATCGCCAACGACACCCTCTACGGCCTCGGGGCCGGTGTCTGGTCCCGCGACGGCGGCGTCGCCTACCGGGCCGGCCGTGCCATCCAGGCCGGCCGGGTGTGGACCAACACCTACCACCAGTACCCGGCGCACGCGGCGTTCGGCGGCTACAAGCAGTCCGGCATCGGCCGCGAGAACCACCACATGATGCTCGACCACTACCAGCAGACGAAGAACCTCCTGGTGTCCTACGCCCCGAAGGCCCAGGGCTTCTTCTGATCAGGCCCGGCACCTGTCACGTCACCCCCCTACGACGTGGCAGGTGCCGTTCCCATTCCGCCCCGCCCCGAGTCGAGCGAATGTATCGTTCACTCGATCAGCCGAGGTGAGCGACACGTTCGCTCGGGGGAGGCCCACGTCGACAACCGGAAGGCACCGCATGTCCGTCCCGCTCCGCCTCGTCGCCACCTCCGACGCGGTCGCGCTCCTGCGCCGCCTGGCCGAGCGGCACGGGCCGCTGATGATGCACCAGTCCGGCGGCTGCTGCGACGGATCGGCGCCGATGTGCTACCCGGACGGCGACTTCGTCGTCGGCGACCTGGACGTGCTGCTGGGGATGCTGGACCTGCGTCTCGAGGTGGGACGGACCGCCGACGACCTGCCCGGCGGCACCGACGCCGTCCCGGTGTGGATCTCGGGATCCCAGTTCAAGGCGTGGAAGCACACCCAGCTCGTCCTCGACGTGGTGCCGGGCCGCGGCTCCGGATTCAGTCTCGAATCCCCCGAGGGGCTCCGGTTCCTCAGTCGCGGCCGCGCCTTCACCGCCGAGGAGAACGACGCCCTCGCCCATGACGCCCCCTTGCTCGGCAAGCAGTGGGCCGCCGGCGCCCGCCCGGATCCGGCCACGGAGCCGACCGTCGTGGCCGAGGCCGCCGACGCGTGCCCGGTGCCGACGACCCGGAGCCACTCCTCGTAACACTTCCGTGACCGCGTACTGACGCGGTGTGTACATGCCGCTCGTACCGTGAGTACTCGCGGTGTCCTCGGCGTGCCTGCTCGACACGTCGCCATCCTCCGTCGAGAAGAGAGATCATGTCGTTGACCGACCCGCCCAGGACCGGAACCGCGGCCCACCACGACGGCGCGGACTTCCACGCCGAGAGTCGTGCCTATCTCGAAAAGCGAAGTCTGAGAAAGGGTTCGGCAGGCTGGATTCTGCTCGCGGGGCTGGGGGTCAGCTACGTCATCTCCGGGGACTACGCCGGCTGGAACAACGGCCTGGCCGAAGGCGGGTTCGGTGGACTGCTCGTCGCCGCGGTGATCATCGCGGCCATGTACTTCGCGATGGTGCTCGGCATGGCGGAGCTGTCCTCCGCACTGCCGGCCGCCGGCGGCGGCTACACCTTCGCCCGGCGCGCACTCGGCCCCTGGGGCGGATTCGCCACCGGCACAGCAATTCTCATCGAGTACTCGATCGCCCCGGCGGCCATCGCCACGTTCATCGGCGGGTACGTCGAGTCGCTGAACCTGTTCGGCATCACCGACGGGTGGTGGATCTACCTCGCCGTGTACGCGGTGTTCATCGGCATCCACCTCACCGGCGCGGGCGAAGCCCTCAAGGCGATGTTCGTGATCACCGCGATCGCCCTGGTCGGGCTCGTGGTGTTCGCCGTCTCGGCAGTCGGGCTGTTCGACACCGCCAATCTCACCGACATCGCCGTCGACGAGACCGCCGCCGGCGCGTCGTCGTTCCTGCCCTTCGGTCTGTTCGGCATCTGGGCGGCCGTACCGTTCGCGATCTGGTTCTTCCTCGCCGTGGAGGGTGTGCCGCTGGCCGCCGAGGAGGCGACCGAGCCGGAGAAGAACGTGCCCAAGGGCATCATCGTGTCCATGCTGGTACTGCTCGTCACCGGTGCGACCGTGCTGTTCCTGGCCACCGGTGCGCTCGGCGCCGAGGCCCTGTCCACCTCCGGCAACCCCCTCGTCGAGGCCCTCGGCGACAGCGGCACCGCGAAGGTGGTCAACTACATCGGCCTCGCCGGTCTGATCGCGAGCTTCTTCTCGATCATGTACGCGTACTCGCGGCAGACGTTCGCGCTCTCGCGCGCCGGTTATCTCCCCACGAGCCTGTCGCTGACCAACAAGCGCAAGGCGCCTGTGCTGGCGCTGATCGTCCCCGGCGTGATCGGGTTCGCGCTGTCGCTCACGGGCGAGGGAGCGATGCTGCTGAACATGGCCGTCTTCGGTGCCGCGGTGAGCTACGTGCTGATGATGGTCAGCCACATCGTGTTGCGCCGGCGCGAGCCGAACATGCCGCGGCCCTACCGCACTCCCGGCGGTGTCGTCACCACCTCCTTCGCGCTGGTCGTCGCCGCCGCTGCCGTCGTGGCCACGTTCCTGGTCGACCCGATCGCCGCCCTGTGGACCCTCGGAGCCTTCGCCGCGTTCATGGCCTACTTCGGGCTCTACAGCCGGCACCGGCTGGTGGCGAACTCGCCCGACGAGGAGTTCGCCGCGCTCGCCGAGGCGGAGGCCGAGCTGAAGTGAGCGTCTACACCCAGCACCTCGCCGGCACCACCTACACCTTCGACGGCCTCGTGGATCTGCTCGCCAAGGCCACCCCGCGCCGCTCCGGCGACGAACTCGCCGGCTGCGCGGCCGAATCCGACGCCGAGCGCGCAGCCGCGCAGTGGGTGCTCGCCGACGTCCCGCTCGACGTGTTCCTCGCCGAACCGGTGGTGCCCTACGAGACCGACGAGGTCACCCGGCTGATCCTCGACGACCACGACCGGGACGCCTACCGCGCCGTGCAGCACCTGACGGTCGGGGGACTGCGCGACCTGCTGCTCGACACCGTCACGAAGGCCGATGCGGCCGCGACGTTCGCCGCCCTGTCACCCGGCCTGACGCCCGAGATGGTCGCCGCCGTCAGCAAGCTCATGCGCAACCAGGACCTGATCGCAGTGGCCCGCGCGATCGAGGTCACCTCGGCGTTCCGCACCACCGTCGGCCTGCCCGGCCGCCTCGGCACCCGGCTGCAGCCCAACCATCCCACCGACGACCCGCGCGGCATCGCCGCCGCGACGCTCGACGGGCTGCTGATGGGCTGCGGCGACGCCGTCATCGGCATCAACCCGGCGACGGATTCGCCCCGGGCCACCGCCGACCTGCTGCACCTGCTCGACGAGATGCGGCTGCGCTTCGACATCCCGGTGCAGTCCTGCGTGCTCTCCCACGTGACGACCACCCTCGGCCTCATCGAGGCCGGGGCACCCGTGGACCTGGTGTTCCAGTCGATCGCCGGCACCGAGGGGGCCAATGCCGGCTTCGGGGTGAACCTGGCTCTGCTGCGGGAGGCGAACGAGGCCGGCCGCGCCCTGGGACGCGGCACCGTCGGCGACAACGTCATGTACCTCGAGACGGGGCAGGGTTCGGCGCTGTCGGCCGGTGCGCACCTCGGCACGGGCGGACGTCCGGTGGATCAGCAGACCCTCGAGACCCGGGCGTACGCCGTCGCCCGCGCGCTCGACCCGCTACTGATCAACACGGTGGTCGGTTTCATCGGCCCCGAGTACCTCTACGACGGCAAACAGATCGTCCGGGCGGGCCTCGAGGACCACTTCTGCGGCAAGTTGCTGGGCCTGCCGATGGGTGTGGACGTGTGCTACACCAACCACGCCGAGGCCGACCAGGACGACATGGACACCCTCCTGACGCTGCTCGGGGTTGCCGGCGCCGCGTTCGTCATCGCCGTGCCCGGAGCCGACGACGTCATGCTCGGCTACCAGAGCCTGTCGTTCCACGACGCGCTGTACGTACGGCGCGCGCTCGGGCTGCGCCCCGCTCCCGAGTTCGAGCGGTGGCTCGCCGGCCTCGGCATGGTGGACGGTGCCGGGCACATCCTGCCGGTGGACGCGGCGGCCTCCCCGCTGCGCGCCCTCGCGGGAGGTGCGGCATGAGCGGGTCCGTCGACCGCGACTTCTGGGCGCCGCTGCGGTCGTCGACCCAGGCCCGCATCGGGCTCGGCCGCGCCGGCGACGGTCTCCCGACCGCGCGGGTGCTCGAGTTCCGGGCCGCGCACGCCGCGGCCCGCGACGCGGTGCACCAGCCCCTCGACGTGCCGGCCCTGGCTGCCGACGTCGAACGTCTCGGACTCGGCGCACCGGTCGTCGTCGAGAGCTGCGTACGTGATCGGGGCGAGTATCTGCGCCGCCCGGATCTCGGCCGGCTGCCCGCGGATCTGTCCGCGGTCCCGGTCGTGGACGCCGACGTCGGCGTGGTGCTCGCCGACGGGCTCTCGCCGCGGGCCCTGACCGAGCACGGCGTCGCGCTGCTCGAGGCGATCGTGGCGGCCCTGCCGCGGCACCTGTCCGTGGCGACGCCGGTGATCGCGACGTCGGCGCGGGTCGCGCTGGGCGACCACATCGGCGCAGCCCTGGGGGTGCGCACCCTGCTGGTCCTGATCGGGGAGCGGCCCGGGTTGTCGGTCGCCGACAGCCTCGGGGTGTATCTGACCCACGAGCCGCGGCCCGGTCGCGCCGACGCCGAACGGAACTGCGTATCCAACATCCACCCGCCCGAAGGGCTCGGGTATGCGGCGGCCGCGGCCGTCGTCGCGGGGCTGGTCGACGGGGCGCGCCGGCTCGGGCGGTCCGGGGTGGACCTGAAGGACACCACGCGGGACGACCGGCTCGATTCCGCGAGGACGGGGGAGTTGTAGCGACGAGGACGCTGTAGCGACGAGAACGCGTGGTACCCGCTCGGGAGTTTGACACAGCCGCCGTATCCGCCAAATCATGTACTCCGCCCGACCGGGTGACACGTACGGCCCGCGACCGGGCGACGAGGAGAGGACACGATGGCGTTCGCTGGCAATGTCGACGAGCTGGCTCTGCTGCAGACGGTGCGGCTGAAGCAGACCGTCACCGCGGAAGTGATCGCGGCGCACCTCGGGGTGTCCGTCGCGTCCGGGCGGGCGGCGTTCGACGCCCTCGTCGACCAGGGCAAGGCCAAGGAGACCGGCGACGGCATCTCCCTGACCGACGCGGGGGCCGCGGAACTGACCGATCAGCTCGACGCGGAGCGCGTCTCGATCGACGAGGATTCCCTCGCGGAGCTGTTCGAACAGTTCGGGCCGCTCGACGACGCGCTCACCGCGCTGCTCGCCGACCCGGAATCGGCCAACTTCCTCGACGAACTGATCGAGCTGGACCGCAAGGCGCAGAATCTCTTCGACGACGTGTCGGCCTTCGTTCCGCGTCTGTCGCGCTACCAGGACCTGTTCGCCGAGGCGCTCGGGAAGATCAAGTCCGGCGCGCTGGCATGGGCGACGGCGCCGAACATCGACTCGTACGCGACCGTGTGGCGCGAGATGCGCGCCGAACTCGCCGGCGCCGCCGGTCACTGACGCGCCCGTCACCGGAACGCGGCGACGAAGCGCCGCTGCCCCGGGGTCTCCACTGCTCGGCGCGAATAGTGCTCGCGCACATAGGCAACCGCCTCGGTGGGCGGCACGCCGTCGAAGATCGCCAGGCAGGCCAGGGCGGTGCCCGTGCGTCCGCGGCCCCCGCCGCAGGCGACTTCGACGCGTTCGGCCGCGCACCGCTCCCATGCCTCGAACAGGATCCGGCGGGCGGCCCGGGGATCGGCGGGGAGCCGGAAGTCGGGCCAGCGGATCCACCGCGCCTCCCACGGGACCGTCGGCGGTTTCCGGCCGGTGAGGTAGACCCCGAGTCCGGGGCGCGGGCCGGGCGGGAGGGGCCGGCGGACGCCGCGGCCCCGAACGTACCGGCCCGACGGTAGCGCCAAGATGCCCGGCGTGGCCGGGTCCCAGGTCGTCGCCATGGACGGAGCGTAGACGGCCCGGGTGCGATCGGTCTGCCCGCCGGCCGCGCTACCGGGTGCCCGACGACATGTCCTAGTCATTTGTTCGCCGAACTACGTGATCCGGCTCACAGCCACCCCCCTTTCGGGGGTAGTGGGGGAGTGAGGCGGATCACTACCTTTCCTTCCATCCCGCGGCGCAGGTCCGCCGCGGCTCGGACGGAAATACGGAGGACAGACGTGACCACAGTGTCGACACCGGGGGCCGAACCCCCCGTGGTACCGGCGGGGCACAAGCCCGCCGCGCCGACCGCTCCCGCCCCGGGCGGCCCCGGCATCCGACGCGTCGCCATCGCCAGCTGCATCGGCACCACCATCGAGTTCTACGACTTCTTCATCTACGGAACCGCCGCAGCCCTGGTCTTCCCGACGGTGTTCTTCCCGGCGCTCGGCGCCACCGCCGGTACGGTCGCCTCGTTCGCGACCTTCGCCGTCGCCTTCATCGCGCGCCCGGTCGGCGCCATGCTGTTCGGGCACTTCGGTGACCGCATCGGCCGCAAGAAGACCCTCGTCTCCACCCTGCTGCTGATGGGCATCTCGACCCTGCTCATCGGGTTGCTCCCGGGCGCCGAGACGATCGGCGTCGCCGCCCCGATCATCCTCGTGCTGCTGCGCTTCGCGCAGGGCTTCGCCGTCGGCGGGGAATGGGCCGGCGCGACCCTGCTCACCGCCGAGTACGCGCCACCGGGCAAACGCGGCCTGTATGCGATGTTCCCGCAGCTCGGTCCGGCCATCGCCTTCGCCCTGTCGAGTGGCACCTTCCTGTTCACCGGCCTGGCCCTCGGCGACACCAACGAGGCCTTCCTCGACTACGGTTGGCGAATCCCGTTCCTGCTCAGCATCGTTCTCGTGGCCGTCGGTCTCTACATGCGTCTCGCCATCCAGGAGACCCCGGTGTTCCAGGCCGAGCGAGAGGCCCGCGCCGCCGCCCCGGTCGAGAAGCGCACCCTGCCGTTCCTCGACGCCCTGCGCTACCAGACCAAGGAGATCCTCCTCTCGGCCGGCGCCCTGGCGATCATGTTCGCGTTCTTCTACATGGGCACCGCGTACCTGACCAGCTACGCGACCAAGACCCTCGGCTTCTCCCGGCCGTTCGTCCTGACCGTCGGCATCATCTCGTCGCTCGTGTTCGGCGCCGCGATCGTGCTCTCCGCCCTCTACTCCGACCGGGTCGGACGCCGTCGCGTCATCATGATCTCGTGCGGCTTCTCCGTCGTCTGGGCGCTGGCGCTGTTCCCGCTGCTCGACACCGGATCGCCGGTCGCGTTCGTCGTCGGCATGATGGTCACCCTGGCCATCTTCGGCATCGCCTACGGCCCGTGCGGTGCGCTGCTACCGGAGATGTTCCAGACCCGGTACCGGTACACCGGCGCCGGACTCGGCTACAACCTCGCCGGCGTCCTCGGCGGTGCGATCCCGCCCATGCTGGCCGCGCCCCTGGCCGCGTCCTACGGCGGCATCGCCATCGGCGTCATGCTCTCCGTGCTCGGCGTGCTGAGCTTCGTGTGCACGAAGGCTCTCGTCGAGACCCGGGACCGAGCGCTCTGATCCCGCCGGCGCCCTCCCCGACATTCCGGGGAGGGCGCCTCGTGCTGTCAGCACCCCGTCAACTGTCCAGAATCCGAACACCTGTGGCCCCGGATCGGCGAGCATGGTGGACGGAGTCCTCGAGACCCCGTCGCTCGTCCCGGGCCGCGCACACTGCAGGAGCACCAATGACCGGTTTCACCACACCCGAACTGCCCAGCTATACCTCGGGGGCGTGGAACACCCCGCTGCTCGGGGACACGATCGGTGACAACTTCGACCGCACCGTCGCCCGGCACGGCGAGCGGGACGCGCTCGTCGACCGTGCCGCCGGCCGGCGCTGGACCTACACCGAACTCGCCGCCGAGGTCGACGCCCTCGCGTTCGGACTGCTGCGGGCCGGTCTCGGCAAGGGCGACCGGGTGGGCATCTGGGCGCCCAACTGCGCCGAGTGGGTGTTCGTCCAGTACGCCACCGCGAAGATCGGCGCGATCCTGGTCAACATCAACCCGGCCTACCGCTCGCACGAACTGCAGTACGTGCTCACCCAGGCCGGAATCCGGATGCTGGTCGCGGCCCCGAGCTTCAAGACGTCCGACTACGCGGCGATGATCGGCGAGGTGCGGGGCAACTGCCCGGATCTCGAACAGGTGGTGCTGCTCGGCTCCCCCGACTGGGACGAGCTCGGCGCGTCCGGGCGCGCCGCACTCGCCGACGACCGCACCCGGCTCGACGCCGCGCAGCGTGACCTGTCGGCCGACGACCCGATCAACATCCAGTACACGTCCGGCACGACCGGATTCCCCAAGGGCGCCACCCTCAGCCACCACAACATCCTCAACAACGGGTTCTTCGTGGGCGAGCTGTGCCACTACACCGAGCAGGACAAGGTGTGCATCCCGGTGCCCTTCTACCACTGCTTCGGCATGGTGATGGGCAATCTGGCCTGCACCAGCCACGGCGCGACGATGGTGATCCCGGGACCGGCCTTCGACCCGACCCAGACCCTGGCCGCCGTCGCCGAGGAACGCTGCACCTCCCTGTACGGGGTGCCGACGATGTTCATCGCCGAGCTCGCCGACCCGGGTTTCGACGGCTACGACCTGTCGAGCCTGCGCACCGGCATCATGGCGGGCTCCCCGTGCCCGGTCGAGGTGATGAAGCAGGTCATCGAGCGGATGGGCATGACCGAGGTCTCCATCTGCTACGGCATGACCGAGACCTCGCCGGTGTCGCTGCAGACCCGCAGCGACGACACCATCGACCAGCGGGTGTCCACCGTCGGCCGCGTCGGCCCGCATCTCGAGGTCAAGATCGTCGATCCGGCCACGGGCCTGACCGTCCCGCGCGGTGAGCCGGGGGAGCTGTGCACCCGCGGCTACTCGGTGATGCTCGGCTACTGGAACCAGCCCGACAAGACCGCCGAGGCCGTCGACGCGGCCCGGTGGATGCACACCGGCGACATCGGTGTCATGGACGCCGAGGGGTACGTCTCGGTCACCGGCCGCATCAAGGACATGGTCATCCGCGGCGGTGAGAACATCTACCCGCGCGAGATCGAGGAGTTCCTCTACACCCACCCGGACATCCTCGACGCCCAGGTCGTCGGGGTGCCCGACGAGAAGTACGGGGAGGAGCTCATGGTGTGGATCCGGATGCGGGAGGGGGCAGCGCCGCTCGACGCGCAGTCGCTGCGCGAGTACTGCACGGGCAAGCTCGCGCACTACAAGATCCCCCGCTACGTGCACATCGTCGACGAGTTCCCGATGACGGTGACCGGCAAGATCCGCAAGGTCGAGATGCGGGAGATGTCGACGGCCCTGCTCGGGGAGGCCGGGCAGGGGTGAACGGTCTGCGGCCGGAGATCGCGCTGTCCTGGAAGCGCTCACAGTTGAGCGGGATAGACCCGGGACGGCTTCCCGCACCGACGCTGCTGGGCCCCTCGGACGCGGCCGGGCGGCTGCTCGACGCCGCCCGGCCGGTGCTCGACGAGCTGCGCACACAGCTCGCCGGCACGGGCTGCTGCATCCTCCTCGTGGACCGGGACTGCCGGATCGTGGCCCGGTTGTTCGACTCGGCACCCATGCAGCGGGCCATGGAGGAGATCGGCGTGGTCCCCGGCGCCGCCCTGAGCGAGGACACCTACGGCACGAACGCTCTCGGCACCCCGTTCGAAGTGCGGCAGAGCCTCGTGGTGCACGGCGAAGAGCACTACCTCGAGTCCCTCAAGGACTTCAGCTGCTACGGGCATCCACTCGTGCATCCGGTCACCCGCCGCATCGAAGGCATCCTCGACATCACCGCCGCCGGCAAGACGGCCAATCCGCTGTTCGCGCCGTTCCTCGCCCGGGCGGCCCGCGACATCGAGGCACGGCTGCTCGAGGGCGCCCGCGAGTCCGACCGCCGGGTCGTCGATGCATTCCAGCGGGCCGCGCAGCAGCGCGGCGTCGCGGTCGCGGCCATGGGCGAGGACATCATGCTCACCAACAAGGCCGCCGTCGAACTGCTCCTACCCGCCGATCACGCAGCCCTGCGCGCGATCGCGGTCGATCTACCCGCCGGGGAGTCCCGCACCATGGATTTCGCGCTGTCCGCCGGCGGCAGCACCCGGTTGCGGATCGACCGCATCCAGGGCATCGGCAGCGGTGCGCTGTTCCTGCTCGACGCCTCCGGGGCACGCGAACCCGTGCCCCGCAGCGATGTCGCGCAGGATGTGACGACGCGGTTGCGGCGACGGCTCGGGCGGCTGCGCGACGGCGCCGGTGGCGTGGCGATCGTCGGTGAGCCCGGGAGTGGACGAACCTGGGCTGCAAGGGAACTCGTCCGGGGTGAGGGCACGTTCCTGGACGCCGCCCGGATCGTCGGTGAGGGTGAACGCGAATGGTCGGCCCGGTTGCTCACGGTCGCGGCCGCCGCGACGGACCGCGGATTCGTGGTCGTCGAACACGTGCACCTGGCTCCGGATCCGGTGCCGGCGCTGCTCTCGTCGATGCTCTCCGACCCGGCCGCACCGCGGCTCGTGCTCACCGCCGACCCCCTCGACGACATCCGCCCGCCGGTACGGGAACTGTTGGCACGCTGCCCCGGTCAGGTCCGGGTCCCGGCCCTGCGGCAACGGACCCGGGAACTCGGTGACCTGGCCGCCGCGCTCGCACAGGAACTCGGCCGAGGAGATCTGCGCTTGGGTCCGAGTGCCCTGACGGCCTTGTCGGAACGTTCGTGGCCCGGCAACCTCGCCGAGCTGCGGGCGGTGCTCGCCGCCGTCCCGGTGCGGGAGTCCCCGCTGCCGGTGCGACGAGAGGATCTGCCGGTCGACTACCGGGCGACGAGCCGGGTCTCCCGCCTGGGCGGGCGCGAACGCGCCGAGCGGGAGGCCATCATCGAGGCGTTGCGTGAGAGCGGCGGCAACAAGGTGCACGCCGCGGCGCAGCTCGGCATCAGCCGCACCACGCTCTACAGCCGGATCCGCGCGCTCGGCATCGCGGGCTGACGGTCGTATGCGCATGTGCGCACTGTCCAATCCTTGAACAGTTCCCGCGGTCCCACCCGAAGCAGTATGACCCGTGTCACACTACTTCAGGAGGTTGGGCATGACAGCTGTTGCCGAGCACATCGTCGCTCCGCGGGTCCGGGAATTCCTCTCCGGACCCAAGCAGCTCTACATCGGCGGCGAATGGCTCGACGCCGCCTCGGGCCGCGTCTTCGCGACCTACGACCCCGCGACCGGGGACAAGCTCACCGACGTCGCCCACGGCGGCGCCGAGGACGTCGACCGGGCCGTGCGGGCCGCCCGCAAGGCCTTCGACGAGGGCCCCTGGGCGACGATGAAGGCCGCCGAGCGGGAGCGCATGATCTGGCGGGTCGGTGATCTGCTCACCGAACGTGCCGAGGAGTTCGGCCAGCTCGAAGCGCTCGACAACGGCAAATCCGCCGTGATCGCCGCGGCCGTGGACACGGCATGGTCGGCGGACATCTTCCGCTACTACGCCGGGTGGGCCACCAAGATCGAGGGCAGCACGGTGAACGTCACGATGCCGTTCGTGCCCGGCGGTGAGTTCCACGCCTACACGCTGCGCGAACCGGTGGGCGTGTGCGGACTCATCGTGCCCTGGAACTTCCCGCTGCTGATGGCCGCGTTCAAGCTCGCCCCAGCCCTGGCCGCCGGCAACACGGTCATCCTCAAGCCCGCGGAGCAGACGCCGCTCACCGCGCTGCTGCTCGCCGAGATCTTCGAAGAGGCCGGGTTCCCGCCCGGGGTGGTGAACATCGTGCCCGGCTTCGGTGACGCCGGCGCCGCCCTCGCCGCGCACGACGACGTCGACAAGATCGCCTTCACCGGGTCCACCGAGGTGGGCAAGAAGGTCGTCGACGCCGCCAAGGGGAACCTGAAGAAGGTCTCGCTCGAACTCGGCGGCAAGAGCCCGAACATCGTCTTCGCCGACGCCGACTTCGATGCGGCCGTGCAGGGTTCCCTCGATGCGTGGCTGTTCAACCACGGCCAGTGCTGCGTTGCCGGCACCCGCCTGTTCGTCGAGCGCCCCCTGTTCGAGAAGTTCACCGAGGCCGTCGCCGAGGCCGCGAGCAAGGTGAAGATCGGACCCGGTCTCGACCCGGCCACCCAGCTCGGCCCACTGGTCTCCCAGGAGCAGCTGGATCGGGTCACCGGGTATCTGCGTGAGGGGCTGACCGACGGGGCGCGCGCCCTCACCGGGGGAAAGCGTTGGGGCGACAAGGGCTTCTTCGTCGAGCCGACCGTGCTGGTGGACGTGCAGCCCGATTTCAGCGTGGTGCGCGAGGAGATCTTCGGTCCGGTCGTCGCCGCCCTGCCCTTCGACGCCGACGACGGCATCTCCGCCGCCGCCAACGACTCGATCTACGGACTGGCCGCGGGCATCTGGACGCGGGACCTGTCGAAGGCGCACCGCACCGCGCGGCGGCTCAAGGCCGGTTCGGTGTGGATCAACCAGTACAACGGCTTCGACACCGCCATGCCGTTCGGCGGGTTCAAGCAGTCCGGATGGGGACGTGAGCTCGGTGCGGGAGCGCTGGACCTCTACACCCAGACCAAAGCCGTGAACATCGCCCTCTGAGCCGACCCACACCCCGACACACCCGAGGAGAACAACGATGAAGACCAAAGCTGCAGTCCTGCTCGAGACCGGCAAGCCCTTCGAGATCATGGAACTCGACCTCGACGGCCCCGGTCCCGGCGAGGTGCTGATCAAGTACACCGCGGCGGGGCTGTGCCACTCGGACCTGCACCTGACCGACGGGGACCTGCCCCCGCGCTTCCCGATCGTCGGCGGTCACGAGGGCTCCGGCATCATCGAGGAGGTCGGTCCCGGTGTCACCAAGGTCAAGCCGGGCGATCACGTCGTGTGCAGTTTCATCCCGAACTGCGGCACCTGCCGGTACTGCTCGACGGGCCGGCAGAACCTGTGCGACATGGGCGCGACCATCCTGGAGGGCTGCATGCCGGACGGCTCGTTCCGGTTCCATTCCGGGAGCACCGACTTCGGCGCGATGTGCATGCTCGGCACGTTCGCCGAGCGCGCGACCATCTCGCAGCACTCGGTGGTCAAGGTCGACGACTGGCTCCCGCTCGAGACCGCCGTCCTCGTCGGCTGCGGTGTGCCGTCCGGCTGGGGCACCGCGGTGTACGCCGGGGACGTCCGCTCCGGCGACATCGTCGTGATCTACGGCATCGGCGGCCTCGGCATCAACGCCGTCCAGGGTGCCGTGCACGCGGGCGCCAAGTACGTCGTGGTCGTCGACCCGGTGGAGTTCAAGCGCGAGACCGCCCTGAAGTTCGGGGCCACGCACGCGTTCGCCAGTGCCGCCGAGGCGGCCGAGAAGGTCAACGAGCTGAGCTGGGGCCAGGGCGCCGACGCCGCCCTGATCCTTGTGGGCACCGTCGACGAGGAGGTCGTCTCGGCGGCGACCTCGATCGTCGGCAAGGGCGGCGCCGTCGTCATCACCGGCCTGGCCAATCCGGAGAAGCTGACCGTGCACGTGTCCGGAACGGAACTGACCCTGTTCCAGAAGACCATCAAGGGCTCGCTGTTCGGCTCGGCCAACCCGCAGTACGACATCGTGCGGCTGCTGCGCCTGTACGACGCGGGCCAGCTGAAGCTCGACGAGCTGGTCACCCATCGGTACAGCCTCGAGGAGGTCAACCAGGGCTACCAGGACCTGCGCGACGGCAAGAACATCCGCGGAGTCATCGTGCACGACGCGTGACCCCTGGGCCCCGGCCGTCCCGGCCGGGGCCCACCCGCGCGGCCCGCCGCAACATTTTGCAGAAGATTTACCGGAATTCACCCGAAACGTGCATGTTCCGCGCACTCTTGGGCATACCGTCCCCACGGTTCGATGTTCCGAGAGAGGAGCCCGTGATGGGAGAAATCATCGGCACGATCATCTTCGGTGCGGTCATCGGTGTGCTCGCACGGCTGGTGATTCCGGGGAAGCAGGCGATGGGTTGGATCATCACCGTCGTCATCGGCATCATCGGCGCTCTGATCGGTTACTGGATCTGGGGTCTGATCAGTGATCAGGGTGATACGCCGGGTATCGACTGGTGGCGCTGGATCATCAGTATCGCCGTCGCGGCGGTGCTGACGCTGGCCTACACCTCGATGACGAGGGACAAGGTCCGGTAGTCGCAGTACCGGTAGTCGCAGTGCCGGTAAGCGCAGCACGACGGGAGCCCCGTCCGGTCATCCGGGCGGGGCTCCGTGCCTGTTCAGGCGCCGGATTCGGGGCGCTCTGCGCCCAGCGCGGCCAGGGTCATGCGCCGCAACACCGCTCGCGTTGCGGCAGGGGAGGACCGGTCGGCGCTGTGCGGTGTCGAGTTGATGAGCCCGAACGCTGCGTGCGCCATGGTCCGGGCATCGGACTCTCCCAGAGTGGGGTCGAGGCGGCGCAGGGCGCCCACCCACAGCTCGACGTACCGTCGCTGGGTCTGGCGCACCTCCCTGCGGGCGTCCTCCGGCAGGGACTGCAGCTCCCGGTCCTGCACCCGGATCAGGTCCGGTTCCCCGAGCGCGAAGTCGAGGTGGAAGTCCACCAGCCGGTCGAGCGTGCGGCGGGGATCGTCGGTGTGGTCGACCACGTCGGTGCCGCCGGCCAGCAGACGGCGGCTGATGTCGACCAGCAGCTCGACGAGCAGCGCGTCCTTGTTGGGGAAGTGCCGGTAGACGGCGGGGCCGCTGATGCCCACCGCAGCCCCGAGGTCCTCGAGTCGTACGCCGTTGAATCCGCGTTCGGCGACGAGTCGTGCGGCGGCCTGGAGCAGCTGCCGCCGCCGGTCGGCCTTGGCCCGGCCGCGTGCGGTGAGCAGCTGTTCGTCGGTGTCCGGCTTCAAGTCCGTCATCGGCCGCACCGTTCCTTCCTGACGTGGTCTGGACAACTCAGTTAATCACAGCTAACCTCATTTTCAGTTATCGAGTATTAACTCAGGCGCCCACCCCAAGGCGAGGACTGAACTGTGACAATCCCCCCGACAACCGCTGCGCGGACCTACCGCGAGCAGCATGTCCAGCTGGTCACCGAGCTGCGCGACAAGCTCGCGACCGCCGCGCTCGGCGGCAGCGAGAAGGCCCGGGAACGGCACGTCGCCCGCGGGAAGCTGCTGCCCCGCGAGCGCGTCGACGCCCTGCTCGATCCCGGCAGCGCATTCCTCGAGATCGCGCCGCTGGCCGCGAACGGCATGTACGACGACGAGTGCCCCGGCGCCGGAATGATCGCCGGCATCGGCCGGGTGTCCGGCCGCGAGTGCGTGATCGTCGCGAACGACGCCACCGTCAAGGGCGGCACCTACTACCCGGTGACGGTGAAGAAGCATCTGCGGGCTCAGGAGATCGCTCTGCAGAACCAGCTGCCGTGCCTGTACCTGGTCGACTCCGGCGGGGCGTTCCTGCCGCGGCAGGACGAGGTGTTCCCCGACCGCGAGCACTTCGGCCGCATCTTCTACAACCAGGCCACCATGAGCGCCAAGGGGATCCCGCAGATCGCCGCGGTCCTCGGCTCGTGCACCGCGGGCGGCGCCTACGTGCCGGCGATGAGCGACGAGGCCGTCATCGTCCGCAACCAGGGCACCATCTTCCTCGGCGGGCCGCCGCTGGTGAAGGCCGCCACCGGCGAGGTCGTCACCGCGGAGGAACTCGGCGGCGGCGACCTGCACTCGAAGGTCTCCGGTGTCACCGACCACCTCGCCGAGGACGACCGCGACGCGCTGAACAGGGTGCGCGCCATCGTCGCCACGTTCGGGCCCCGCACCCCCCGGCCGTGGGACGTCGCGCCGACGTTCGCGCCCGCCGCGGATCCGGCGGAGCTGTACGACGTGGTGCCCACCGACCCGCGCACCCCCTACGACGTGCACGAGGTCATCGAGCGCATCGTCGACGGCGACCCGACCGGACCCGGTTCGAGCTTCGCCGAGTTCAAGGCCGAGTACGGCAAGACCCTGGTCACCGGGTTCGCGCGGATCCACGGTCACCCCGTCGGCATCATCGCCAACAACGGCGTGCTGTTCGGCGAATCCGCCCAGAAGGGCGCGCACTTCATCGAGTTGTGCGACAAGCGCTCGATCCCGCTGCTGTTCCTGCAGAACATCTCCGGCTTCATGGTCGGGCGGGACTACGAGGCCGGCGGCATCGCCAAGCACGGCGCCAAGATGGTCACCGCGGTGGCATGCGCGCGCGTGCCGAAGCTGACCGTCGTCGTCGGCGGCTCCTACGGCGCCGGCAACTACTCGATGTGCGGGCGGGCGTACTCGCCCCGGTTCCTGTGGATGTGGCCCAATGCGCGCATCTCGGTGATGGGCGGCGAGCAGGCCGCCTCCGTGCTGGCGACGGTGCGTTCCGACCAGCTCGACGCGTCCGGCACGCCCTGGACCGCCGAGCAGGAGGAGGCGTTCAAGGCCCCGATCCGCGAACAGTACGAGCACCAGGGCAACCCCTACTACTCGACCGCGCGGCTGTGGGACGACGGCATCATCGACCCCGCCGACACGCGGGAAGTTCTCGGCCTGGCCCTGTCGGCGTGTGCGAACGCGCCCCTCGAGCCGGTTTCCTACGGCGTCTTCCGGATGTGAGGCAGTTGAACATGTTCGATACCACCGGCCGAGCCGGGATGTTCCATACCGTTCTGGTCGCCAACCGCGGGGAGATCGCGGTGCGGGTGATCCGCACGCTGCGGCAGATGGGGATCCGTTCCGTCGCCGTCTACAGCGACGCCGACGCCGGCGCCCGCCACGTGCGCGAGGCCGACACCGCAGTGCGGCTGGGTCCCGCCGCCGCGCGGGAGAGCTACCTCGACATCACCAAGGTGATCGACGCCGCGCGGCGCACCGGCGCGCAGGCGATCCACCCCGGCTACGGCTTCCTGTCCGAGAATTCGGGCTTCGCTCAGGCTTGCGCCGACGCCGGGATCGTGTTCCTCGGCCCGCCCGCCAAGGCCATCGAGGTCATGGGCGACAAGATCACCGCCAAGAACGCCGTCGCCGCGTTCGACGTGCCGGTGGTCCCGGGTATCTCCCGGCCCGGCCTGACCGACGACGAACTGATCGCCGCCGCGGACGACATCGGATACCCGGTGCTGATCAAGCCGTCCGCCGGCGGCGGGGGCAAGGGAATGCGCCTGGTCACCGAATCCGGTCAGCTCGCCGAGGCGCTCGCCTCGGCGCGACGCGAGGCGGCCTCGGCGTTCGGCGACGACACCCTGTTCCTCGAGCGGTTCGTCCAGCGACCGCGGCACATCGAGGTGCAGATCCTCGCCGACACCCACGGCAACGTCGTGCACCTCGGCGAACGTGAGTGCAGCCTGCAGCGCCGCCACCAGAAGGTGATCGAGGAAGCCCCGTCGGCGCTGCTCGACGAGGCCACCCGCGCCCGGATCGGCGAAGCGGCGTGCAACACCGCCCGCAGCGTCGACTACACCGGTGCCGGCACGGTCGAGTTCATCGTCTCCGCGGACGCACCGGACGAGTTCTTCTTCATGGAGATGAACACCCGCCTGCAGGTCGAGCACCCCGTGACCGAGCTGGTCACCGGACTGGACCTGGTGGAGTGGCAGGTGCGCGTTGCCGCCGGTGAGGCGCTCGGCTTCGCCCAGGACGAGATCACCCTGACCGGGCATGCGATCGAGGCCCGCGTCTACGCCGAGGACCCCGCCCGCGGGTTCCTGCCCACCGGCGGCCACGTCGCCGGCGTCGTCGAACCCTCCGGTCCGGGGATCCGGGTCGACTCCGGTCTCGAGGTGGGCACGGTCGTCGGCAGCGATTACGACCCGATGCTGTCGAAGGTGATCGCGCACGGACCCGACCGGGCCGCCGCGCTGCGCCGTCTCGACCGGGCCCTGGCCGACACCGCGGTCCTGGGAGTGGTCACCAACATCGACTTCGCCCGTTTCCTGCTCGCCGACCCCGACGTGCAGGCCAGGAACCTCGACACCGGCCTGCTCGACCGCCGTCTCGGCGACTACGCCGCCCCGGACACCCCCGATGCGGTGCTCGTCGCCGCGGCCGCGCACCGGTGGCTGCGACGCTGGCCCGCCGCGTCGAGCCAGTCCCCGGTCGATCCGTGGGACCGGCCCACCGGCTGGCGGGTCGGCGGATTCGCGCCGACCACGGTGCGGCTGCACACCCCCACCCGCACCGACCACGTGCACCTGTCCGGCACCCCGGAAGCCGCCACTGCACGGATCGAGGACGGGCCGGACCGGGTGCTCACCGCTCGGCTCGAGGGGGATCGCCTCGCCGTCACGCTCGACGGGGTGCGCTCGGTGTTCCGCGTCGCCGAGGACGACGGCCAGCTGTGGCTCGCCGGCGACGGCGGCACCTGGCCCGTGCGCGAGGCCCGCGAAGCGAACATCCGCGGCGCCGACGCCCACGCCGGTGAGGCCGAGCTGACCAGCCCGATGCCCGGCACCGTGATCGCCGTGTCCGTCGAACAGGGCGCTGCCGTCACCGCCGGCGCGACCGTCGTCGTGGTCGAGGCGATGAAGATGGAGCACGCCCTGACCACGCCGGTCGACGGCACCGTCGAACTTCTCGTCGCCCCCGGGGACCAGGTCAAGGTCGACCAGCTCCTCGCCCGCGTCGTTCCCACCGACACCAACGAAAGCTAGGACACAGCAGCGATGACCGACTACCTCTCCACCGGACAGCTTCCCGAGGACTACCGGGACCTCAAGGACACCGTCGCCGACTTCGCCCAGAGCGTCGTCGCGCCCGTCGCCGCCGAGCACGACGCCAACCACACCTTTCCGTACGAGGTCGTCAAGGGCATGGCCGATCTCGGCCTGTTCGGGCTGCCGTTCCCCGAGGAGTACGGGGGACAGGGCGGCGACTACTTCGCGCTGTGCCTCGCCCTCGAGGAACTCGGGAAGGTCGACCAGTCCGTGGCCATCACCCTCGAGGCCGGCGTCTCGCTCGGCGCCATGCCGATCTACCGCTTCGGCACCGAGGAGCAGAAGCGCAAGTGGCTGCCGCAGCTCGCGGCCGGCCGGGCCCTGGGCGCATTCGGCCTGACCGAGCCCGGCGCGGGCAGCGACGCCGGCGGCACCAAGACCACTGCCAAGCTCGACGGTGATCAGTGGATCATCAACGGCAGCAAGCAGTTCATCACCAACTCGGGCACCGACATCACCGAGATCGTCACCGTCACCGCCGTCACCGGCGAGCGGGACGGCAAGAAGGAGATCTCCACGATCGTCGTGCCCACCGACACCCCCGGCTTCGTCGCCGAGCCCGCCTACAACAAGGTCGGCTGGAACGCCTCGGACACCCATCCGCTGAGCTTCACCGATGTGCGGGTCCCGGCGGAGAACCTGCTCGGGGAGCGAGGCCGCGGCTACGCGAACTTCCTGCGCATCCTCGACGAGGGCCGCATCGCGATCGCCGCGCTGTCCACCGGTGCCGCGCAGGGCTGCGTCGACGAGTCCGTCAAGTACGCGAAGGAACGCGAGGCCTTCGGCCGGCCCATCGGCCGGAACCAGGCGATCGCCTTCAAGATCGCCCGGATGGAGGCACGGGCTCATGCCGCCCGCGCCGCGTACTACGACGCCGCGGCCCTGATGCTGGCCGGCAAGCCGTTCAAGAAGCAGGCTGCCATTGCCAAGCTGGTCGCGTCGGAGGCGGCGATGGACAACGCGCGCGACGCGACGCAGATCCACGGCGGCTACGGCTTCATGAACGAGTACGCCGTCGCACGGCACTACCGCGACAGCAAGATCCTCGAGATCGGCGAGGGCACCACCGAGGTCCAGCTGATGCTGGTGGCACGGGAGCTCGGCCTGTGAGCGCCCGGGTCACCCAGCGAGGACTGTGGTTCGAGGAATTCGAGGTCGGTACGGTGTACGAGCACCGCCCCGGCCGCACCGTCACCGAGGCCGACAACGTCGCGTTCACCACGATGACGATGAACACGCAGGCGCTGCACCTCGACGCCGCCTACAGCGCGGGCACCGAATTCGGTGAGCGCCTGGTGAATTCGATGTTCACCCTGTCCACGCTCGTCGGTCTGTCGGTGGCACAGCTGACCCAGGGCACGATCGTCGCCAACCTCGGGTTCTCGGAGATCAAGTTCCCCGCCCCGGTTCGGCACGGCGACACCCTCTACGCCGAGACGCTGGTCACCGACAAGCGTGCGTCCAAGTCTCGTCCCGGGCAGGGGATCGTCACGCTCGAGCACACGGCCCGCAACCAGCGCGGCGACGTCGTCGCGGTCGCGGTGCGCCAGACGCTGGTCCAGTGCCGTCCGGCCGGGGAGGATCAGGCATGAGGACCGTGCCCACCGTGGGCGGCACCGCGTGGTTGTTCTGTCCGGCGGATCGGCCGGAGCGGTTCGGTAAGGCGGCTGCGACGGCGGACGTGGTGATCCTCGATCTCGAGGACGGGGTGGCGCCGGGGGACAAGGACTACGCCCGCAAGTGCCTGCAGGACACGGTCCTCGATCCTGCTCGCACGGTGGTGCGGCTCAATCCCGCCGGTACGTCCGACCATCTCGCCGACCTCGACGCCCTCGACCGGACCCCGTACACCCGGGTGATGCTGGCGAAGTGCGAGTCGGCGCAGCAGGTG
>NZ_JAUIZP010000038.1:0-128515 GCF_041414735.1 Rhodococcus sp. GXMU-t2271
CCGGCGGGCTGTCCCGCGTGGATCTGCTTGGTCTCGAAGCTCCAGCCGTCTTCGCGCCGGGTGTTCTCGCTGTCGGTCATGATGTCCTTACTGGCCGTGGTCGGGAGGTCGGGGGCGGCTAGTGACGACAGCTCATGATCACAACCCTCATGACGAATACCTCCATCGGACCGGCTTGTCGTGCGGCGTGTCGCCGGACGACCGGGTCATCACCCGGAGCACCCCACCCTGGCCGGAGGGTTGCCGACCAGCAAGCCGGGGCTTCACGCTGGTACTCATGACCTGGCGCGAGTCTAGCGGCTCGAACAGACGCTTCGGTAGGCGACCCGTACCTGCCGGCGTAGGGCGCCTGAGCAGGCGAAAGTTACCCGCGGGTAGTCGGGGGTGCGCTTGGCGGACCGGGGCAATAGCAGTACGCTCGTCTTGTTTGGACCGTGTTCCGTACGTGTGAGCACGCCATGAATGGTTCATTGAGCCGACCACGATCGCACCCACAAAGTGGGATCGACTTGGGACCAGGGACACTTCCTAGGAGGACGCGAAGCGCACATGTCCAAGATCAAGGTTGAGGGAACGGTCGTCGAACTCGACGGCGACGAGATGACCCGCATCATCTGGCAGTTCATCAAAGACAAGCTGATCCATCCTTACCTGGATGTGAATCTCGAGTACTACGACCTCGGCATCGAGCACCGCGATGCGACCGACGACCAGGTCACCGTGGATGCGGCCAACGCCATCAAGAAGCACGGCGTCGGCGTCAAGTGCGCCACCATCACTCCGGACGAGGCCCGGGTCGAGGAGTTCGGCCTGAAGAAGATGTGGCGCTCGCCCAACGGCACGATCCGTAACATCCTGGGCGGCACCATCTTCCGTGCCCCGATCATCATCTCGAACGTGCCCCGTCTGGTGCCGGGCTGGACCAAGCCGGTCATCGTCGGCCGTCACGCCTTCGGCGACCAGTACCGCGCCACCGACTTCAAGGTCGACCGCCCGGGCACCGTCACCATCACCTTCACGCCGGAGGACGGCTCCGAGCCGATCCAGCACGAGGTGTGCCAGATTCCCGAGGACGGCGGCGTCGTCATGGGGATGTACAACTACAAGAAGTCCATCCAGGACTTCGCGCGGGCCTCGCTGTCCTACGGCCTGCAGCAGAACTACCCGGTCTACCTCTCGACCAAGAACACGATCCTCAAGGCCTACGACGGCATGTTCAAGGACGAGTTCCAGCGGATCTACGAGGAGGAGTTCAAGGCGGAGTTCGACGCCGCCGGACTCACCTACGAGCACCGCCTCATCGACGACATGGTCGCTTCCTCGCTCAAGTGGGAAGGCGGTTACGTCTGGGCCTGCAAGAACTACGACGGCGACGTGCAGTCGGACACCGTCGCGCAGGGCTACGGTTCGCTGGGCCTGATGACCTCCGTGCTCATGACCCCGGACGGAAAGACCGTCGAGGCCGAGGCTGCGCACGGAACCGTCACCCGGCACTTCCGGCAGCACCAGGCCGGCAAGCCGACGTCGACCAACCCGATCGCGTCGATCTTCGCCTGGACCCGTGGTCTCGAGCACCGCGGCAAGCTCGACAACACCCCCGAGGTGATCGAGTTCGCCCAGCAGCTCGAGGACGTCGTCATCAAGACCGTCGAAGCCGGCCAGATGACCAAGGACCTCGCCCTGCTCATCGGACCCGAGCAGGCCTGGCTGACCACCGAGGAGTTCCTCGCCGCGCTCGACGAGAACCTCCAGAAGGCTCGCGCCTGACGCACGGACCGCACACGACGGGACGCCCCTGCCGGGGGCGTCCCGTCGTCGTTGCGGGTCGGGTCCGTCCGCTACGGTGACCGGCGTGCCTCATGTCGTCTCCACCGTCAACGTCAACGGCGTCCGTGCCGCCGCCGGCAAGGGACTGCTCGCCTGGCTGGCCACCGAGCCCGCCGACATCGTGTGCCTGCAGGAGGTGCGCGCCACCGAGCAGCAGTTCCATGCGGCGATCGCGCCGGCCCTCGATGCCGGGTGGTACGTCGTGTCGGCCGAATCGGAGGCCAAGGGCCGTGCCGGGGTCGCGATCCTGTCGCGGCGCCCCGCCGACTCCTCCCGCGTCGGGTTCGACGAGGACGAGTTCGCGGCCTCCGGACGGTACGTCGAGGCGGACTTCGGCGATCTGACCGTCGGCAGTCTGTACCTGCCCACCGGGGAGGCCGACACCCCGAAGCAGGAAGAGAAGGAGCGGTTCATGGCGTCGTTCGCGGCGCACCTGAACCACCGGGCCGCCGAGGCGGAGGCCGTGGGCCGGCACATGGTGGTGTGCGGGGACTGGAACATCGCCCACACCGAGCGCGACATCAAGAACTGGAAGGGCAACGTGAAGAAGTCCGGGTTCCTGCCCGGCGAACGCGCCTGGCTCGATGCCCTCCTCGCCGACGGCCGCTGGGTCGACGTGGTGCGCGCCCTGCACCCCGACGTCGACGGCCCGTATTCCTGGTGGTCCTACCGCGGCAAGGCGTTCGACACCGACGCCGGCTGGCGGATCGACTACCACCTCGCGACGGCGGGGCTGGCCGCCCGGGCGAAGGAGGCCCGCGTCGAGCGCGCTGCCACCTATGCCGAGCGCTGGTCGGACCACGCCCCGGTCACCGTGCAGTTCCGCTGATCCGGGCGGACCCCGCGATCGGAGCCGACCTCCCGGGAGCGGCTCTTCCCGCACGTGAAAGTATCGACAACCATGGCGAGCACTGCAGAACAGAACACCACCACGCCGACCGCCCGGCCCCGGGTGCTGTCGGGTATCCAGCCGACCTCCGATTCGTTCCACCTCGGGAACTTCCTCGGCGCGCTGCAGCAGTGGGTTCCGTTGCAGGACGAGTTCGACGCCTACTACTTCATCCCCGATCTGCACGCGATCACCGTGCCGCAGGATCCGAAGGGGTTGCGCCGGCGCACTCTGCGGGCGGCCGCGCAGCTGCTCGCCGTCGGCATCGATCCGGACCGGTCGGTGCTGTTCGTCCAGAGTCAGGTACCCGAGCACGCCGAGCTGGCGTGGGTGCTGAGCTGTATCACCGGCTTCGGCGAGGCGGGCCGGATGACGCAGTTCAAGGACAAGTCCGCCAAGGAGGGCACCGAGCACGCCAGCGTCGGTCTGTTCACCTACCCGGTGCTGATGGCGGCGGACATCCTGCTGTACCGGCCGCAGCGGGTGCCGGTGGGGGAGGATCAGCGTCAGCACCTCGAGCTGACCCGGGATCTCGCCCAGCGGTTCAACACCAGGTTCGGCAAGACGTTCGTCGTTCCCGAGCCGCAGATCATCAAGGGCACCGCCAAGATCTACGACCTGCAGAACCCCACGGCGAAGATGAGCAAGTCCGCCGCGACCCCGGCCGGCCTGATCAACCTGCTCGACGATCCGAAGGTTTCGGCGAAGAAGATCAAGTCGGCGGTGACGGACAACGAGCGCGAGATCCGCTTCGACCCCGCGAACAAGCCCGGCGTGAGCAACCTGCTCACCATTCAGGCCGCCCTGTCCGGCCGGCCCGTCGACGAACTCGTGGCCGGCTACGCGGGCAAGGGATACGGCGACCTCAAGACCGACACCGCGGAGGTGCTCACCGAGTTCGTCACCCCGTTGCAGGCGAAGGTGGACGAGTACCTCGCCGACGAGGCGGAACTGCTGCGCATCCTGTCGACCGGCGCCGACCAGGCCCGCGAGGTGGCTTCCCGGACACTCGGCCAGGTCTATGACAAGGTGGGATTCCTGCCCCGCAAGTGAGCCGGGGCGTGCGCCGGACGCAGCACACGGGCGGCGGAACGCGGAAGGAGTTGCCCACCGATGGCCGACGATTCCACCGAACCGTCGAAACCGGGGTTTCTCGAGCGGCAGCGCGCGGCGCATCCGGCACTCGACCATCTGGTGCGGGCCGGCTTGCGATACCAGGAGCAGAAGGGCGACTACTACGCGGCAGGGATCACGTACTTCAGTGTGCTGTCCCTGATTCCCATCCTGATGCTGTCGTTCTCGATTGCCGGCTTCGTGCTCGCGGGCCGGCCCGAGACCCTCGAACAGCTGCAGACCGCGATCGCCCAGAACATCCCCGGTGAACTCGGCGCGACGGTACAGGGCCTGGTCGACTCCGCGATCGCCTCCCGCAGTGCCGTGGGCACCCTCGGTCTGCTCACCGCCGCATATGCAGGAATCGGCTGGATCACCAACCTGCGGGACGCGCTCACGGCGATGTGGGACCATCCGCACGGCAAGACGGGGTTCGTGCGCACCAAGGTCAACGACGTGCTGACCCTCCTCGGCCTCGGCCTCGCCATCGTGGCGTCGCTGGCCCTGTCGGCCGCGAGCAGCGGACCGGTCATGGACTTCTTCGTCGGTCTGCTGCGGCTCGAGAACGTGCCCGGCGTCGGCGTGGCGCTGACGGCGGCGACGATCGCCATTTCCGTGTGCGCGACGTGGGTGCTGTTCACCTGGGTGATCGCCCGGCTGCCCCGGGAACCCGTCACCTTCCGCAGCGCGATGCGCGCCGGTCTGCTCGCCGCCGTGGCGTTCGAACTCTTCAAGCAGGTCGGTTCGATCTACCTCTCCCGGGTCACCAGCGGCCCCGCCGGGGTGGCCTTCGGCCCGATCCTCGGCGTGCTGGTGTTCGCGAACCTGACCGCCCGGATGGTGTTGTTCGCCACCGCGTGGGCCGCGTCGTCCAAGGAGAATCTGGTCATGGCTCACGTGCCGCCCCCGGAGCTGGCACGGATCACACCGCGCGTGGAGGTGCACGAGGGGCCCGGGCTGCGGGGCGGTCTGGCCCTCGTCGGTGCCGGAGCGCTCGGCGGGGTCCTGCTCAGCGAGCGCTCGCGCGCCATTCGTCGAGCTGCGCGATCGCGGTTTCGGCGGTAGCGACCGCCTCGTCGCGGTCGACGCGGGCGAGGAGCAGGGTGCTCGTCGACAGCGACGTCAGTACCCGCACCCGCCGGGCGAGCGTCTCGTCGTCGGCGGCGGGATCGAGGGCGCGCAGCGCGTGCGCGAACGCGGTCGCCAGCTCGGTGCGGTAGGCGGTGACGACCGCGCGTTGCGTCTCGTCGTGCGCGGCGAGGCCGGCGGCGCTGTTGAGCAGCAGGCAGCCGCGGCGCGGCGAGTCGTCCGGGAGGGCCGCGACGGTGCGGGCCAGCGCCCGGAAGTAGTGTGCCGCCGCATCGGGGGCGGTCGGTTCGTCGGTGAGGACGCGCAGCCGGGGGTGGACGACACGGTCGAGGTAGTCGCGCACCGCGGCGTCGAACAAGCCGCGCTTGCTGGTGAAGGCGTTGTAGAGACTCGACCGGTTCAGGCCCGTCGCCCGCTCGAGCTCGGGAACGGAGGTGGCCTCGAAACCCTTGTCCCAGAACAAATCCCGTGCCCGTTCCACGACGTCGGCGGTGTCGAACCCCGGTGGCCGTCCCATGCGCCCTTCCGATCTCCGTTGTGCAATGACCGGTCCAGTATATATTGGAAAGGTCAGTTCAATACTCCGGAGCCGCCGGGACAGTCCCAGCGGCTCGAGACGTGAGGAAGGTTCACACCCGGTGACCTCTAGCACCCAGATCCAACTGGTCCGGCGTCCCGTCGGCTGGCCGTCGCACGACGACTTCCGCACCGTGACGGTCGACCTGCCCGACCTCGGTCCGAACCAGGTCCGTGTCGTCAACGAGTTCGTCTCGGTCGACCCCTACATGCGGGGACGGATGAACGACGTCAAGTCCTACATCCCGCCGTTCGCCCTGGGCGAGACCATGACCGGCGGCGCCGTCGGCCGCGTCGTGGAGTCGACGTCGCCGGCCCACCCCGTCGGCTCGGTCGTGCTGCACGATCTGGGCTGGCGCGACGTCGCGCAGGGCGACGCCAGGGCCTTCCGGGTGGTCGACGAGCTTCCGGGGGTTCCGATTTCCGCCTACCTCGGCATCCTCGGCCTGACGGGGCTGACCGCCTACGTCGGTCTGATGCACATCGCCCGCCTGCAGCCGGGTGACACCGTCTTCGTCTCCGGGGCCGCCGGAGCAGTGGGCACCGCCGCCGGACAGATCGCCCGGCTCGAGGGCGCGAGCCGGGTGCTCGGCTCCGCCGGCTCCGAGAGCAAGGTCGCGATGCTCACCGAGCGCTACGGCTACGACGACGCGTTCGACTACAAGTCGGCGCCCGTGCGGCGTCAGCTGCGCCGGGCCGCCCCCGACGGGATCGACGTGTACTTCGACAATGTCGGCGGCGACCATCTCGAGGCAGCCCTGGACGTCCTGCGCGACGGCGGCCGGGCCGCCCTGTGCGGCGCGATCGCCCTGTACAACAACACCGAACGCACGGCCGGGCCGGACAACATGGCCAACATCATCACCCGGGGGCTGACCCTGCAGGGCTTCACCCTCGGCCACTACACCCACGTCTTCCCCGAGTTCGCGGCGAAGATGGGGCCGTGGCTCGCGGCTGGCGACGTGGTATTCGACGAGACGGTCGTCGACGGCATCGGCAACTCGGTGGATGCCTTCCTCGACCTCATGCGCGGGCGCAACGTCGGCAAGATGCTCGTCCGGACTGCCTGACGTCCGGCGCCGGAACGGCCGGCGTCGCGCAGTGGAAGAGTCGCTGTAGCACCGGGCGGGCCCACCCCCCCGGTCGTAGAGTCGGGCGCATGAAAGCCCTCCAGTACACCGAGATCGGCTCCGAGCCGGTCGTCGTCGACGTCCCGACTCCGTCGCCCGGGCCGGGTGAGATCCTGCTGAAGGTCACCGCGGCCGGGTTGTGCCACTCGGACATCTTCGTGATGGACATGCCGGCGGAGCAGTACGCCTACGGTCTTCCCCTCACCCTCGGCCACGAGGGTGTCGGCACCGTCGCCGAACTCGGTGACGGCGTCACCGGATTCGAGACGGGGGACGCCGTCGCCGTGTACGGGCCGTGGGGTTGCGGTGCGTGCCACGCGTGCGCGCGTGGCCGCGAGAACTACTGCACCCGCGCCGCCGAACTGGGTATCACCCCGCCCGGTCTCGGCTCGCCCGGGTCGATGGCCGAGTACATGATCGTCGACTCGGCGCGCCACCTCGTCCCGATCGGGGACCTCGACCCGGTCGCCGCGGTTCCGCTCACCGACGCCGGCCTGACGCCGTACCACGCGATCTCGCGGGTCCTGCCGCTGCTGGGACCCGGCTCGACGGCGGTCGTCATCGGGGTCGGCGGACTCGGGCACGTCGGCATCCAGATTCTGCGCGCAGTCAGCGCGGCCCGCGTGATCGCCGTCGATCTCGACGATGACCGCCTCGCACTCGCCCGTGAGGTCGGTGCCGACGCGGCGGTGAAGTCGGGCGCCGGTGCGGTGGACGCGGTCCGGGAACTGGCCGGCGGTGAGGGGGCGACGGCGGTGTTCGACTTCGTCGGCGCCCAGAGCACGATCGACATGGCCCAGGAGGTGGTCGCGGTCGACGGGCACATCTCGGTCGTCGGCATCCACACCGGCGCGCATGCCAAGGTCGGCTTCTTCATGATCCCGTTCGGGGCCTCCGTCGTGACCCCGTACTGGGGCACCCGGTCCGAGCTGATGGAGGTCGTGGAGCTGGCCCGCGCCGGCCGGCTGGACATCCACACCGAGACGTTCACCCTCGACGAGGGGCCCACGGCCTACCGGCGGCTGCGCGAGGGCAGCATCCGCGGTCGCGGCGTCGTCGTTCCGGGCTGATGCGACGACGAAGGCTCCGCACTCGGGTCGAGTGCGGAGCCTTCGTCGGGTACGGGGATCAGCGAGCGAACAGCAGCGCGCGCTTGACCTCCTGGATCGCCTTCGTCACCTGGATGCCGCGGGGGCACGCATCGGTGCAGTTGAAGGTGGTGCGGCAGCGCCACACGCCCTCGACGTCGTTGAGGATGTCGAGACGCTCGGCGGCGCCCTCGTCACGGCTGTCGAAGATGAACCGGTGCGCGTTGACGATGGCGGCGGGACCGAAGTAGCTGCCGTCGTTCCAGTACACCGGGCACGAGGTGGTGCAGCACGCGCAGAGGATGCACTTGGTGGTGTCGTCGAAGCGGGCCCGGTCGGCCTGCGACTGGATCCGCTCGCGGGTGGGCTCGTTGCCGGTGGCGATGAGGAACGGCTTCACGGCGCGGAACGCGTCGAAGAAGGGCTCCATGTCGACGACGAGGTCCTTCTCGACCGGCAGGCCGCGGATCGGCTCGACGGTGATGGTCACCGGCTTGCCGTCCTTGGGCAGCATGTCTTTCATCAGGATCTTGCAGGCCAGGCGGTTGACGCCGTTGATCCGCATCGCGTCGGAGCCGCACACGCCGTGCGCGCAGCTGCGGCGGAACGTGAGGGTGCCGTCGAGGTAGCCCTTCACGTAGAGCAGCAGGTTGAGCATGCGGTCCGACGGCAGCGCCGGAACCTGGAAGCTGTCCCAGTGCTGACCCTTGCCGTCCTCGGGGTTGAACCGCGCGATCTTGAGGGTGACCATCGTGGCGCCCTCGGGCACGGGTGGCAGGTTCGAGACGTCGGCTTCGTTCTTCTCGAGGGTTGTCATCAGTACTTCCGCTCCATCGGCTCGTAGCGGGTCTGCACCACCGGCTTGTAGTCCAGGCGGATGGGGGAGATCAGCTCCGTTCCCTCCTTGTAGGCCATGGTGTGCTTGAGGAACTTCTCGTCGTCGCGCTTCGGGAAGTCCTCGCGGGCGTGACCGCCGCGCGATTCCTTCCGGTTGAGCGCACCGGCGACGGTGACCTCGGCCATCTCGAGCAGGAAGCCCAGCTCGACGGCCTCGAGCAGGTCGCTGTTGTAGCGCTTGCCCTTGTCCTGGACGGTGATGTGCTTGTACCGCTCCTTCAGCGCGTGGATGTCCTCGAGCGCCTTGGTGAGCGTCTCCTCGGTGCGGAACACCGAGGCGTTGTTGTCCATGGACTGCTGCAGCTCGCTGCGGATGTCCGCCACGCGCTCCTTGCCACCCGCGCCCAGGATCCGCTCGAGCCACTCCACGACGTTGCGGGCCGGGTCCTCCGGCAGGTCCACGTGGTCGTGGGTGTTCGCGTACTCGGCGGCAGCGATGCCGGCGCGACGGCCGAACACGTTGATGTCGAGCAGCGAGTTGGTGCCGAGGCGGTTGGCGCCGTGGACGGAGACGCAGGCGCACTCGCCGGCGGCGTACAGGCCCGGGACCTCGTCCTCGTTGTTGCGCAGCACCTCACCGTTGATCTTGGTGGGGATGCCGCCCATCACGTAGTGGCAGGTCGGGTACACCGGCACGAGCTCGGTGACGGGGTCGACGCCGAGGTAGGTGCGGGCGAACTCGGTGATGTCCGGGAGCTTCTCCTCGAGGACGTCCTCACCGAGGTGGGTCACGTCGATGTAGACGTAGTCCTTGTTCGGTCCGGCGCCGCGGCCCTCGAGCACCTCGAGCACCATCGAGCGGGCGACGATGTCGCGGGGCGCGAGGTCCTTGATGGTGGGGGCGTAGCGCTCCATGAAGCGCTCGCCGTCGGCGTTGCGGAGGATGCCGCCCTCGCCGCGCACGGCCTCGGAGATCAGGATGCCAAGGCCCGCGAGTCCCGTCGGGTGGAACTGGTGGAACTCCATGTCCTCGAGCGGCAGGCCCTTGCGGAAGATGATGCCCATGCCGTCACCGGTGAGGGTGTGCGCGTTGGACGTCGTCTTGTACATCCGGCCCGAGCCGCCGGTGGCGAACACGATCGACTTCGCGTGGAAGATGTGGATCTCGCCGGTGGCGAGCTCGTAGGCGATGACGCCGGTGGCGACGGGACCCTCGGGGGTCTGCGTCAGCGCGATGTCGAGGGCGTAGAACTCGTTGAAGAACTCCACGTCGTGCTTGACGCAGTTCTGGTAGAGCGTCTGCAGGATCATGTGGCCGGTGCGGTCGGCCGCGTAGCAGGCGCGCCGTACCGGGGCCTTGCCGTGGTCACGGGTGTGGCCACCGAACCGGCGCTGGTCGATCTTGCCCTCGGGGGTGCGGTTGAACGGCAGACCCATCTTCTCGAGGTCGAGCACCGCGTCGATGGCCTCCTTGGCCATGATCTCCGCAGCGTCCTGGTCGACGAGGTAGTCGCCACCCTTGACGGTGTCGAAGGTGTGCCACTCCCAGTTGTCCTCCTCGACGTTCGCGAGGGCGGCGCACATGCCGCCCTGCGCGGCGCCGGTGTGGCTGCGGGTGGGGTAGAGCTTGGTCAGAACTGCGGTGCGGGCGCGGGGACCGGCCTCGATGGCCGCACGCATGCCGGCGCCGCCGGCACCGACGATGACCACGTCATAACGATGTTCCTGCATGAAGTCGTAGCTCCCCTAGCTCGCAACGATGTTGGGGTCGAAGGTGAAGATCACGTAGGTGCCCAGGCCCATGATCAGGATCATCGACACGACCAGGATCGTGTTGAGCCAGAATCGGGTCGAGTCCTTGCGGGAGTAGTCCGCGATGACGGTGCGCAGGCCGTTGCCGCCGTGGAGCTGCGCGAGCCAGAGCATCGACAGGTCCCAGAACTGCCAGAACGGGCTGGACCAGCGTCCGGCGACGAACGCGAAGTTGATGCGGTGCACGCCCTCGTCCAGCATCAGCATGATGAACAGGTGGCCGAGCACCAGGATGATCAGCGCAAGGCCGGACAGGCGCATGAACAACCAGGCGTAGAGCTCGAAGTTGTTCTTCGCGGCACGGCGCGGGGAGCGCGGATTGTCGAGGCTGGCCGGGCGGTCGTACGCCTTGCCGAGAGTCTTGGCTTCAGTCATCTCAGTGCCCCGCAAACATGTTGTAGAAGATGCGACCGGCGGCCGGGATCATCACCACGAACCAGATCGCCAGGACCGTCCAGAGCATCACCCGCTGGTACTGCGGGCCCTTGGACCAGAAGTCCACGAGCATCACGCGCAGGCCGTTGAGGGCGTGGTAGAGCACCATCGCCACCAACCCGAGCTCCATGAGCCCGACGACGGGATTCTTGTAGGTCTCGATGACACTGTCGTAGGTTTCGGGATTGACCCGGACGAGTGCCGTGTCCAGGACGTGGACGAAAAGGAAGAAAAATGTCGCCACGCCTGTGATCCGGTGCAGAACCCAGGACCACATGCCCGGGTCTCCCCGGTAAAGCGACCGTGTGCGCCCCGGTGCGGGAGCGGCTTCAGTCGTGCTGCTCATCGAGTGCTGTGCCTCCAACGTCAATGGTGGACGCGTCGAGCCTCTCCAGCCTCTGGGGGATTCCGCAGCACGGGCTCGACGTGAACCTGAACCGACTTCGACCGACTTTAGTCCTATTCGAAAGTCGGGAACTAATTCGCGTGGCGGTTCGTACGGCCGCCGAATTGCAAGTTAGGTTTGCCTTTCCAACTGTGATCTGGCCCGGCCGGGTCGGTGAATCGTGGAATCGACCACCGTGACAGGATGGGCAACTATGCCGGACGTAGACTGGAAAACCTTGCGCGCCAAAGCACATGAGGTGATGGGCCGCGCGTATGCACCCTACTCCCGTTTCCCGGTGGGGGCCGCGGCGCTCGTGGACGACGGACGGATAGTCGTCGGATGCAATGTGGAAAATGTCTCACACGGAGTGGGCCTGTGCGCCGAGTGCGTACTGGTCGGTAACTTGATTTCCGGTGGTGGCGGGCGGTTGCGTGCCGTCGCCGTCTGCGACGCTCGCGGAGCCGTCCTGAGCCCGTGCGGGCGCTGCCGGCAGATCCTCGCCGAACACGGTGGTCCCGGCCTCGAGGTCGACACGCATCGCGGTCCGCGCCCCATTTCCGAACTGCTGCCGGACGCGTTCGGGCCCGGCGACCTGGATGCGGTGCGCGAGACGGGAGGGACCGACCGTGCCTGACGCCCTGTCGATCATCACCCGCAAACGGGACGGCAAGGAACTCAGCGGCGCCGAGATCGACTGGATCATCGAGGCGTTCACCCGCGGCGTCGTCGCGGACGAGCAGATGGCGGCCCTCGCGATGGCGGTCTACTTCCGGGGCATGACGCGCGCCGAGACCGCCCGCTGGACCACCGCAATGATCGACTCGGGCCGGCGCCTCGACTTCACCGGCCTGGGCCTGCCCACCGTCGACAAGCACTCCACCGGCGGTGTAGGCGACAAGATCACCCTTCCGCTGGCCCCGCTCGTCGCCGCCTGCGGCGTCGCAGTACCCCAGCTCTCCGGCCGCGGACTCGGCCACACCGGCGGCACCCTGGACAAGCTCGAGGCGATTCCCGGCTGGCGGGCGGAAATGAGCACCACCGAGATCGCCGAGATCCTCGCCGACCCGGAGGTGGGTGCCGTCGTCTGCGCGGCCGGCGCCGACCTCGCCCCGGCCGACCGCCGCCTCTACGCCCTGCGCGATGTCACCGGCACGGTCGAGTCCATTCCCCTGATCGCCAGCTCGATCATGAGCAAGAAGATCGCCGAAGGCACCGGCGCCCTCGTCCTCGACGTCAAGGTCGGCTCCGGGGCGTTCATGAAGAACCTGGGCGACGCCCGCGAGCTCGCCCGCACCATGGTCGAGCTGGGCGAGGACGAGGGACTGCACACCACCGCGCTCCTCACCCGGATGGACGTCCCGCTCGGACGCACCGCCGGCAACGCCCTCGAGGTGCGCGAGGCCGTCGATGTACTCGCCGGTGCCGGCCCGCCCGACGTGGTCGAGCTGACCCTCGCCCTCGCCCGCGAAATGCTCGCCGCCGTCGGCCGCGACGACGTCGACCCCGCGGACCGGCTGCGCGACGGCACCGCCATGGACCGGTGGCGCGCGATGATCGCCGCGCAGGGCGGGGACCCCGACGCACCGCTGCCCACGGCCCGGTACACGGAGGAACTGCGCGCACCCGGCGACGGCGTGCTGGCCGAACTCGACGCGATGGCGGTGGGTGTGGCCGCATGGCGACTCGGCGCCGGGCGGGAACGGCAGGGCGAACCCGTGCAGGCCGCAGCGGGGATCGAGCTGCACGCGAAGCCGGGGGACCGGGTCCGCGCCGGGGACACGATCGCCACCCTGCACACCGACACTCCGGCGAAGTTCCCTGCCGCGATGGCGACCCTCGGCGAGGGCGTGCACATCTCCGATTCCGCGCCGGCGACACGGCCGCTCGTCGTCGAGCGGATCACCGCCTAGCCGACTACCGTCGGGGCATGACGGAGCCGGCGACGACGACACTGACCGAACCCGCCCTGCGGACCGCGCCGAAAGTGCTTCTGCACGACCACCTCGACGGCGGTCTGCGGCCGGGAACCGTGCTCGAACTGGCCGATGCCTGCGGATACCGGCTGCCGGCCGGCACGGAGCCCGAGCTGGCGCGCTGGTTCCGGGACTCGGCCGACAGCGGGTCGCTCGAGCGCTACCTCGAAACGTTCGCGCACACCGTGGCCGTCATGCAGACCCCGGACGGCCTCGAGCGAGTCGCCCGCGAATGCGTGCTCGACCTCGCCGCCGACGGCGTCGTCTACGCCGAGGTCCGGTTCGCGCCCGAACAGCACCTCGAGCGGGGGCTCGACCTGGACTCCGTGGTCGAGCACGTGCTCGAAGGTTTCCGATCGGGGGAGTCCGCGGTGGAGGCCTCCGGGGCCCAGCCGATCCGGGTGCGGCTGCTGCTCACCGCGATGCGGCACGCCGCCCGGTCCCGGGAGATCGCCGAACTCACGGTGCGGTTCCGCGACCGCGGCGTCGTCGGGTTCGACATCGCCGGCGCCGAGGCCGGCTACCCACCGAGCCGGCATCTCGATGCCTTCGAGTACATGCGCGCCGCCAACGCGCACTTCACGATCCACGCGGGAGAGGCATTCGGACTGCCGTCCATCCACGAGGCCATCGCGTTCTGCGGCACCGACCGCCTGGGCCACGGCGTGCGCATCGTCGACGACATCACCGTCGCCGAGGACGGCACCGCCACCCTCGGCCTGCTGGCGAACTACGTGCGCGACAAGCGGATCCCACTCGAGCTGTGCCCGAGTTCGAACGTGCAGACCGGTGCCGTCGACACCCTCGAACGGCACCCGTTCGACCTGCTGGCGCGTCTGCGGTTCCGGGTCACCGTCAACACCGACAACCGGCTGATGAGCGACACCACGATGAGCAAGGAGATGATGCGGCTCGTCGAGACGTTCGGGTACGGATGGTCCGACCTCGAGCGGTTCACGATCAACGCGATGAAGTCCGCGTTCCTGCCGTTCGACCAGCGGCTCGAGCTCATCGACAACGTGATCAAGCCCGGCTACGCCGTCCTGATCGGCTGACGGTACCGCCGGCGGTCGTCACCTCGTAGGGTCGAGGTATGAGGGACCGCGTCCCGCCCTCGGCAACTCTCGGCGACGTGCTCGCCGCGCGCCGCCGCCGCCGGTTCGTCGGGCGTTCGGCCGAACTCGAACTGGTACGTGCCGCACTCGACGCGCCTCGATCCCCGTTCTCGGTGCTGTACCTGTACGGACCCGGAGGGATCGGCAAGACGAGCCTGCTCGACGAGGTCGCCGATCTCGCCGTGGCTGCCGGATCCGCTCTCGTGCGTCTCGACGGGAGAGACCTCGTCCCCGACCCGGTTGCCGTGCTCGCGGCTTTGGCGGACCACCTCGACGTGGACGCGGACCGAATCGCCACCACCTCCGGGCAACGGCTCGTGACGGTGATCGACACGTACGAGGCACTCGCACCGATCGACGGCTGGATCCGCCGGAATCTGCTGCCGCGGTTGCCGGAAGACGCGATAGTCGTGATCGCGGGACGGAATCCACCGTCGCCGCAGTGGCGGTCGGATCCGGCATGGGGCGATCTGCTGCGAGTGGTGTCGCTGCGCAACCTCGCGCCACCGGAGAGCGTCGAGTACCTGCGCGCCGCCGGGGTCCGCGACGACCTGCACGAGCGCCTCTGCCGCGTGGCCCACGGCCACCCGTTGGCGCTGTCGTTGCTCGCCGACGCGGTGCTCCGCGGCGGCAGCACGGACGCGGATCCGCTGACCCCCGACCTCGTGGGGATGCTGCTGCACCGGTTCGTCGACGAGGAACCGGGCACTGTCCGCCGTCGGGCACTCGAGGTGTGCGCCCTCGCCCGCGTGACCACGGAATCGCTCCTGCGGGACGCGCTCGGGGCGGACGACGACTGCGCCCACGACGCGTTCCGGTGGCTTCGGGGCCTGTCCTTCGTCGAGACCGGAGCCGACGGTCTCCATCCTCACGACCTGGCCCGCGACGTCATCGACGCCGACCTGTGGTGGCGGGACGCCGACAGCTACGCCGACGTCTTCCGCCAGGTGTGGCGGCACATCCACCGGGTGCTCGACTCGGCGACCGGCCGGCGGCAACAGCAGGCGATCTTCGATCTGAAGTTCGTGTTCCGCAACCTCGCCGGCGTGCTGTCGCCGGTGCAGTGGGAGAGCTGGGGCCGGCACTATCCCGAGCCCGCCACCGCTGCCGACCACGCGGCGGTCGTCGAGCTGGTCCGGGCTGCGGAGGGCGAGGAATCCGCACAGCTCGCACGGTGGTGGCTCGCACGGCAACCGGACGGCTTCTTCGTGCTCCGGGACCTGGACGGGACCGTCCGCGGGGTGATCGGGCTGCTGGACCTCACCCGCGCCACCGAGGCGGATCGGGTCGGCGACCCGGGCGCCGCGGCGGGATGGCGGGCCGTGCAGCGATGTACGCCGCTGCGCGAGGGCGAGGTCGTCACCCAGACCCGCTTCGTCGTGGACCGGGAGGCGTACCAGGACCCCTCGCCGACGCTCAACGCAGTCCCGATTCTCACGATGCAGCGATGCCTCACCACTCGAGGTCTTGCCTACGACGTGCTCGTCCTGGCCGAGCCGGACCGGTGGGACGACTACTTCGCCGTGGCCGATCTGCCGCGGGTCGACGGCGGCGATTTCGTCGTCGGTCGCCGCCGGTTCGGCTTGTTCGCCCACGATTTCCGGCGCGTCCCGGTCGACGCCTGGCTCGAGCGGGTGACGGAGCGGGCGCTGGCTCGCGGTCCGTCCCCCTCCGTGCCCGGCGCACCCGTGCTGCTCGTGCTCTCCCAACCCGAGTTCGCGCAGTCGGTCAAGCAGGGACTGCACGACCTGCGGCGACACGACCTCCTCGCCCGCAATCCGCTGCTGCGAACTCGGGTGCTCCACGACCGGACCGGCTCCGGGGAACCCGACGCTGCGCTGCTCGAGGAGGTGCTGCGCGACGCGGTCACCACCCTGGCCGACCATCCCCGCGACGACAAACTGCTGCGGGCCGTGGACCGGACGTACCTGCGACCGGCCGCGACCCAGGAATCGGCCGCAGCGGCGCTCGGCCTGCCGTTCAGCACGTATCGCCGGCATCTGACCGCAGGGGTCGAGCGGATCGTGTCCTGGCTGTGGGACCAGGAGGTGTACGGCCGCCGGCAGTGAGCACAGTCGAGTACCGAACGGACTGGTGACCGAGCAGATTCCGGCCGCATGCTTCTCGCACTCGAACGAGGAGGTGCCGGAAATGACGACACGAATCGGTGAGCGTGCCGTGGTACTCGGAGTGGGAACGGCCGGTCTGCTGGCCGCACGGGTGTTGTCGGATGCGTACTCGGATGTGGTGGTGATCGACCACGACAGGCTGCCGGACGGCGCCGCGGCGCGGCGCTGTGTGCCGCAGGGACGCCACATCCATGTGCTGGTGGCCGGCGGGATGCGCGCCATGGAGAAACTCCTGCCCGGCCTCACCGCAGAACTCGTCGCAGACGGGGCGCCGATGGTGGACCAGTGCGGCGACGTGCGCTGGTATCTCGGCGGCCACCGCCTCCGGCAGGCGGCAAGTGGCCTGACGGCGGTGAGCGCGAGCCGGCCGAATCTCGAACGTCGGATACGGTCCCGTGTCGCCGCACTACCGGGAGTGCGGATCGTCGACCGGTGCGACGCCCTGGGGCCGACCGTGAGCAGCGACGGTCGACGGGTCACCGGCGTGCGCGTGCTCCGCAGGGCGGACGGCAGCGGCGAGGAAGTCCTCGACGCCGACCTCGTCGTCGACGCCACCGGGCGCGGTTCGCGAACCCCGGCGTGGCTCGAGCAGCTCGGATACCCCCCGCCCGCGCGGGAGGAGGTGCGCGTCGATCTCACGTACGTCACCCGCACCTACACTGCCGATCCGGCACACATGGGCGGCGACCTGGGCATTCTGCTCGCGCCGTCCCCGCCGGACCCGCGCGGCGCCGCCCTCCAGACGATCGAGAACGGCCGCTGTCTCGTGACGGCGGTGGGCATGCTCGGTCACCGGCCCCCGGCCTCACCGGAGGGCTGGGTGGACTTCGTGCGGTCCTTGCCGTGGCCGGACGTGTACGACGCGATCCGGGACGCCGAGCCGCTCGACGCACCCCGGTCGTACCACTTTCCGGCAAGCCGACGCGTGCGCTACGAGCGGTGCCGGCGGCTGCCGCAGGGACTGCTGGTGATCGGCGACGCGGTGTGCAGCTTCGACCCGATCTACGCGCAGGGAATGAGCGTCGCGGCGTTCGAAGCCGTGCTCCTCGCCGAACACCTGGCCCGCGGCCGGGAACCGGACCCGCACCGGTGGTTCCGGGACGTGGCGAAGGTCGTCGCCGTGCCCTGGGACATGGCGACCGGCGGAGACCTCGCCTGGCCGGAGGTCGAGGGCCGGCGCGGCGCGAAAGTGCGCGTGGCCAACCGTTATCTGCCGCTCGTCCACGCCGCTGCCGTACAGGATGCCGAGGTGGTCCGGGCATTCTTCCGCGTCGCGGCGATGGTGGACCCGCCGGGGAAACTGTTCGCCCCGCCGATGCTCCGCCGGGTGCTCCGGCGATCGGTCAGTGCTTGTGCAGCCGGGCCTCGAACTCCCGCTCGAGAGCCCGCCACGCCTCGGCCTCCGCGGTGAACGGCGCGCTGGGCGCGAGCCGCGTCGGATCCGGTTCGAGCACGTAGTTGACGAACCAGCCCAGCTCGGTGGAGCCGGCCAGCGCGGCGTCGGTGCTGTCGTCCTCGGCGTAGTTCGCGGCGTCGGTGAACAGCTCGACCGCCAGATCCAGCTGATCGGCGTCCACCGCCTCCGTGCCGTGCTCGATGTCGTCGGCGATCCCGGGCAGCACGTACACGTTCTCGTCCGTCACGCCGATCTCGAGGGAACCGTCCGTCGCGGCGTGCCGGATGTCGTCGTAGGTACTCAGCGCCGCCAGATCGTGGTCGTGGTGGTCGGCCAGATAGCGCGCCAGGGCGCGCTCGGTGGGGAACACCAGTATCGTCCCGTCCCGGCCGAGGAACAGCGCATCGTCGTCGAGGTAGCAGCGCAGGGTGAACCACGTGCCGTCGGAGGCGATGATCTTGACCGGGTCGATTCCGACCGCGGTCCAGAAGCTCGTCTCCTCGTCCCCGTCGACGAACTCGTACTCCTCGTCCTCCGCCTCCTCGGCCGCGTCCTCGGCCTCGACGACGTTCTCCTCGGCCGCGACGAGTTCCGCTTCGGCTTCGGCGACGAGTTCGGGGTCCACCGCGGGTGACTTCACGACGCCGTCGATCGCGTCGAGCACCCCGTCCCAGTCCTCGGCAACGGCCGCGCCGACCCGATTCCACAGTTCCACGCCCTCGCGGCCCTCGAACGCCGCGACTCCGTGGCTCAGCAGCGCCTCGATCTCGGCCCGCTCGAAGAACTTCGTCACCGGCTCGAGTTCGCACACGTCGCCGAGGACGGACGCGATGTCGAACGTGTTCTGCAGTTCGGCGACGGACTCCGGATCCGCGTCGTCCGCCACGAGTTCCGGCACGCCGATCAAGTCGTACGAATGGCTCTCGTCCGGCTCGAACTCCTCCGCCGCGAGTTTGGACACGACCGGCCAGGCCGGATGCTCGACGAGGTCGTTGTCGGCGCCGGAGCGGACGAACGCGACGAGTTCGGCCACCGCACCGAACGCATACAGATCGTCACCGTGGCCGAGGAACGCCTCCCATTCGTCGTCGCCCTCGCGCCACCGCGGCGCCCAGAGGGTCGCGACGTCGCCGTCGGTGAGACCGAGCTCGATCGGGACGATGTCTCCAGCCATGGTCGCCAAGCCTAGCCATCTCCGGGCCGAAGACATAGCGGGGCGACGGTGAGACAGCCGTCACCCGAGCGCACCGCGGAGTTCCCCGAGCAGACGGGCCCGTTCGGCGGCGGCGACCCGTGCGGCCTCGTGCGCCGTGGCCAGGATCGATGCCGTCACGTCGCGGGTGTGGTGCCCGCGCAGCGCCTCGGCGAGCCACAGTCCGGTCAGGGCGCCGTTGCCGTCCACCTCGGCCCGCACGAGGCCGTCCGGGCTCGTCGCGGTGCCCGAGACCACGCCGAGTGCGGCCACGCAGTCCTGCAGGGCCCCGAGCCGCGTGCGCACACTCTCCACGATTTCCGTCACGCGCTGGTCGCTCGCCGACATCGCGCTCACCACCGGAGCGCCGAGCGAGGACCGGCCGCGTGCCCGTCTTCGCGGCGCGCACGCTGCACGTCGTCGTGGGTGGGCAGGCCCAGCCGATTCAGCAGCCCCTCCGGTATGCCTCCGTCCGCCAGTTCCTCGCGGTGCCGCGCAGCGGCCTCGACTGTCGCGCGCCGGCACAGCGACACGATCTGTTCGGCCAGTTGTGCTGTGCCGTAACGCAGTTCGCTCTGATCGATGTGCAGGTCGACGGGCAGGCCCTGTTCGGTGGTGCGTACCGAGACGGTGCCGGCCCGGTTCCGGGCGGTCGCCGTCGTGATGGTCGTCTCCGCGGTGTCCATACCGGACTTGGACGCGCACCCACGCCGATCGGTTCCCGTGTTCACCCGGTGGGGCGGAAGAATCCCTGGAATCCCATCTCTCCGTTCGTGGTCCGGATCGGCGACAGTTGGACCGGGTCACCCGCCTCGACCATGAGGCCGTTTCCGACGATCATCGCGACGTGCCCGTCCCACACCGCGAGATCGCCGGGTTGCACCGCGCTCGCGTCGACTGCGGTTCCGACGTCCTGATCCTGGGCGAGGCGCGGGATCTGTACTCCTGCCTGCCCGTACGCCCACTGGGTCAGGCCGCTGCAGTCGAGGCCCTGCCCCGGTGCGGTCCCACCCCACACGTAGGGCGTGCCCTGCTGGGAGAGCGCGTGCCGCACGGCATCGGCCGCCGCGCGATTCGGTGCGACGGCCACGCTGCCGTCCGGTAGCCGCACCTCGGTTCCCTGGCTGCCGAAGGCTCGCAGCTCGCCGTCCTGCGGCGCGACAGGTTCCTGCCCCGGCGGTGCAACCGGGGCGGGATCCGGCGGCATCAGCTCTGCCATCCGTGTCGTGTGGTCCGCCAGCGTGGAGGTGACCCGGGCCAGGACGTCGAGGCCCGCTGCGATGTGTTCGACGGCCGCCACCAGCAGCATCGTCTGCGCCTGTGGGAGTGCGGCGAGGGGAGCGGAGCGTTCGGCCAGCGTCGCGAACGAGTCGATCAGCCGGGCGATCTCGGCGGCACCGGTGAGGACGGTCGTCGTCGCTTCCACCGCGACGTCGGCGATGGCCGTCCCGCGGTCGGCGGCGGCGACGACGTCGGTCAGGGCCCGTTCGCCGCTGCGGACGGCGGTCTCTGCGGCAGCCCCGGCCCAATCCCACGCGAGCTCGCCCAGCGCGGTCCGGCCCACCGTGTGGACGCCTTCGACCAGTTCTGTGCAGGAGCGCAGTGCCGCGGCCGGATCGGTGGCGACGGTGCCGGTGCCGAACGCCGACAGCAGCTCGGTCAGGGGAGCGGCGAGCAGGTCCACCTCCGGCACCGCGGTCACCGCGGGGCTCCGGCGGCCTCCAGCAGTGCGGATTGGGTGGTGACGGCGCGTTCGTACGCGGCGGCGGTGGCACCGGCGACCGCGCCCATTGCCGCGAAGGTGCCGCCGAGCCGGGTCAGTTCGGTCCGATGGGCGCGGTGAGTGGCCGTGAACGCGGCGAGGAACGCGGTGCCGACCGGACCGAATGCCGGCGCCAGGGGCGCCGGATCGACAGCGTGTGCCTCGGCGGCGGCTTCGTGGAGCCGCTCGGCCATGGCCGCAGCGGTGCGTCCGAACGCCGCGATCGTCTCGGGTCGAGCGCGTACCACGTCGTGGTTTCCGGTGCCTGCGTCCATTCGGGCTGTTCCCCCTCGGTGAAACGGATCGTCCTTCGACCGGTTGGACGCAGCGGGTGGTGCCCCGGTTCCGCGCCGGCGGGCCGGATTTGTTCCCCGCCACGGGGTGTGGGACCTTGGAAGCGAGCCCGGAACCCGGGTTCCCGGACGAGGGGCGCCGTACCCGGTGTGCGACAAGACGGCCCGAGGGAGCCTGTGATGTCGTGGTTGGTGCTGGTGGTGTCCGGGGTGCTGGAAGCGGTGTGGGCCACGGCATTGGACCGCTCCCGAGGGTTCACCCGTCTCGTTCCGACGGTCGTGTTCGTCACGGCGCTGATCGCGAGCATGGCGGGCCTGGCCTACGCGATGCGTCGACTGCCGGTGGGAACGTCGTACGCCGTGTGGGTGGGCATCGGCGGGGTGCTCACCGCGGTGTACGCGATGGCGACCGGGAACGAATCGGTCTCGGCATGGAAGATCCTGTTCCTGACCATGATCGTCGGCGGCGTGGTGGGACTGAAGTTCGTCCACTGACACGGCAGTTCGTCCACTGACACGGCAGTTCGTCCACTGACACAGCCGCGGGTGCAGCCGGTGTCCCACTCCCGGTCACCTATTCGACGAAGCCCTCCTGAACCAGCCAGTCGTAGGCGACCTCGGCCGGCTCCTGGCCGTCGACGTCGATCCGCCCGTTCAGTTCGATGAGTGTCTCGTCGGTCAGTTTCCGGGAGACAGGGGCGAACAACTCCGCGATCTGCGGGTTCTCGGTGAGGGTCTCCTCGCGGACGACGACCGCCACGTTGTAGATGGGGAAGAACTTCCGGTCGTCCTCGAGCACGGTCAGATCCAGGGCCTCGATCCGGCCGTCCGTGGTGAACACCTCGCCGAAGTTGCAGTCGCCGCGTGCCGTCGCCTCGTAGATGGCGCCGGTGTCGAGCGTCCTGATGTTCTCGCGCGGCACACCGGATCCGAGCGGAATGCCGTAGGTCTCGAGCATCGGCTGCAGGCCGTCGTTGCGGTTGGCGAACTCGGATTCGACGCAGAAGGTGCGTTCGGGGACCGGGATGTTCGCGATGTCGGAGAGCGAAGCCACGCCGAGGCGTTGCGCATTGGCGCTGGTGGCCGCGAATCCGTAGGTGTTGTTCATGGGGGCGGGCGGCAGCCACACCAGACCGTTCTCGCGCAGGTCCTCGTCGCGCACGGCCTCGTACTGGCCGCGCTCGTCGGGGATCGGTTCCTCGTGTCCGAGATAGGCGATCCATGCCGTGCCGGTGTACTCCCACTGCAGATCGACCTGTCCCTCGAGCTGCGCCTGGCGGGCACTGGCGCTGCCGGGGATGTTGGTCAGATCCGTGACGTCCGCGCCCGCCGAGCGCAGCAGGATCACCGCCATCTTCCCGAGGAGGAGGGCCTCGGAGAAGTTCTTCGACCCGACCGAGATGCTCGCACCGTCGAGCGGCTCGACGGACTGCAGCGGGCCCGCGAGTTCGCCGGTGGGGACGAAACCGCCGGCGGTTCCCAGCCCGCACGCGACCAGCGTCGACGCCGCGAGGAGCGCTCCGGCAAGCCGGGACAGAAGACGTGCGGTCACGAGCGGAGCCCCTTCGGCCGGACCGTGAACTCGAGCATGCGCCCCGCCCAGTCGACCAGAAGGGCGAGCAGCGCCACCAGTAGCGCACCGCTGACGAGGACGGGATAGCGGAAGAGGGTGATTCCGGTGACGATGAGGGAACCGAGGCCGCCGGCGTTGATGAAGGTGGCGAGAGTGGCGGTGCCGACCAGCAGAACGAGCGCGGTGCGGACACCGGTCATGATCACCGGCAGGGCGAGGGGCAGCTCCACCCGGAGCAACACGCCGAACCCGGACATGCCGAGTCCGCGCCCGGCCTCGACGAGGGTCGGATCGACACCTTCGATGCCGGTGATCGTGTTCCGCAGGACGGGAAGCACGGCATACAGGGTCAGGGCGACGACGGCGGTGCCGAAACCGAATCCCAGCCAGATGGCCAGCAGCACGAGCAGTCCGATGGCCGGCGCCGCCTGCCCGGCGTTGGCGACGCCCACCGCGACGGGCGCGAGGGCGCGCGACGCCGGCCGGGTGAGGGCGATCCCGAGGGGGACGGCGATCACGACGACGAGGATCGCCGAGACCGCCGTGAGTTCGACGTGTTCCCGGAGGAGAGTCGAAATGGTGATCCATTCGAGCTGGCGGGACTCGATCGAGTCGAGGTCCGCGTTCGCGCGCCACAGCAGCCAGGCGGCGAACACCACGGCGACGACGAGTGGCAGGACGAACAGCATCGCGGTACCGCCGCGGCGGCGCGAGGGAGGACCCGGACGGGTACCGGACCCTGCGGTCGACGGTTCGGTGTCGATGCTCATGTCCGGTGTCCCGTCTCGCCGGGGCCTGCGGCCGCGGACTGCGACTCGCCGCCGCGGATCCGTCCGGTCACCGATTCGAAGTTGATCAATCCCTGGAATTCGCCCTGCCGCCCGGTCACGATCGCGGCCCCGTGCGCGGAGGCGAGCATCGTGTCCAGTGCGTCGTTGAGGGTGGCGTGCCGGTCGAGGGTGACCAGGTCGTCGGGGTCGCCGTCCGGGACGGTGCCCGAACCCTGCAGCTCGCGCACCCACAACCAGGCCACCGGACGACGGCGCCGGTCGAGGACGACGACGGTGTCGTCTCCGCGCGCCCTGGCGCGTGCGACGGCCTCGTCGGCGGAGCTGCCGACTTCCGCGGTGGTGAGTTCGGCCAGTTCGACTTCCGCGACGCGGCTGAGCGAGAGCTGTTTGAGGGTGGAACCGGCACCGACGAATTTCTCCACGAACGGGCTCGCGGGCGCCGACAGGATCGTCTCGGGGGTGTCGTACTGCGCGACGTGCCCGCCCTCCTGCATGATCAGGATCCGGTCGCCCAGTTTGACGGCTTCGTCGATGTCGTGGGTGACGCACACGATCGTCTTGCGCAGATCTTCGTGGATGCGCAGGAGCTCGTCCTGCAATCGGAGCCGGGTGATCGGGTCCACCGCGCCGAACGGCTCGTCCATCAGCACGACGGGTGGGTCGGCGGCGAGGCCCCGGGCGACGCCGACCCGCTGCTGCTGCCCGCCGGACAGCTCCCGCGGGTACCGGTCCCGGTACCGGTCCGGGTCGAGGTTGACCAGTTCGAGCAGCTCGGTGACGCGGTCCGCGGTTCGCCGCCGGTCCCACCCCAGCAACCGGGGCACGATCGAGATGTTCTGCGCGACCGTCATGTGCGGAAAGAGGCTGCCGCCCTGGATCACGTACCCGATCCGCCGCCGCAGGTCGTCGACGTCCGCCGACCGGATGTCGTCGCCGCCGATCCGGATGGTTCCGGACGTGGGTTCGACGAGACGGTTGATCATCTTCAGCGACGTGGTCTTGCCGCAGCCCGACGGCCCCACGAACATCACGATCTCACCCGCGGGGATGTGCAGGCTCAGACCGTCGACTGCCGGGCGCGCCTGCCCGGGGAACGTCTTGACCACGTCGATCAGGTCGATGTCGGTGCCGCTGATCCGGGCGGCGGACGAGGACGGCGGGTTCATCTCAGGCACGGATTCCCTTCGAGACGGTGACCTTGCCGAGCGCGAGGAGCAGCGCGTCGAGCGCCAGCGCGAGGACGACCACTCCGATCGTGCCGACCAGGGCCGAGTTCAGTGCATTCGCGCCGCCGATCTGCGACAGACCCGTGAAGATGAACGAGCCGAGACCGGGACCGAGTACGTACGCGGCGATCGCGGCGATACCCATGGACATCTGTGTCGAGACCCGCACGCCGGCGAGGATGACGGGCCAGGCCAGCGGGAGCCGGACGCGGGTGAGCGAGCCGATCTCACCCATGCCGATTCCACGCGCGGATTCGACGAGGGTCCCGTCGACGCCCTGCAACCCGACCACCGCGTTGCGCAGGACCGGCAGGGTCGCGTAGAAGGCGACCGCGAGGAATGCCGGTGCCACCCCGATCCCGACGAGCGGGACGAGGATGCCGAGCAGCGCGAAGGACGGGATGGTCAGACCGACGGCACTGAGGGTGTTGGCCACCGGTTCGAGCCGGGGGATCCGGGTGACGATCACCGCGAGCACGACGGCCACGACGGTGGCGAGAAGCACGGCTTGCACGACGAGGCTCACATGCTGGTACGCGCTGAAGGCGATCTGCGCCTTGCGCTGGTCGATGTAGTCCCACATGCCCACCCGTCCCGTCCGCCCGCAGGCCCGACTGTCACGATGGCACACCTGCACGCGCGTCGGGGCGAGTCGGGGAAACAGGACCCCGGCGGACCGTGCGGACGGGCTCGGCCGGGAAGCACTCGGCGACGGCGGGCGAACGACGGCGTTCTATCCTTCCGGCATGGATTCGCTCGTCGTCGACCACCCGCTCGCCGCTGCCCTCCTGACCACGCTGCGCGACGAGCGCAGCGACAACGCAGCCTTCCGGTACGCGCTGCGCCGGCTGACCCAGATGCTGGTGTACGAGGCGATCCGGGACGCGCCGGTCGAGCAGTTCGAAGTGCGGACGCCGGTGGCGACGACGATCGGTGTGCGCCTTCGACAGCCACCGCTGCTGGTGCCGGTGCTGCGTGCGGGCCTCGGGATGGTGGAGCAGGCCCACGCGCTCATCCCGCAGGCGCGGGTGGGGTTCGTCGGCCTGGCGCGCGACGAGAAGACGTTCGAGCCGGTGCCGTACCTCGAGTCGCTTCCCGACGACCTGTCCGGCCTGCCGGTGTACGTCCTCGATCCGATGCTGGCCACGGGCGGTTCGATGGTGCACACGATCGACCTGCTGGTCGCTCGCGGGGCAACCGACGTCACGGCGGTGTGCGTGGTCGCGGCTCCGGAAGGTGTGACGGCGCTGTCCGAGTCCGGCCACCCGGTCCGGCTCGTGACCGCCTCGATCGACGACGGTCTCAACGAGGACAAGTACATCGTTCCGGGCCTCGGGGACGCCGGCGACCGGCAGTTCGGTCCACGCTGACCCCCCGCCCGGGTCCGCGCGCGCGGCATCGGTGAACCCCCGAACGACCGGATCGCCCATTTTGCCCGAATGGTCCGTGTTGTTGCAGGATAACAATAGAGTGTCGGATGAGGTTGACCGGCGGGTGCCCGGTCGACCCTGTGCCGGGCGGTGTCCAGGTGGTCGAAATGCCAGGCCGGGACGGATTTTCGGGGCCGAATGCGACGCCGCTGAGGACCCCGGTCCGAGCCGCCGCAGCCGGGCCGGGCACCGTCTCGATTCGGGGAAGTTGATCAACTTCCCTTTTCCACGGGCCTGCTCTGGTTACGCTCCCCGTGATCGGTTGGAACGTCCACTGTCCTCGACCGCCCACGAAAATGAGGTCCGCTCGATGATCAACACCTTCTCCGGCAACAGATTTCGGCAGTGCGCCCGGGCGACCGCACTCGGTGCGGCCGCCGTGCTGGGCATGGTGGTGGGGTCCGGCAGTGCCGGAGCCGCTGTCGACAACGCCCGGACACTGCCCCTCGGAAACAACAACGCCATCGAAGTCCTCCAGGCCGACACGTCGATCCAGTCCTATCCGCCGCTCGACAGCTCGCCCGTCAGCTTCGAGTTCTTCCACGACGAGGTGGTGTCGGTCAACTTCACCGGGCCCGATGCCGACTCGTTCCAGGACACCAAGCTGACCATCGGTTACCAGATCGGCTACCCGGTCGCTCTCAACGGGGCCGTCGTGCACATCAACACTCCCAGCCTCGACTGGGAGGTCGGCAACGAGTTCGGTATCGGTGTCGAGCTCGCCCCCGAGTTCGCTCTCGGACTCGACGCGAGCACCGGCGCGACGATCGGTGGGTCGATCATCCCGTCGCAGGAGATCGAGGTCGATCTCGCGCCGGGCGGCATCACCGACGTGGCGTTCGTCGAGGACATGGAGTTCGACGGCCGGTCCGCGACCGTCCGGCTGGCCGGGGTCCACGGCTCCGTCTCGGGAGCGCTCGGTCCGGTCACGATCCGGCCGTACGCCCGGGCCGTCACCTCGAACAACGACACCGTCATCACCTACGGTGTGCCGCACCGTCTCTGAGGGTTGTCGTTCCTCCTCCGGGCCGGTGACGACCGCGACGAGCGGCCGTCACCGGCCCGTCGGTGCTGACCGTCAGTGCTCACCGAGGCCGGTGGCCCACGCGCGCAACGCCTGCAGTCGCGCGCTCGCGCCGTCGCGGTCGCCGTCCGCGGCGACGGCCTCGAGGTAGCACTTGAGCTTCGGTTCGGTGCCCGACGGCCGGACCACGACCCGCACCGACGCGCCCTCGAGCACCACGGCGTCCGTGCGCAGCGGGCCGCTCGCCGTCGCCAGGTCCGTGGCCGTGACCGGCTCCCCGGCGAGTTCGGCCGGTAGCGCGGACCGCAACCGGCTCATGATCGCCCCGATCCGGGCGAGATCGGTCACCCGGATCGAGACCTGGTCGCCGAGATGCAGCCCGAACTCGCGGTACAGGGCATCGAGCGCGTCGACGAGAGTGCTTCGGCGGGCCTTCAGTTCGGCGGCGTAGTCCGCGACGACGACCGCCGTCGCGATGCCGTCCTTGTCGCGCACCGCATCCGGGTCGACGCAGTGACCGAGGGCCTCCTCGTACGCGTACACGAGTCCGTCGCCCGCGCGAGCGAGCCACTTGAAACCCGTGAGGGTCTGCGCGTAGCGGGCACCCCGCGCGGCGGCGAGTTTGCCGAGCAGGGTCGAGGAGACGATCGTCGTCGCCACCAGCGCGCCGCGTGGGGCACTCGCGAGAATCCGGTCCCCGAGCAGCGCCCCGGTCTCGTCGCCGCGCAGCATCCGCCAGCCCGCGGGTGTGGGGACGCCCACGGCACACCGGTCCGCATCGGGATCGAGGGCGAGCGCGAGGTCCGCGCCCACGTCGGCGGCAAGAGCGAGGACGGCATCGGCGGCCCCCGGTTCCTCCGGATTGGGAAACTCCACGGTGGGGAAGCGCGGGTCGGGCGCGAACTGGGCGTCCACCACGTGCACATCGTCGAAGCCCGCGGCGTGCAGCGCCGCGACGGCGGTCTCGCCGCCGACGCCGTGCAGCGGTGTCAGCGCGATGCGCAGGGTGCGCGCCGTGGCGCGCGGTAGCGAGGCGACGCGCGTCAGATACCGCGCCACCAGGTCGTCCCCGGCGGGCGCGACGGCGGTGCGCGGCACGGACGACGCCGCGCCGACGGCGTCGATCGCCCTCTCGATCTCACGGTCGTCCGGCTCGACCAGTTGGGCACCGCCACGGGTGTAGACCTTGTAGCCGTTGTCCGAGGCGGGGTTGTGGGACGCGGTGATCTGCACGCCCGCGACCGCGTCGAGGGTCCGCACGGCGTACGCCGTCACCGGGGTCGGCAACGGACGCGGCAGGGCCACGACAGCGAAACCGGCGGCCGCGAGAACCTCGGTGGCGGCGGTGAAGAACTCGGCGGATCCGGTGCGGGCGTCACGGCCGACGACCACGGTGCCGCCGCCGGACCCGCGCGCCCGGAGCCACCGGGCCAGGCCCGCGGTCGTGCGGACGACCACGTCCTCGTTGATGCAGCCGGGTCCGTCGCCGACGGGCCCGCGCAGCCCGGCGGTCCCGAAACGCAGGCTCACAGCCGGCCCGCCAGCTCACGCAGCAGGTCACCCATGCGGGTGGCAGCGGCCCGCCCCGCCGCGAGCACCTCGTGGTGGTCCAGGTGCTCACCGGTGAGTCCCGCGGCGGCATTGGTGACCAGGGAGATGCCGAGCACCCGAGCGCCCGCGGCCCGCGCGGCGATGGTCTCGTGCACGGTGGACATGCCCACCAGGTCGGCGCCGAGCGTGCGCAGCATGCGGATCTCGGCGGGGGTCTCGTAGTGCGGGCCGGGCAGACCGGCGTACACGCCCTCGTCGAGGGTGGGGTCGATCTCGCGGGCGAGGGCGCGCAGCTCGGGACAGTAGGCGTCGACGAGATCGACGAACTGGGCGCCGCGCAGGGGCGATCGCCCGGTGAGGTTGAGGTGGTCCGAGATCAGCACCGGCTGACCGACCGTGTGATCGGGCCGGATGCCGCCGGCGGCGTTGGTGAGCACGACGGTGCGCGCGCCGGCCGCGACGGCGGTACGCACCGGGTGCACGACGCGGCTCAGGTCGTGCCCCTCGTAGGCATGGGTGCGGCCGGCGAGGAGCAGCACCGGAGTGTCGCCGACCCGCACCGAATGCACGGTGCCCGAATGCCCTTCGGCGGTGGGCGGGGCGAACCCCGGCAGTTCGCCCATCGGGACGTCCGCGACCGCCGTGCCGAAGCGGTCCACCGCAGCGCGCCAGCCCGAACCGAGCACCACCGCCGCGGGGTGTTCGGGCACCCCGGTGCGCTCGGCGAGTGCCGCGGCGGCGCGGGCGGCCTCGGCAGGGGGGTCGGCGATGGCATCGGGTGCTCCCATGTCGGTCGACCCTAGCGCCACACCGGTTATTACTCGCGGGTAGGTTGTGGCGCTATCCTCTCCGCATGCCATACCTCGACCGCGACGGCGACGTCTTCGTCCTCCACCTCGGCGACCGCTCCGGCGGCGACACCGAGAACCGCTTCCATCCCGGCTGGCTCTCCGCCGTCCACGAGCTGCTCGACGAGGTCGTCGCCCACGACGGCCCCGCCGCACTCGTGACCGCGGCCACCGGAAAGTTCTGGAGCAACGGGCTCGACACCGACTGGATCTTCGGCAACCTCCCCGAACTTCCCAGCTACCTCGATTCCGTGCACGAGTTGTACGTGCGGATCCTGACCTTTCCCGCGGCGACCGTCGCGGCGGTGCAGGGCCACGCGTTCGGGGCCGGTGCAATGCTCGCGCTGACCCACGACTTCCGCATGATGCGGGCCGACCGCGGCTTCTGGTGCCTACCCGAGGTGTCCCTGAACATGCCGTTCACCGTGGGCATGTCGGCACTCCTGCGCGAGCGGCTGCCGATCCAGGCCGCGGTCGAGGCGACCACGACCGGCCGCCGGTTCGGCGGTGGTGACGCCCTCGCGGCGGGCATCGTCGATCGCACCGTCGACGGCGATGCCGTGCTGGCCGCCGCCGTCGAACGGGCCGCCGCCCTCACGGGCACCCGCGGCGCCAACCTGGCGGGCATCAAGCGTGGTCTGCATGCACCGCTGATCGCGGCACTCGAGACGAAGACGGACGAGTCGAACTTCCGCCTCGGGTGAGGTGCGTGCTCTCCGCCCGTGCCAGACTGAGCGGGTGACGAGCGATGCGGACAGGGCGATCGAGGCTGCGTCGGACGGCCTGATCGCCCTGTCGCATTCGATCCACGCCGAGCCGGAACTGGCCTTCGACGAACACCGCAGCGCCGCGAAGATCGTGGACCTGTTGCGCAGCGGCGGATTCGAGGTCCGTGCCGGGATCGCCGACCTGCCCACCGCATTCGACGCCCGGTTCGGCAGCGGAGACCTCGTCGTCGGAATCTGCGCCGAATACGACGCGCTGCCCGGGATCGGGCACGCGTGCGGGCACAACATCATCGCTGCTGCCGCCGCCGGCGCGGGCCTGGGTCTGGCCGCCGTCGCCGACGCGCTCGGCATCACCGTCCGCGTCATCGGCACACCCGCCGAGGAGACCGGCGGGGGCAAGGTACTCATGCTCGAACGCGGGGTGTTCGACGACGTCGGCATGGCCCTGATGGTGCACCCGGGCCCGTTCGACATCACCGGGGCGACGTCGCTGGCCCTCGCGGACATCGCGGTCAGCTACACCGGCCGTGAGGCGCACGCCTCCGCCGCTCCCGAATACGGCCGCAACGCCGCCGATGCGGCGACCGTCGCGCAGGTCGCCGTCGGCCTGCTGCGTCAGCATCTACTGCCCGGTCAGCAGATCCACGGGATCGTCAGCGACGGCGGCACCGCCCCGAACATCGTGCCCGCGCACACGGAACTGCTGTACTACCTGCGGGCGACTACCGCGGAGGCCCTCGCCGACCTGACCGAGCGTGCCGGCAACTGCTTCGCGGCCGGGGCTCTCGCCGCCGGCTGCACGCACGAGATCCGCACGGTGTCGCCGACCTATACGGAACTGACTCCCGACCCGTGGCTGGTCCGGGCTTATCGTGAGGAGATCATCGGTCTCGGGCGCACGCCGCTGCCCGTCGAGGAGGAAGGATCGCGCCCGCTGGGCAGTACGGACATGGGAAACGTGACGAACGTGGTGCCGGGTATCCACCCGGTGATCGGTCTCGACTCCGGTGGTGCGGTGACCCACCAGGCGGCGTTCGCCGACGCGTGCGTCACCGCCTCGGCGGACCTGGCCGTCCTCGACGGCGCCCGCGCCCTGGCCGCGACGGCAGCCCGGGCGGCGGCCGATCCCACGCAACGTGCGCGGCTGCTCGAGAACGTGGCACGCCGATGAACCCGTACATCGAGAAATGGCTGGGCGAGCACACCGACGACCTGTCGGCGTGGCGCCGGCACATCCACGCCAATCCCGAACTGGCCCGTCAGGAGTACGCGACCACCGAGTTCGTCGGAAGCACCCTCGCGGCCGCCGGGCTCGAACCCAAGGTGCTGCCGCGCGGCACGGGCCTGATCTGCGATCTCGGTCCCGACGGGCCGCGGATCGCCCTGCGCGCCGACATGGACGCGCTGCCCATGCAGGAGATGACGGGCCTGTCGTTCGCCTCCACCGTGCCGGGCGTGGCGCACGCCTGCGGGCACGACGCCCACACGACCGTGCTGCTCGGCACGGCGCTGGCGCTGAACTCGGTGCCCGAGCTGCCGGTGGGGGTGCGGCTGATCTTCCAGCCCGCCGAGGAGGTGATGCCCGGCGGCGCGCTCGACGTGGTGGCCGCCGGCGCGCTCGAGGGCGTGGCCCGGATCTTCGCGCTGCACTGCGATCCCAGACTCGAGGCCGGCAAGGTCGGGGTGCGGGTCGGAGCGATCACCTCGGCCGCCGACACGGTCGAGCTGGTTCTCGACTCGCCGGGAGGGCACACTTCCCGCCCGCACCTGACGGGCGATCTGGTGTACGGCCTCGGCACCGTGATCACCGGGCTGCCCGGCATGCTCAGCCGGCGCATCGACCCCCGCACGAGCACGGTGATGGTGTGGGGCGCGGTCGCGGCGGGCAAGGCCGCGAATGCGATTCCCCGCACCGGCATGCTGACCGGCACCGTCCGCACCGGCGACCACGAGACGTGGGAACTGCTCGAGCCGATGGTGCGCGAGATCGTGCACGGCCTGCTCGCCCCGACCGGTCTGAGCTACGAGCTGGACTACCGGCGCGGTGTGCCACCCGTCGTCAACGACGAGGTGTCGGCCCGCATGGTGGAGGACGCGGTGCGGGCGATCGACCCGGACGCGCTGGCGGACACCCCGCAGTCCGGAGGCGGGGAAGACTTCTCCTGGTACCTCGAACAGGTTCCGGGTGCGATGGCCCGGCTGGGTGTGTGGCGGGGGACCGGACCGAAGCTCGACATCCACCAGCCCGATTTCGATCTCGACGAACGTGCCCTGGCGGTCGGCGTACGGGTGATGACGAACCTGGCCCTGGGCTCAGGTTAGGCTTAGGCAACCTGTACGTTGCCTGTGAGTCGCCGCTCACGCCAGGAGGTCCGGAATGCAATTTCGACGCAGAGCCGTCGCAGTACTGTCGGCCGGGGTACTCGCCGCCGCGCTGGCCGCGTGCGGCAGCGACTCGGGTGAGTCCGAGGGCGACTCCACCGGTGCGCTCACCCTGTACTCCGGGCGCAGCGAGAACCTGGTCGCACCCCTGATCGACCAGCTCGAGGGCACGCTCGGCTTCGAGATCGACGTCGTCTACGGCAGCACCCCGGAGATCACCGGGAAGCTGGTGGAGGAGGGCGCCTCCTCGCCCGCCGACGTGGTGTTCACCCAGGACGCCGGTGCGCTCGGCCTGCTCGACCAGGCGGGGCTGCTCGAGACGCTGCCGGCCTCGGTGACCGACCTGGTTCCCGCCGACTACCGCGCTGCCGACGGCACCTGGGTGGCGACCTCCGCACGTGCCCGTGTACTCGTCTACAACGACCAGAAGGTGCAGCCACAGGATCTGCCCACCGGCATCGACGGCCTGCTGGACCCGAAGTGGAAGGGCCAGATCGGATTCGCCCCGACCAACGCGTCGTTCCAGGCGTTCGTCACCGGGCTGCGCGTCGCGCGCGGCGAGGACGGCGCCCGCGCCTGGCTCGAGGGCTTCAAGGCCAACGAGCCGGTGGCGTTCGAGGGCAACGGCCCGCTGATGGAAGGCGTCGACACCGGCCAGGTCACCCTCGGCCTGACCAACCACTACTACTGGTACGGCCTCGCGGACGAGCGCGGTGCCGAGAACCTGAACGTGCAGGTGTACTACTTCCAGGCCGGTGATCCGGGCGCACTGGTGAACATCGCCGGGGCCGGCGTCGTACAGACCACGGACCAGAAGGAACAGGCGGAGCAGTTCGTCGCCGCGCTGCTCTCGCCCGAAGCCCAGACGTACTTCGCCGACGAGACGTCCGAGTACCCGGTCGTCGAGGGCATCGAGACCAAGGATCAGCTGCGTCCGCTGTCCGAGATCGGCAATGCCGACATCGAACTCGCCGAACTCGCCTCGCTCGAGCAGACCCAGGCGTTGCTGCAGGAGCTGGGATTCATCTGATCCAGCTCGCCTCGCTCCGTCCCACCCGGCGCAGCCGGCCCGTTCTCACGCTGGCTGCGCTGGGTGTCTCGGTCTTCGCCCTCGCCCCCGTCGCGCACCTGGTCATGCGCGCGTTCGCCGACGGTCCCGACCGGGTGTGGTCGCTGGTGTTCCGGCAGCGCACCCTCGATCTGGTCTGGCGCAGCGGCATTCTCGCGCTCACCGTCACCGTGGCCTGCCTCGTCGTCGGGGTCACCGCCGCGTGGCTCACGGCACGCACAGACCTGCCCGGCCGACGGTGGTTCGCCCTCGCACTGAGCGTTCCCCTCGCCATTCCGTCGTACGTGTCCGGGTTCGTGTACATCGCCCAGTTCCCCGGGCTCGCGGGCTTCGCGGGTGCTGCGCTGGTCCTGACCGCGGCGAGCTTCCCGTACGTGTACCTGCCGGTGTCCGCCGCGCTGGCCTCGGTCGACCCGGGGCTCGAGGAGGTCGCGCGTACTCTCGGCCGGTCCCGGCTGCGCACCACGCTGACCGTCACCCTGCGGCAGGTATGGCCCACCGCGGCGGCCGGCGGCCTGCTGGTGGCGCTGTACACCCTCAGCGACTTCGGGGCCGTCGCGCTGATGCGGTACGAGGCGTTCACCCTCGCCATCTACGGCAGCTACCGGGGGCTGCTCGACCGCACGCCGGCGGCGGTGTTCGGCCTCGTGCTCGTCGTGCTCGCCGTCGCGCTGACGGTCTCCGAACGCCGGGTGCGCCGCGGGGCCACCGCTCGCATCGGCTCCGGCGCCCCACGGCCCGCCGCGCCCGTACCGCTGGGCCGGCAGCGGTGGACGGCTCTGGCGTTCCTCGCCGTCGTGCTGACGGCCGGCGTCGGTGTGCCGCTCGCCGGACTCGCGCGCTGGCTGTGGTTCTCGCAGCAGGCGGCGATCGACTGGGCGGGGATCTGGACGGCGACGACGTACACCCTGTGGGTGGCTGCCCTCGGCGCGCTGCTCACCACCGCGCTGGCCCTGCCGGTCGGTGTCCTGGCGGCGCGGTCGACCTCGCCGGTCTCGCGGTTCACCGAGAGCGCCGCCTACGTCGGATTCGCACTGCCCGGCATCACCGTGGGCCTGGCCCTGGTGTTCTTCGGGATCCGGTTGCTGCCGCAGTGGTACCAGCACACCCCGATGCTCGTGATGGGCTACGCGGTGCTGTTCCTGCCGCTCGCCGTCGGCTCGATCCGCGCGGCGGTCGCCTCGATTCCGCTCGGCCTCGAGGACGCGTCCGCGACGCTCGGCAGCGGACGGATGCGGACCGGCATCCGGGTGATGATCCCGCTGGCGGCGCCCGGCGTCGTCGCGGGGGCGGCACTGGCGTTCCTCACCATCGCGAAGGAACTGCCGGCGACGTTGTTGCTCGTGCCGATCGGGGAGGACACCCTGGCGTCACGGATGTGGAAGTACACCGAGACCCTCGAGTACGGGTCGGCGGCCCCGTACGCGGCGATCCTGGTGCTCGTCGCCGCGCTGCCGTCCCTGGTGCTGGGCCGGCTGCTGCGCGGCCGGGTCGATGCGGAAAGTGGCGGTGAGGAATGAGCGGGCTCTGTCTCGAGGGCGTCTGCGCCCGGTACGGGCGGACGGAGGTCGTCAGCGACGTCTCGCTGACGGTGGAACGAGGCGCGCTGCTGGCCGTGCTGGGGCCCTCCGGTGGAGGCAAGACCACCCTGCTGCGGGTGATCGCGGGCCTGCACCCGGCCGCAGCGGGGCGCGTCGTCGCGGACGGACGCGACCTCACGGCGCTGCCGCCGGAGCGCCGTGGGGTGGGGCTGGTGCCGCAGGAGGGTGCGCTCTTCCCTCATCTGAGCGTCGCGCGCAACGTCGGCTACGGGCTGGTGCAGCCGACGTGGCGGTCGATGGTGCGGCAGCAGTCCGTGCGGCAGCGTCGCGTGGAGGAGCTGCTGGAACTGGTCGGCCTGGCCGGCACCGGCCAGCGCAAGCCGTCGCAGCTGTCCGGCGGTCAGCAACAGCGCATCGCGCTGGCACGGGCGCTCGCGCCCAATCCGGCCGTCGTCCTGCTCGACGAGCCGTTCAGCGCTCTCGATGCCGGGCTGCGGTCCAGCCTGCGCACCGAGGTCCGCAGCCTGCTGCGGGACCAGGAGGTCGCCTCGGTGCTCGTCACCCACGACCAGGCCGAGGCCCTGGCCATCGCGGACACGGTCGCGGTGATGCTCGGCGGGCGCCTCGCACAGATGGGCACGCCGGAGGAGGTCTACCGGTGGCCCGCGACGCTCGAGGTGGGTGCCTTCGTGGGGGATTCGGTCGTCCTGGACGCCGACGCGGCCGGCGACCGCGCGCACACGGTGATCGGGGCGGTCCCCCTCGCGACCCCCGCCCACGGCAAGGGCCACGTCCTCGTACGCCCGGAGCAGGTGCAGGTCGCCGCAACGGACGAGCCGTCCAAGTTCACCGTGCTCGACCTGGCCTTCGGGGGCGCCCTGACGGAGGTGCGGGTGACCGGCGCCGGGCAGACGATCCGGGCGCAGCGGGCCGCGTCGCACGACGTGCAGGCCGGGGATCCGGTGACGCTGCGGGTCGGCGTCCCGGTGCCGTTCTACCCGGCTCGGCCGGCCGGGGCCGGGAAGCCGGCCTAGAAGCTGTCGGGTCGGCCGGGCCCGACGTTGCGGCTGTTGCGGGTGCGCAGATCCCGCACATAGTCGGCGGGGGCTCCGGCGATCTCGGCGGCGTCGGCCATCACGCCCAGGTAGCGCGCCGACGGCAGGCCGCCCTCGTACGCGTCGAGGACGTACAGCCAGGCGAGCACGGGCCCGTCGTCGGTGTCCACCCGCAACCGGATCTTGCGGTGGATGCCGAGTTCGGAGCCCTCCCAGCGGTCGAGGCTGCGTTCGTCCTCGTCGGGCACGTCGTAGAGCACGACGAACACCTTCGAGTCGGGGTCCTCGACGACGGTGGCGAGCGCGCCCTCCCAGCCGATGTCGCCGCCGCTGAAGGTCAGCCGCCAGCCGTGGAGCCAGCCGGTTCCGGCCATCGGCGAATGCGGGCAGCGCTGCAGCATCTGCTCGGGATGCATGTTGGAGCCGTAGGCGGCGTAGATCGGCACGGGGTACAGGCTAATGGCTGACCGTCCGGCGCAGGACACGGGGCGCCGGCCGCTTCGTGGTGGCGTCCGCGTGCGCAGGACGGTGCCCGTGGCATAGCGTGTCTGCGGACGTTCGGCAACCCCGGCGCCCGCACATCCCGGACCGAGGACCATCTCGGAATCGATACAGAGGAGAACAATGACCCGGATCGTGATCATCGGCGGCGGCCCTGCGGGCTACGAAGCGGCGCTGGTGGCGGCTCAGTACGGCGCGACCGTGTCACTGATCGATTCGGACGGGATCGGCGGTGCCTGCGTGCTCTTCGACTGCGTGCCGTCCAAGACGTTCATCGCGTCCACGGGCATCCGCACCGACATGCGCCGAGCGGCCGACCTCGGCGTTCGGCTCGAGAGCGCCGGAGTGGCGCTGCCCGAGGTCAATACCCGTGTCAAGAGTCTCGCCCGGGCGCAGTCCGCGGACATCCGCACCAAGCTCGAGGCGGCCGGCGTGCAGCTGCTCAGCGGACGCGGCGAGCTCATCGACACCCAGGTCGGGATGGCGGCGCACCAGGTGCGCGCCGATCTCTTCACCGGCGAGGAGCGGGTCCTCGACGCCGACGTCGTGCTCATCGCGACGGGCGCGAGCCCGCGGGTACTGCCCGGGGCGGAGCCGGACGGTGACCGCATCCTCAACTGGCGTCAGCTCTACGACCTCGACGCGCTGCCCGAGCACCTGGTGGTCGTCGGCTCCGGTGTGACCGGCGCCGAGTTCGTCTCGGCCTATACGGAGGTCGGCGTGCAGGTGACGCTCGTCTCGAGCCGCGACCGGGTGCTGCCGCACGAGGACGAGGACGCCGCCCTCGTGCTCGAGGACGCCTTCGCCGAGCGGGGCGTGAACCTGGTCAAGCACGCCCGCGCCGACGCCGTCGAGCGCACCGGGGACGGGATCCGGGTCAAGCTGGCCGACGGCCGCATCGTCGAGGGCAGCCATGCGCTGATGACGGTCGGCTCGGTGCCGAACACGGCGGGCCTCGGGCTGGAGAAGGTCGGCCTGCAACTCGACCGCGGCGGTTACCTCCAGGTCGACCGGGTCTCGCGCACGTCCGTCTCGGGGATCTACGCCGCCGGCGACTGCACCGGGCTGCTGCCGCTGGCGTCGGTGGCCGCGATGCAGGGCCGCATCGCGATGTACCACGCCCTCGGTGAGGGGGTCAGCCCGATCCGGCTCAAGACCGTCGCCTCGGCGGTGTTCACCCGGCCCGAGATCGCCACGGTCGGTGTCAGCCAGGCGGCGATCGACAACGGCGAGGTCCCGGCCCGCACCGTGATGCTGCCGCTGCACACCAACCCCCGCGCGAAGATGGCGGGGCTGCGCCGCGGCTTCGTGAAGATCTTCTGCCGTCCCGCCACCGGCGTCGTGATCGGTGGTGTGGTGGTCGCGCCCACTGCCTCGGAGCTGATCCTGCCCATCGCGATCGCGGTGCAGAACAACCTCAGCGTCGACGACCTCGCCCACACCTTCTCGGTCTACCCGTCGCTGACCGGGTCGATCACCGAGGCGGCGCGTCAGCTGATGCGGCACGACGACCACCTGGACTGAGCCAGATGACCGGCGGCGACGTCCTTGACTCTCTCCCTGGGGGAGGGCCGACGGTGGACGCATGCGAACGAACAGCATCTTCCCCGTGGTCCCCGCTCACGACGTCGCCCGCAGCCGCGACTTCTATGCCGGGCTGCTCGGTCTGCGCGTGGTCTTCGACAGCGGCTGGTATGTGCAGCTGCAGGCGGCGACCGACGAGACCGTGCAGCTCGGTCTCGTGGCACACGGCCACGAGACGATTCCCCGGCCCCACCGCTCCACGCCCGCCGGCGTGCTGATCTCGGTGGAGGTCGACGACGTCGACGCCGTGTACGCGCGAGCCGGGGACCTCGCACTCCCGATCGCGTCGGAACTGCGCGACGAGGACTTCGGACAGCGGCACTTCATGACCGTCGATCCCGACGGCCTGCTCGTCGACGTCATCACGGTGATCCCGTACGCGCCGGAGGTTGCCGGTAGCGGGGCGGTGGTGACCGGGTGAGTCCGGCCGGCGGATGGCTGAGCATCGGCGAGTTCGCCGGGATGTCCCGGCTGAGCGTCAGGACGCTGCGCCACTACGACCGCGAAGGGCTGCTCGCTCCGGGCCGGGTCGATCCGCATACCGGATACCGGTACTACTCGCGCGAGCAGCTCGCCGCGGCTCTGCGCATCGCGGTGCTGCGCAGAGCCGAGGTGTCCGTCCCGGCGATCCGTCGCCTGCTGCAGGACCCCGGACACACCGAGGCCGTCCTCGCCGCGGAGCGGGAGCGGATCGAGTGCGAGGCCGCCCGCAAGTACCGGGCGCTCGCCCTCGTCGCGTCCCTCGCCGACGCCGGAGCCGACGGCCTCCCGGTGTGCCGGTACCGGATCGAGGATCGAACGGTCTTGTGGCGCAACGGGGAATCGACCGCCGAGGCTCTGGATACGGATGTGACGAACCTCGTGACGGCGCTGCTGGCGGACGCGTCGAGTGCCGGGCTGCCCACCGACGCGCCGGTGGTGGGGCAGTACCCGGCCGCCCTCGACGGCGTGGTGCAGTTCGGCGTCGGCCTCGAGTTGCGGTCCCCGCCCGGACGTGTGGACACCGCCACGACGACGCTGCCCGGCGGGACTTTCGCGGGCGTGGACTTCGTCGGTCCGGTCGCGCTGCTCCCGGTCGCCTATCACGCCCTGTTCGGGTGGCTGGAGGAGCGCGGTCTCGGGGCCGGGGGACCGTTCCGGGAGTACTACCTCACCGACCCGCGCGACGTCGCTCCCGAGGCGATGCGGACGCGGGTGCTGCACCCTGTGCCGGGTGACCTCGTTCCGGAATGAGGGTTCCCCGAGGCCGTCGCGCCGCGCGGCCCCCGGCACCTCGCGGCCCTCGCCGGACGGTGCTGCCCGTCGCGGCCGGGCACGGCGTCGGCTTCGTGCCGGCCGCCTTCGTGGGCTCCGGGGACCACGGCCGCAGTGCGCGGCTGTGGTTCGCGACCCTCGGGGAGGCCGACCTCACCGAGGCGGCTCGGCCGCGCCGCGCGAGCCGGAACCCGTCCCGGAGCCGCAGCGCCGCACGCGGGCGACGCCACTCAGGCCCAGCCGTAGGTCCGTTCGACCGCCCTGTTCCACTCGGCGTAGAGCCGTTCCCGCTCGGCGCCGTCCATCTTCGGTTCCCAGGTCCGGCCGGCCGCCCAGTTGTGCCGGATGTCGTCCTCACCGTCCCAGAAGCCGACCGCCAGGCCCGCCGCGTACGCCGCACCGAGCGCGGTGGTCTCGGAGACCACGGGACGGACCACGGGGGCGCCGAGGATGTCCGACTGGAACTGCATCAGGGTCTCGTTGACGACCATCCCGCCGTCCACCTTCAGGGTGTGCAGTTCGACACCGGAGTCGGCGTGCATCGCCTCGATGACCTCGCGGGTCTGATAGGCGGTCGCCTCGAGTGCGGCCCGCGCCAGGTGCCCCCGGTTGACGAAGCGGGTGAGGCCGGTGATCACGCCGCGCGCGTCGGGGCGCCACCGCGGGGCGAACAGGCCGGAGAAGGCCGGTACGAAGTACGCGCCGCCGTTGTCGGGGACCGTGGCGGCGAGGTCCTCGATCTCCGCGGCCGTGCGCACGAGCCCCAGATTGTCGCGCATCCACTGCACGAGCGAGCCCGTGACGGCGATCGACCCTTCGAGGGCGTACACGGCCGGGGCGTCGCCGACGCGGTAGCACACGGTGGTCAGCAGTCCGTGCTCGCTGCGCACCGGCGTCGTCCCGGTGTTGAGAAGCAGGAAATTGCCGGTTCCGTAGGTGTTCTTCGCCTCCCCCGGCGACAGGCACGCCTGACCGAACGTCGCGGCCTGCTGGTCGCCGAGGATGCCGGCCACCGGGACGCCGGCGAGCGGTCCGCGGTCACGGGCGTAGCCGTAGATCTCGGACGAGCTCCGGATCTCCGGAAGCATCGACATCGGAATACCGAAATCCGCACAGATGTCCGGATCCCATTGCAGTGTCTCCAGATTCATGAGCATCGTGCGCGAGGCGTTGGTGACGTCGGTGAGGTGCACCCCCGGCTGCCGGTTGCCTGCGCCGGTGCCGCCGGTGAGGTTCCACAGGATCCAGCTGTCCACCGTCCCGAACGCGAGTTCGCCGGCCTCCGCCTGCTCCCGGGCGCCCTCGACGTTGTCGAGGATCCACCGCACCTTCGGGCCCGCGAAGTACGTCGACAACGGCAGGCCCGTGGCGTCGCGATACCGGTCCACGCCCGCGTCCCCGGCGAGCTGCTCGACGAGGCGATCGGTGCGGGTGTCCTGCCACACGATCGCGTTGTGGATGGGCCGGCCCGTGGAGCGTTCCCACACCACCGTGGTCTCGCGCTGGTTGGTGATCCCGATCGCGGCGATGTCGGCACGCGTGAGATCCGCCTTCGCCAGTGCCAGGGCGGCGACCTCGCGAGTGTTGATCCACAGCGTTTCCGGATCGTGTTCCACCCAGCCCGCGCGGGGGAGGATCTGTTCGTGCTCGGTCTGGGCCCACGCCACGATGCGACCGTCGTGGTCGAAGATGATGCAGCGACTCGACGTGGTCCCCTGATCGATCGCGGCGATGTATCGGGTCACGGCAACCTCTCCGGGCGTGTGGTTCGGGACGGCAGTCTGCGGACGAACCTACTAGCCTGAGTGCGGAAACGTCGGCGACTCACGGGAGCGATGCGGTGACCAACCAACCAGGCGTCCAGGTCCTCGGACCGCAGCAGCGCCGTGACGCGTGGCGACGACTCGGCTCGGAACAGTTCGACGTGGTGGTCATCGGTGGCGGTGTCGTCGGCGCCGGCGCCGCCCTGGACGCCGCCACCCGCGGGTTGCGGGTCGCACTGGTGGAGGCGCGGGACTTCGCTTCGGGCACGTCGAGCCGCTCGTCGAAGATGTTCCACGGCGGGCTGCGCTACCTCGAGCAACTCGAGTTCGGCCTCGTCCGCGAGGCGCTGCGCGAACGCGAACTGTCGCTCTCGACGCTGGCCCCGCATCTGGTCAAGCCGCTGAAGTTCCTCTTCCCCATCACCCACCGTGGGTGGGAGCGCCCGTACATCGCCGCGGGGATTTTTCTCTACGACCGGATGGGCGGCGCCAAATCCGTGCCCGCCCAGAAGCATCTGACTCGATCCGGCGCGCTGCGCATGGCGCCCGGGCTCAAACGCGACTCGCTCGTGGGCGGGATCCGGTACTACGACACCGTCGTCGACGACGCGCGGCACACGATGACCGTGGCCCGCACCGCCGCGCACTACGGCGCCGTGGTGCGCACCTCGACTCAGGTGGTCGGGTTCCTGCGCGAGGCCGACGGGGTCTCCGGCGTACGGGTGCGTGACTCGGAGGACGGCTCGATCACGGAGGTGAAGGCGCACGTGGTGATCAACGCCACGGGGGTGTGGACCGACGAGATCCAGGCGCTGTCCCGGCAGCGCGGCAGGTTTCGGGTGCGCGCGTCGAAAGGCGTGCACATCGTGGTGCCGCGCGACCGGATCGTCAGTGACTCGGCGATCATCCTGCGCACCGAGAAATCCGTGCTGTTCGTGATCCCGTGGGGCAGTCACTGGATCATCGGCACCACCGACACCGACTGGAATCTCGACCTCGCCCACCCTGCCGCGACGAAGGCCGACATCGACTACATCCTCGACCACGTCAACCGGGTCCTGGTCGTCCCGCTCGACCACGACGACATCGACGGCGTGTACGCGGGGCTGCGGCCGTTGCTGGCGGGGGAGAGCGACGAGACGTCGAAGCTGTCTCGCGAGCACGCCGTGGCCCGGGTCGCGCCCGGGCTCGTGGCGATCGCCGGCGGCAAGTACACCACCTACCGGGTGATGGCCGAGGATGCCGTCGACCTGGCGGCCGAGGACATCCCCGCCCGGATCGCCCCCTCCATCACGGAACGGGTGCCGTTGGTCGGGGCGGACGGCTACTTCGCACTCGTGAACCAGACGATGCAGCTCGCCGAGCGGTACGGCCTGCATCCGTACCGGATCAAGCATCTGCTCGACCGGTACGGATCGCTGATCGACGAGGTGCTCGAGGTGGCGGCAGACCGGCCCGAGTTGCTCGAACCGCTCACCGATGCCCCACAGTATCTGCAGGTGGAGGTCGTCTACGCGGCAGCGGCGGAGGGAGCGCTGCACCTCGAGGACATCCTCGCCCGCCGCACCCGCATCTCGATCGAGTATCCCCATCGCGGCGTGCACTGCGCCGAGCAGGCGGCCCACCTGGTGGCACCCGTCCTGGGGTGGGACGCCGCGACGGTGGAGCAGGAGATCGCGACCTACCGGGCGAGGGTCGACGCGGAGATCGAATCGCAGAGCCGGCCCGACGACGAGTCCGCCGACGCACTGCGGGCGGCCGCCCCGGAGGCACGCGCGGAGATCCTCGAGCCGGTGCCGACGGGCGCCTGAGTCGCGGCCGGGGCAGCCGCGGTGGTCGACGCGCCCCGACATCGGTCGCCGAGCCGGGAGCGCAATGTCAGTGGGTCAGGATCACCTTGACGAGCACCACGGTCGCGGCGACGGCGGTGAGCGCGAGGGCGCTGACCAACGAGCTTCGGCCCGGCCGCTCCCCGTTGAGGCGGCCGATGACGAAGACGATGCCTCCGATCCGCACCAGCACGGCGACCTCGGCGAGCAGCTGGGCGGTGCGCGGTTCGAGCCACCCCAGCCAGCCCATCCCCAGGATCGCGCACGGTAGTACCGCCGAGCTCAGGATCGGCACCGAGTTGCGCAGTTCGGCGATCTTCTCCGCGCGGCTCAACGGGGTGCCCTGGCGCACGGTGTGCCCGACCGCCTCGGCGAACGCGTGGGCGACGAACGTCGACAGAGCCGTGCCGAGCACGATCGCGATGCCGACGTACTTCGGCCCGGTGACGATCGGTACGAGTGCCGCGAGCACCAGGACGTTGCCGTAGATGTAGGCGCTGATGCGACTGGCGGCATTGCCGCGGTCGAGCGGCATGCGCCGGGAGAACAACGGGCCGTGCAGGAGCGCGTTGGCATCGGAGTCCATGCCGACAAGGGTGACAGACCGCCCGGCACACCGAGGCGGCAACCGCGTGCATCCGTCGCGGCCGGCCCCGGCGCGTAGGATCCGACGGCGCAGACGGTCGACGACGGGATCGCGGTGGTGGAGAGGGCGCGCGGCGCTGGGGCGGCACCGACATGGCGGAACGCCGGCGGGCACGCCGGGACGCACTGTTGTCGGCGGGCATCGACCTGCTCGGTGCGCCGGACGGACCGGCGGCCGACGTCCGCGCCGTGTGCCGGGCGTCCGGCCTGACCGAACGGTACTTCTACGACAGCTTCGACGACCGGGACGCGTTCGTGCGCGCCGTGTACGCACCGGTCGGGGAACAGGTGCGCACAGTGCTGGAGGGCGCGGTCGGAACGGTCCCGCAACCGCGGGACGTTCCCGGAGCGGCGGTCCGGGCCTTCGTCGAGCTGATCGTGGACCGCCCGGCCGTGGGCAGGGTGCTGCTGCTCGGCCCGCTGCGCGAACCGGCGCTCGGCGGCCGGGGCCTCGATCTCGCTCCCGCGTTCGTGGCGCTCGTCCGGCACCAGCTCACGGCGATCACCGACCGCGAGGAGCGGCACCTCGTGGCCGTGGGGTTGGTCGGGGCACTGACGAGCCTGTTCATCGGCTACCTGGACGGCACCGTCGCGGTCTCGCCGGAGCGGTTGGTGCGGCACTGTGTGAGCCTGCTGGTCCAGGCCGGAGGTGTACGGCCCCGACCGGAGGGGTATCCGCAGCACAACAGCACGCTCGACGAAAGGAGGGGCACCATGCCCAGGTCGTCGATCAAGGACGAGAAGCTGTATCAGGAACTGCGTGACGACGGCGCCTCCAAGGAGAAGGCCGCCCGAATCTCGAATGCGGCTGCGAATCGTGGCCGCTCCTCGGTCGGGCACAAGGGTGGCAAATCGGGGTCCTACGAGGACTGGACGGTCGACGAGTTGAAGAAGCGGGCGAAGGAACTCGGAATGTCGGGTTACTCGTCCAAGCGCAAGAGCGAGCTCATCGACGCGCTGCGCAACCACTGAGACGGCCGGGGGCGACCCGGGTGACGGAGCCGGGGGCGACCCGGGTGACGGAGCCGGGGGCGACCCGCGTCACGGAGCCGGGGGCGACCCGGGTCACGGAGCCGGGGCGGCTGGACCGTCCCCGGTCCGCGGCTGACAGTACGGGCACCAGTCGATCTTGCGGTCCGGGTCCTCGGCGGACCCCAGCGCTCCGGTGCGGATCGCCGTGCCGCACCGGCGGCACGGCTTACCTGCGCGCCCGTACACCCAGGTGCCCCGGCCGGGCCGGCGGTCGCCGGTGGTGATCCGGCTGACGCGGTCCCGATTGAACGTGAGCAGCCGGTGCGCCAGATCGACCCAGGCGGCCGGCTCTCCCGCGTCCGCTACCGGAGTCGCCGGGTGCACGCCCCGCAGGAAGCACAGTTCGCACCGGTAGACATTGCCGACCCCGGCCATCACACGCTGGTCGAGCAGTGCCAGGCCGACGGGGCGGCTCGGGTCGCGCGCCAGGTTGGCCGCGGCGACGGCGGGGTCCCAGTCCGGCCCGAGCAGATCCGGTCCCAGGTGTCCCACGGCCTCCGCCTCGCGGTCGCGGTCGAGCACCTCGACGATGCCGAGGTCGAAGCCCACGGCCTCAGCGTCCTCGACGGCCAGCACGATCCTGGCGTGGTATCCCTGGCGGCGCCAGCGTGTCCCGGGCGGATGGACGTCCCACACTCCCTCCATCTTCAGGTGGGTGTGGATGGTGTGCGCACCGGCGCGGATCAGCAGGTGCTTGCCGCGCGCGAGCACCTCCTCGACCACGGTGCCGGTCAGGTCGACTGTCGCGTACCTGGGAACGCGGATATCGCAGCGCGTCAACGGCTTTCCCGCCAGTGCGCCGCGCAGGAGAGTGGCCGCCCGGAAGACCGTGTCGCCCTCGGGCATCAGGCCCTCAACCGGAAGCCGCGCGGGGTGGCCGAGAAACCGGCCTCGGCGAGGAACTCGGCGAACGGGTGGCCGTGGATGGACCTGCCGTCGACCTTCTCGACGACGAGAGTGTCCAGGCCACCGCCCTTGACCGTGCCGGCCAGTGACGCGCACGCGCCGCGGAGAGTCCCCGGATCCTCGGTGAACGTCAGCACCGTGCGTCCGCCGCGTTCGACGAACAGTCCCAGTTCGCCGTCAACGAGCACCACGAGCCCACCGGCCTTGCGCCCGGGACGGTGCCGCGGCGAGTCCTCGGGTGCGGCCGACTGGGGCCACGGCAGGGCCGCACCGTACGGGTTCGCCGGGTCGCACGCGGCCAGGGTCACCGCCGGTGTGTCGGTGTGGCGGCCCTCGAGCGACTCGCCGTAGGACCGCAACCGGTCCACCACCTCCGGTGTCGAGAACTGGGCACCGCCGAGCGTGTCGACGAAGTAGCCGCGACGGCACCGGCCGGTCTCCTCGAACCGGCTCAGCGCCTTGTACATCAGCGCGAAACCGCCCGGCACGCCCTCGGTGACGACCGCGCCGCGGGTGACCACGCCGTACCGCTCGAGCAGCAGGTCCGCGGTGGCATGGGTGCGCACCGTCGGGTCGGTTTCCCGCTCGGGTAGCAGCGACCACCGGCCGCCGACCGTCGGGGGTCCGCTGCGGCTCGGAAGTGCCGGGCGTCCGCGGTACATCCGGGCGCGCGGGGCCCGGCGGGGCGTGCGGTGCGCGGGGGTCGCGCGTGAGGTGTCGCCGACGAGGGCGCGCAGCGCGGCCGGTGCGTCACCCGAGACGAGACCCGCCCACACGAGATCCCAGAGAGCCGAGGAGGTTTCCGCGTCCGTGGTGCCGAGGGAGTCGGTGAGCTGGCGGAAGAAGTACGCCCCGCCGCCCGCGAGCGCGTCCAGGATGCCGTGGTGGACGTCGGTCTCGTCGATCTCGGCTGCCGGTGCGAGGGTCAGCGGAGCGGTGTCGGTCAGGTGCAGCGAGACCCAGCCGTCCTTGCCGGAGATCTGCCCCGAGCCGGCCCAGACGACTTCGCCCGTCGTGGTGAGTTCGTCGAGCATTGCGGGGGAGTAGTCCCGGACCCGGGGGGCGAGGATCAGCGGCTCGAGCGCGCTCGCCGGCACCGGCACCCCGGCCAGCTGCTCGACGACCGTGGCCACCCCGTCCACCCCGCGCAGTCCGCCACCCACGTGCTGCCACGCCGGCAGGAACCGGCCGAGGGTGGCGGTCCCGACCGGTTCGACCTCCTGGCGTGCTGCCGCGAGCGACCGTCGTCGCAGCCGCCCCAGGACCTCCGTGTCGCACCACTCCGCGCCGGTCGTGCCGGGCCGGAACTCCCCTGCACTGACTCGTTTCTCGGCAGCCAGCCGATGCAGCACGTCCTGCACCACCGCGGTGCCGAGTCCGAACCGGGCCGCCGCCTCCGCCGCGGTGAACGGGCCGTGGGTGCGCGCGTACCGGCCGATCAGGTCACCCAGGGGATCGGGCACCGGCTCGACGAACGCCGTCGGTACGCCGATCGGCAACGGGACTCCGAGAGCGTCCCGGAGACGCGAGGCGTCCTCGATGGCGGACCACCGCTCCCGGCCGGCGAAGGACACCTTCAGCACCCGGCGCTGGGCGTCCAGTTCGTCGAGCCAGGCGGCCGGATCGGCCGTGGTGCGCTCGGCGATCTCGGTGTCGGTGAGCGGGCCGAGCAACCGGAGCAGGTCCGCGACACCCTCGGCGTCGCGGGCTCTGCGGTCCGGGGCGAGATGCTGCAGCTCGAGTTCGGCCCGGGCGATGACGTCGGCGTCGAGCAACTCGCGCAGCTCCACCCGGCCGAGCAGTTCGGCGAGCAGGGTCGAGTCCAGGGACAGGGCCGCGGCGCGCCGCTCGGCGAGGGGACTGTCGCCTTCGTACATGAACGCGCCGACGTAGTCGAACAGCAGCGAGGTCGCGAACGGCGACGCGGTGGCTGTCTCGACCTCCGCGATCCGGACCTGCCGCCGGGCGACACGGCCGAGCAGGCTGCGCAGGGCAGGCAGGTCGTAGACGTCCTGGAGGCATTCCCGCACCGTCTCGAGGAGGATAGGGAAGGTGGGGTAGCGACGGGCCACGTCGAGCAGCTGGGCCGACCGCTGGCGCTGTTGCCACAGCGGCGCGCGCTTACCCGGATTGCGGCGTGGCAGCAGCAGGGCGCGCGCCGCGCACTCCCGGAAGCGGGACGCGAACAGTGCCGAGCCGCCGACCTGCTCGGTGACGAGATCCTCGATCTCGTCGGTGTCGAAGGCGAACACCTCCGCCCCCGGCGGTGCGTCCTCGGTGTCGGGGAGCCGGACGATGATGCCGTCGTCCGACGCCGTGGGTGCGGCTTCGACGCCGTATCGGTCGAGCAGTCGCGCGCCCACGGCCAGCGCCCACGGTGCGTGCACCCGCATCCCGTACGGGGAGTGCAGCACCAGGCGCCAGTCGCCGAGTTCGTCGCGGAACCGCTCGACGACCAGGGTGCGGTCGGTGGGCAGATGCCCCGTGGCGGTGCGCTGCTCCTCGAGCAGCCGGGTCAGGTTCGTGGTCGCGTTGTCGTCCAGGCCGCCGCGACGGCACCGGGCGGCGGCGTCCTCCGGGTCGGCGTGCCCGAGTTCGCGCACGAACGCCCCCAGGGCGGCGCCGAGTTCGGCCGGGCGGCCGACCCCGTCGCCGTGCCAGAACGGCAGCCGGCCGGGCTGTCCGTAGGCGGGGGAGACCAGCACCCGGTCGAAGGTGATCTCCTCGATGCGCCAGCTCGTCGCGCCGAGCGCGAACACGTCGCCCACCCGGGACTCGTACACCATCTCCTCGTCGAGTTCCCCGACGCGCGTGGCCTTCTCGCCGACCATGTACACGGTGAACAGGCCGCGGTCGGGGATCGTGCCACCCGACGTGACGGCCAGTCGCTGCGCGCCGGGCCGGCCGGTGAGCGTGCCGGCGGTGCGATCCCACACCACCCGGGGCCGCAGTTCGGCGAACTCGTCCGACGGGTACCGTCCGGCCAGCAGGTCCAGCGTCGACTCGTACGCCGAGCGCGGCAGCGTCGCGAACGACCCGCTGCGCCGCACCGTGTCGAACCACTCGTCCACGTCGACCGGCTCGAGGGCGACCGCGGCGACGGTCTGCTGCGCGAGCACGTCCAGCGGGTTGGCCGGCACCTGCAGAGCCTCGATGTGCCCGCCCACCATCCGTTCGACCGTGACCGCGCAGTGCACCAGGTCGGTACGGTGCTTGGGGAACAACACCCCGCGAGAGACCTCGCCGACCTGATGCCCCGCCCGTCCGACGCGCTGCAGGCCGCTCGCCACCGACGGCGGCGCCGAGACCTGGATCACCAGGTCGACCGCGCCCATGTCGATGCCGAGTTCGAGGCTCGAGGTCGCGACGACGCAGCGCAGCCGCCCGGATTTGAGGTCGTCCTCGATCAGGGCCCGCTGGTCCTTGCTCACCGAGCCGTGGTGAGCCCGCGCCAGCAGCGGCTGTGCCCCGAGGGAGACCTCGGTGGGTGCCCCGAGCTGCGCCGGCGGGCGCGGCCGGGGGTCGACCGCCTCGCCCTCGCGTTCGGCGTGGATCTCGTTGAGCCGGGCCGTCAACCGCTCGGCGAGTCGGCGGGAGTTGGCGAACACGATGGTGGACCGGTGCGCGACGATGAGGTCGACAATCTGCTCCTCGACGTGCGGCCAGATCGACCCCGCCTGCGGAACCGCCGGCATCCCGTCGTCCGCCGTCTCGGATTGCACGCCGAGTTCGGTCATGTCCTCGACGGGCACCCGCACCGTCAGATCCCACGTCTTGGCCGACGGCGGGGCGACGATGCGGATCGGCGCCGACCCGGCGAGGAACCGGCCCACCTCCTCGTGCGGCCGCACCGTCGCGGAGAGTCCGATCCGCTGCGCGGGTCGCCCGAGTAGCAGATCGAGCCGTTCCAGGGAAAGGGCAAGGTGGGCACCGCGTTTCGTGCCGGCGACGGCGTGCACCTCGTCGACGATGACGGTGTCCACCCCGGCGAGTGTCTCGCGCGCTGCGGAGGTGAGCATGAGGAACAGGGATTCGGGGGTGGTGATGAGGATGTCCGGCGGCGTGCGGACGAGGGTGCGCCGGTCGGCGGCCGACGTGTCGCCCGACCGCACCCCGACTGTGATCTCCGGCGGCTCAAGGCCGAGTCGCCGCGCGGTCTGGGTGATGCCGACCAGCGGTGAGCGCAGGTTCCGTTCCACGTCCACCGCGAGGGCCTTGAGCGGGGAGACGTAGAGCACGCGGGTGCCGGTGTGCTCGGCCGGGGTGGCTGCCAGGCGGTCGAGCGACCACAGGAACGCCGAGAGCGTCTTACCCGACCCGGTCGGGGCCACCACCAGGGTGTGCGCGCCCGACGAGATCGACTCCCAGGCCCCGAGCTGCGCGGCGGTCGGGGCTTCGAAAGCGCCCGCGAACCACTGCCGGGTGGGCTCGGAGAAACGGCTCAGGACATCGGTCACCGTTCCATGGTGCACCGCCGGTACGACACCGCGGGCACCTCGCGGATTCCGCGCCCCGCTTCCCGGTGTCAGTCGGCCAGCGCGAACCGCGCCAGCTGGGCGCAGTGGTGCGCCGCCCAGCGGCACCTGCCGGTGCGCATCACGCGGCCGACGAGTGCGGCAGCGGCCGGCTCCCACGGCACGGCGGCGAACTGCGCGCGGCCGGCCGGCTCGCCGGACCAGCCGATCGACACGATGGGCCCGTCGAGCCGGAACCTCAGCTCCGGATGGGTTGCGGCGAGCACGTCCACGTTCGCGCCGGCGGCGGTCTCGAGGTCGTCGACGGCGACGGTGACCCGTCCGCCGAGCCGGCGTGCCTGTCCGGCCGGAGCCTCGACGAACAACGCGGCGGCCTCGATCGCGCCGACGTGCACGCTCACGAGCGGCTCGCTGGGGTGGCTGCCGTCGTGCGGCGGCAGGCACACCACCGACCAGTACTCGCGTTCACTCATCCGCGGGTTGGGTATTGCGGCGCGCACGTAGTCGCGCAGCCACGTCGTCGCCGCGGCGAACTCCGGGTACTGCTCGAAGGTCCGGTAGCGCGTGTCGCGCAGCGGCAGACCCGCCGGTGACAAGGGCGTACGGGCGTTCACTCGATTCGGTCCTCACGCACGCGGCCACCGTACTCGATCTTGCTTCAGAGGATGACGCCCGGATTGAGGATCGAGTCCGGGTCGAGTGCCGCCTTGATCCGCCGGGTCAGGTCCATCACGTCGGGACCCACCTGGTCCGGCAGCCACGCCTTCTTCAACCGGCCCACCCCGTGCTCGCCGGTGATGGTGCCGCCCAGCGCGATCGCCAGGTCCATGATCTGCCCGAACGCCAGGTGCGCCCGGGCCGTCTGGTCGGCGTCGGCGGGGTCGTACACGATCAGCGGATGGGTGTTGCCGTCACCGGCGTGCGCGATGACCGCGACCGTCACCGCGTTGCGTTCGGCGATCTCGGCGACGCCCCCGACGAGTGCCGGCAGGGCCGGCAGGGGGACGCCGACATCCTCGAGCAGCAGGCTGCCGGTCCGTTCGACCGCCGGGATGGCCATCCGCCGCGCCGCCGCGAACGCCTCTCCCTCCTCGGGGTCGTCGGTCGAGAACACCTCGTCGGCACCGGCGTCCTCGCACGCCTTCACCATCGTCGCGATCTCCTGCGCGGACGCCGTGCCGGGCGCGTCGGACCGGGCGATGAGCATCGCCTCGGTGGTGCGGTCCAGCCCCATGTGCAGTGCGTCCTCGACGGCGTTGATCGAGGCGCGGTCCATGAACTCGAGCATCGCGGGCCGCAACGTCGCCGTGACGGCCAGCACCGCGTCCGCCGCGGCCTGCACCGAGCCGAACGTGGCGACCATCGTCGAGGCCGGCGGCTGCGGCGGGAGGAGCCGCAGCGTCACCTCGGTGATGACGCCGAGGGTGCCCTCGCTGCCGACGAACAGCTTGGTCAGCGACAGGCCCGCCACGTCCTTGACGCGCGGTCCACCGAGCCGCACCGCGGTACCGTCGGCGAGGACCACCTCCAGACCGAGCACGTAGTCCGTGGTGACGCCGTACTTCACGCAGCACAGTCCACCGGCGTTGGTCGCCGCGTTGCCCCCGATGGTGCACATCTCGAACGACGACGGGTCGGGTGGATACCACAACCCATGCTCGGCCGCGGCGCGCTTGACCTCGGCGTTGAGCAGTCCCGGCTGGACGACCGCCGTGCGGGTGACCGGGTCCACGGTGATCGCGCGCATCCGCTCGGTGCTCAGCACGATCCCACCCGCGAGGCCGCCCGCGCCGCCGGACAGGCTGGTGCCCGCACCGCGCGGCACCACGGGCACCCGGTGTGTGCTCGCCCAGCGCAACGTGGCCTGCACGTCCGCCGTGCGCGTGGCCCGCACCACCGCGCGGGGGACGGCGGCGTCCGGATCGCGGGCCCAGTCCTGCCGGTATCCGGCGAGCAGATCCGGGTCGGTGATCAGCGCGCCGTCCGGGAGCAGACCGGCGAGCTCGGCGAGATCGGCGGGCACGGTCAGCCCGCCGGGGTGAGGTAGCGGGCGCGCAGCTTGTGCTTGACGAGTTTGCCGGTGGGAGTACGCGGCAGGTCGTCGGAGAAGTCGATGCTGCGCGGTGCCTTGAAGTGGGAGACGCGTTCCCGGACGAAGTCGAGGAGCTCACGCTCGACCTCGGGCCCGGGCTCGACCCCGTCGACGAGCTGGACGACGGCCTTGACCTCCTCGCCCATCTCCTCGTTCGGAACCCCGATCACGGCGACGTCGTACACCTTGGGATGCAGGGTGAGCACGTTCTCCGACTCCTGGGGGTAGATGTTCACACCGCCGGAGATGATGGTGAACGCAGCCCGGTCGGTGAGGTACAGGTAGCGCTCCTCGTCGAGGTACCCGATGTCGCCGCTCGTGGTCCACGTCGGATGGTCGGGATGCGTGGCCTCACGGGTCTTCTCGGGATCGTTGTGGTACTGGAACGGATGCTCGTCCCGCTCCCACCACACGGTGCCGACCGCGCCGGTGGGAAGTTCGCGTCCCTCGTCGTCGCAGATGTGGACGATCCCCATGACCCCGTCGCGTCCGACCGACCCGGGATGCGCCAGCGCCTGCGCCGAATCGATGAACGTGGCGCCGGCACCCTCGGTGGAGGCGTAGTACTCGTACACGACCGGGCCCCACCACTCGATCATCGCGCGCTTGATCTCCGCCGGGCACGGTGCCGCCGCATGGATGGCGACCTTCAGGCTCGACACGTCGTACTTGCCGCGCACCTCGCCGGGAAGCTTGAGCATCCGCACGAACATCGTCGGGACCCACTGGCTGTGCGTGACCCGGTAGCGGTCGATCAGGGCGAGTGCCTCCTCGGGCTCGAACCGGTCCATGAGGATCACAGTTCCCCCGACCGACTGGATGGTGCCGCAGAAACGAAGGGGAGCAGCATGATAGAGGGGCGCGGGGCACAGGTAGACGGTGTCGGCGTCGAACCCGTACATCGGCGCGAACACCGCCGTGTAGGGATCCGGAACGTCCTGCACCTGACCCTCGGGCAACTTCGGCTTGATGCCCTTGGGCCGCCCGGTCGTTCCGGACGAATACAGCATGTCCTGACCGCGCGGCTGCGACTCGAGGGGCGAGGCGTCGAACGCGGCGAGCGCCTCGGAGTAGTCGTCGAAACCGGGCAGCGCACCGCCGTACACGAGCCGGCGGACCACGTTCGGATAGGCCCCGGCGCCGGTGTCGACCGCGGTGGCCGCACCGGCCGAGGCGGCGAGCACCTTCGCGCCGCAGTCGTTCACCACGTACGCGGCCTCGGCCGGGGTCAGATGCCAGTTCACCACCGTGACGTACAGGCCGGACCGCAGCGCCGCCCAGTAGACCTCCATGACCCGCAGATCGTTGTCGGAGATCAGCGCGATGTGATCGCCCGGTTCGAGGCCCGCGGCGCGCAGGTACTTCGCGAGGCGGACGGAGTTCTCGTCGAGCTGCCGGTAGGTGAGCGACTCCCCGGTGGCGGCCCGCACGATGGCGGGCTTGTCGGGCGTCGTGGCGACGAAGTTCCCAGGAAACATGTTCCCTGGTCTACCACAGCTGTGGCCCGCGTCACGTGAGTCGCGCGCCGCGCGGTGCCGGCCCTCGACCGGACCGCCCGCCGCGGCGTACCCTCACCCGCACGTGCACGGCACCGCAACACGCGGACGGGAGGACGACGTGGCGCTCGCTCTCGAGAAGGACCGCCTGGTGTTCGAGTTCCCGGAGGTGCACGCTGCCGCCCGCATGGCCGTCTCCTTCCACCGCACCCTGCGGGTGCCCGACGACGGCAACACCTATCCGTTGCCGCCCGGGCTGGGACGGTTCCCGCTGCGGGCCGTCGCCGAGCTCGACGAGGCCGCGCTGCCGCCTTCGCGGCGATCCCACGGCGGCCTCGTGATGCCGATGTGGCAGTCGGAGGCGTGCTGGCTCGGGTTCGAGTCCCGGTACCCGTTCCTGGTGAAGGTCGGCGCCGGGGACGTCGATGCGCTCACCGGCGAACCCTGGTCGCCGGAGCCGGACTTCGAACGCGAGGACTACCTCGAGGTGCCGGCACAACCGTGGCTCGACGGCTACGTCGTGGCGCAGGGCCGGGTGCGCCAGTTCGTCGCGATGCCGCTCGGGTCCGGCTACAGCGTCGAGGAGCAACTGCGGTCCGGGCCGGCGCGGGGCGGGATCCGCGTCGCGGCCTGTCCCATGCGGGCGCAACGATGGGAGGAGCGCGCCGAGTTCGACTCCCGGCGCCCGCTGCACGCCTTCGCCCCGGCCCCGGCCATGGGACTCGGCGCCGGCGGATCCGTCGACCAGGGCGTCGCCACCCCGGTCGAGTCGCACGACGCGTGGGATCTCGACCACCGGTCCGTGGTCGAGGTACGCCTGGTGAACAGCGAGCAGTGGCGCGCGCTCACGGACGAGGACCCACCGACCCGGCCGCTGGCCGCGAGCGACTACACGGCGCGCGGCTTCCCGTGGTTCGAGCTCTACGACGAGACCGTCGCGCGACAGGGGGCGGCGCCACTCGCGGACGTCGACACGGTCGCCGACGTCGGGCGCCGGCGGGAAGAGTCGTTGCCCGACAACGAGACCGTCACCGTGCCCGAACCCGTCCGGATCCGGCCGGCCCCGCGCGAGCCTGGCCGTCGCGGATGATCCGGCGGTATCGTCTGTCGACATGGGGCGGATCACCCAGCGCGTCGAACCGGAACCGCTTGCCGACAGGCTGATCGGGCACGGTCGCGCGGCGATCGCCTTCGACGAGGCCGGGTCGGTCACCGCGCTGCCCGCGCGGATCCGACGGTACGACGGCCGATTGTGGGTCGGTGTGCCGCGGGAATCGGTGCCGCCCACGGCCGGACTCGAGCGGGTCACCGTCCTGCTCGACGACGGCGAGTTCTGGTTCGAGCTGCGGGCGGTGAACTGGCGCGGCCGCCTGACGGCAGCGGACGCTCCCGCCCCCGACGGACGTGCGGACCTCGCCTGGTTCGTCTTCACGCCGCGCCGGGCCACCGCGTGGGACTACGCGACCCTGCACGAGGAGCCGGAGCCGTGAAGGCCGACGACGCCGTCGTGCGCGACTTCCTTACCCGCGCCCGCGTCGCGCGCCTGGCGACCCGGTCGCCGAAGGGCGCGGCGGCCCTGGCGCCCCTGTGGTTCGTGCACGTCGACGGCCGGTTGTACTTCGCTACCGGGCGCGACACCGTGGCGGCGCGCAACGCCGCCGCGAATCCCGCCGTCGTCGTGCTGCTCGACGACGGCGAGCGGGGGCCGGTCCTGCGGCTGCACGGCCGGGCCACGGTGCAGCCGAGCACCCCGCCGCCTGCCGTCATGGCCAGGATCGGCCGGAAGTACTACCTGGGGGGCTGGCGCAACGAACTCGGGCACGCGCGGCTCTGGCGGTTGCGTACCCGGTACTACGGGCAGAGCGCGCCGGCCACGATCGTCGTCGAGCCGGGCGAGGCGGAGCTGCTGCGGCGGCTGTAGCCCGCCGCAGCGCCGAGGCTCGTCGTGTCGCGCGCTCCGGTGCCGTCCGCGCGGGAAAATTCCTGCGCAGATGGAACTTTCGCGCGCGCCTCGATCCGGCGTCCTGTGTCCCCGCTCGTCCCCGGCTCATGGTGGTGGTCCGGCGTTCACGGCGGCGACGTGCCGCAGCCAGTCGGCGAGCGCCTGGAACCGCTGCCGATCGGGGTGGTGGAACACCACGGTGTCGGGATCCGCCGGCGCCGGCGCACCGTCCCCGTTGCCCGTCACGATCCGGAGCATGCCGTCGGTCTGCGGCAGCGCCGGGCGGAACTGCACGTCCCTCACATCCCGTAAGCGGATTCTCTTGGGCGTCAACGGAACCGGTCCCAGAGCTCGCGCCACGGGGCCCTCCCGCAGGATCCACAGCCGGTCTCCCTGCACGACGATCTGGCCGCCCCACCCGTGGTACCGGTGCATCGGGAGCACCGGGTCGGGTGGGTCGGCGACCGGTCCGGGCGCCAGCCGCGGCACGGTCACCGGTGGCCCGTCGAGGGCGCGCTCGTCGATCTCGTCGGCCGGCGTCACCGACACCGTCACCTCGGCGGCCAGCCGGGATCCGCTCACCGCGGCACGGGCGGCGGTACGCAGCCCCCGCGCGGACAGGTGGGTCACGATCGGCAGCAGACGCGCGCTGGACCGCCGGCCGAGATGCCCGCACGGCCGGTCGTCCACCCGCACCTCCACCAGCGTGCCGTCCGCGTCGTGCAGGGTGACGAGCAGGGCGTACTTGCCGGGCGGGTCGGCATAGGGGTGCAGCAGGTCGAAGTGCTGTTCCTCCCCGGTGACCTGCAGGGTGCGACCCGCGGGCAACAGGGTGTAGGGCACGTCCGGCGGATCGTTGCGGGGCACCAGCCGGGCCGGGGCGCCGAGGCTGACCGTGACGCGCGCGATGATGCGCCCGCTGCGGGCGGGGTCGTCGTTGTAGGTGCCCGCGTCCGCGGCCCAGATGCGGCCCGGCACCGTCGGCAGGTACCCGCCCGCGACGACGCGGCGCAGCACCGGCCCGTAGCGCAGCGCGTCGCCGTCGCCGAGGATCCCGAGCGTCAGCCCGTCGGCGCGCACGCTGACGCCGTGCGTCTCCGGCAGCAGGGACACGTCCCTCCGGATCTCGGCACCGGCCGGATCGAACGCCGCGCCGAGGGTCCGCACGATGTGGTCGGTCCACGCGAACTCGCCCTCGATTTCGGTGTCGAACCGATCCGGTCGGCACCCCCACAGCCGGTACGGAACCAACGTGTCGCTCAACCGAACTCCACACCCTGCGCCAGGGGGAGATCGTCGGAGAAGTTGATCGTGTTGGTGGCGCGGCGCATGTACGCCTTCCACGAGTCCGAACCCGACTCGCGTCCGCCGCCGGTCTCCTTCTCCCCGCCGAACGCACCTCCGATCTCGGCGCCGGAGGTGCCGATGTTGACATTGGCGATGCCGCAGTCCGAGGCGGCGAGGAAACGCTCGGCCTCACGTTGGTCGGTGGTGAAGATCGACGACGAAAGCCCCTGGGGCACTCCGTTGTGTAGGGCGATCGCCTCGTCGAAGTCGTCGTAGGTCAGCACGTAGAGGATCGGTGCGAACGTCTCCTCGCGGACCACCTCCGTCTGGGCCGGCATTCGCACGATCGCAGGCCGGACGTACACCCCGTCGCCGGGGACCTCGACCGGGTCCCCGCCCGTGACGACGATGCCGCCGTCGAGTTCGGCGCGTTCGAGCGCGGCCCGCATCGCGGCGTGGGCACGGCCGTCGATCAGCGGGCCGACGAGCACCCCCTCGCCGAACGGATCACCCACCCGCAGCCCCGAGTAGGCCTTGGCGATCCGCTCGGTCACTTCGTCGACGACCGAGCGATGGGCAATGAGCCGTCGCAGGGAGGTGCAACGCTGACCGGTGGTGCCGGCCGCGGCGAACACCACGGCCCGCACGGCGAGCTCGAGGTCGGCGGAGGGGCCGACGATCGCGCCGTTGTTGCCGCCGAGTTCGAGCAGGCAGCGCCCGAACCGCGCCGCCACCCGGGGCGCGACGATGCGACCCATCCTGATCGAACCCGTCGCACTGACCAGTGCGACGCGGGGGTCGTCGACCAGCGCCTCGCCGACGGCTGCATCGCCGACGAGGACGTGGTGCAGGCCGCCGGGGGCACCCACATCGCGGGTGGCCCGCTCGAGCAGGGCGTGGCAGGCCAGCGCCGTGAGCGGGGTCTTCTCCGACGGCTTCCACACCACCGGATCGCCGCACACCAGCGCGATCGCGGTGTTCCAGGACCACACGGCGACGGGGAAGTTGAACGCCGAGATCACCGCGACGACGCCCAGTGGATGCCAGGTTTCCATCAGCCGGTGGCCGGGGCGCTCCGACGGCATGGTGCGGCCGTAGAGCTGGCGCGCGAGGCCCACCGCGAATTCACAGATGTCGATCATCTCCTGCACCTCGCCGAGGGCCTCGGAGGGGATCTTCCCGGCCTCGAGCGTGACGAGTTCGGCAAGGTCGGACTTGTGCTCGCCGAGCAGCTCCCCGAGCCTGCGGACCAGCCGCCCCCGCACCGGCGCAGGGACCTGCCGCCAGCGCTCGAAGGCCGCGCTCGCCGCGGTGACCGCGGCATCGACATCCCCCGCGCTCGCCGGGTGCAGCCGCGCGAGCTCCGAACCGTCGATCGGACTGGTGACCGGGTGGGGGCCGTCGAGCGCGGGCGCGCCCGCCCCGCAGCGGCGCAGCGCGGCCGCGGCGCGATCGTGGAGATTGCCAGTCGGATTCATCGTCGATGTCCTTTCCGGGTCGGTTAGCCTGCGCTGATGGCGGAAAACTCCAAGGAGTCCCTGGACGAGATCGACCGGCTGCTCATGCGCGAATTGGTGGTGGACGGCCGGGCGACGCTGGCCACACTCGCGGAGAAGGCCGGATTGTCGATCTCCGCGGTGCAGTCCCGGGTCCGCCGTCTCGAAGCCCGGCAGGTGATCCGCGGGTACACGGCCAAGGTCGATCCCGAGGCACTCGGGCTGATGCTGTCGGCGTTCGTCGCGATCACCCCTCTCGACCCGTCCCAGCCGGACGATGCGCCGGCGCGGTTGCGGCACATCGACGCCATCGAATCCTGCCACTCCGTGGCGGGGGACGAGAGCTACATCCTGCTCGTGCGCGTCGCCTCGCCGCGGGCGCTCGAACAACTCCTGCAGGAGATCCGCGCGACGGCGAACGTGGCCACCCGCAGCACAGTCATTCTCCAAACATTTTACGAACGATAGCGTGTCTGTGGATCGATCTTCCGGTATGCACCCGGTATAGGGGGAAAACTAACGTACTCTCGTGGCATGAGCACTGCATTCCGACACCCGGACGGTGCCCGCGAGCTGCCCCCGAGCCGGGTACACGCCGTTCTGCGCGAACATCTGCTGGTGGACGGGTTCGATCTCGTCCTCGACCTCGATCGATCGCGGGGGGTGCGGCTCGTCGACCAACGGGACGGCACGACCTACCTCGACATGTTCGGGTTCTTCGCGTCCTCCGCACTCGGGATGAACCACCCCGACATCGTCGACGACCCGGCGTTCACCGCCGAACTCACCGCGGCCGCCGCGAACAAGCCGAGCAACTCCGACATCTACACCGTGGCGATGGCCCGGTTCGTCGACACCTTCGCCCGGGTGCTCGGCGACCCGGCCCTGCCGCACCTGTTCTTCGTCGACGGCGGCGGACTCGCGGTGGAGAACGCACTCAAGGCGGCCTTCGACTGGAAGAGCCGGCTCAACGAGGCGCGCGGACTCGGCTCCGACCTCGGGGGCAGCGTTCTCCACCTCACCGAGGCGTTCCACGGCCGCACCGGTTACACGATGTCCCTCACCAACACGGACCCGGTGAAGACGGCCCGGTATCCCAAGTTCCGCTGGCCGCGCATCGACGCGCCCTACCTGGCCGACGATCGCGACGTCGAGGCCGCCGAGGCGCACGCACTGCAGCAGGCGCACCGGGCGTTCGCCGAGAATCCGCACGACATCGCGTGTTTCATCGCCGAACCCGTTCAGGGCGAGGGTGGTGACCATCACTTCCGGCCCGAGTTCTTCCAGGCCATGGCCGAACTGTGCCGCCGGCACGATGCGCTGCTGATCTTCGACGAGGTACAGACCGGCGTCGGGCTGACCGGAACCACGTGGGCGTACCAGCAGTTCGGCGTCGCCCCCGACATCGTCGCCTTCGGCAAGAAGACCCAGGTCTGCGGCATCATGGCCGGCGGCCGGATCGACGAGATCCCCGACAACGTCTTCGCCGTGTCGTCGCGGCTGAACTCCACGTGGGGCGGCAACCTGACCGACATGGTCCGTGCGCGGCGGATTCTCGAGGTGATCGAGCGGGACCGCCTCGTCGACCGCGCACGGATGACGGGGGCGCACCTGCTGTCCGGGCTGAAGCAGCTCGCCGTCCGCCACCGGCTGGTCGGCGAGCCCCGAGGGCGCGGCCTGATGTGTGCGTTCACCCTGCCCACGCCGGCCGTGCGCGACGCCGTGCTCACCCACCTGCGGGTCGACGAGCACGTGCTGATGATCGGCACCGGGCAGCGCGGCATCCGGTTCCGGCCGCCGCTGACGGTCACCACCGCCGAACTGGACGAGGCACTCGACGCCCTGGACCGGGTCTTGGGGGCGATCGCGCGGACCTGACGGGGTCGCCCGAGGGCCGCGGAGGTGGCCCGCGCGTTGCGCGATCACAGAACCGTCCATCGGGTTCCCGGTCAGGACCCGGCGTCGACGCGGAACGGCAGGGTGACGTCGACGGTCGTGCCCCCGCCCTCGGGGCTGTCGAGGACGAACTCGCCGCCGAGCGCCGCGGTCCGATCGCGCAGCCCGTCCAGGCCGCCACCGGCGGTGGCTCGCGCACCGCCGTGCCCGTTGTCCCGGATCGTCATGCGCAGCATGTCGCCCGCCCGGTGCAGGCCGATCCGGACGACGGAGGCCCCGGAGTGCTTACCTGCGTTGGTGACCGCCTCCGCGCCGATGAGGTACGCGGCGAGTTCGACCGGGGCCGAGGGCCGTTCGTCGAGTGCGTCGTCGATGTCCACGGGCACGGGTGCCCGCTCGGCCAGCGATCGCAGCGCCGCCGCGAGCCCGCGCTCGGTGAGCACCGCCGGGTACACGCCTCTGGCGAGCTCGCGCAGTTCCCGCAGCGCGACGTCGAGTTCGGCAGCACCGTCCGCGAGCAGCCGCCGCAGGGTCGGCTCGTCCCCGGCGCGCTGCGCACGGCGCAGCAGCAGCGACGCGGCGACGAGACGCTGCTGCGCACCGTCGTGCAGGTCGCGCTCGAGACGCCGGCGCTGGACGTCGCCGGCCGTGACGATCCGTTCGCGGGAGCGCCGCACCTCGTCGAGCCGGAGCTGCAGGTCCGCGTGCAGTCGCTCGTGCTCGAGAGCCAGCGCGGTGGCGCTGCGGACCGCGGCGAGCAGCTCGGGCTGTGTCTCGAGCGACGGGTCGTACACGAGCGCGCCCACCGGTGTGCCGGCGCGCTCGAGGACGGTCGCCGCCCGGGAATCCGACCGGCGGGGCAGCGCCCGTACCGCACCGTCCGGATCGACGTACGTCGCCCGCTCCGGGACGTACGTCCACAGCACCAGGCTGGGATCGTGCACGGCGCGTCGGAGCGCGTCGACGAACCCCAGACCGAGCGGCGCGGTGCCGATCTCGACCATCGCGTCGCTGACCGCAGCTCGTGCGAGCCGATACCGGACGAGGCCGACCGCGACCGCGAGCGGGAACAACGCCGTGGCCGGGTAGCGCAGGTTGAGCACCCAGGGCGGGGGCGACCACGGCAGGTTCACCGCGCTGGAGAGCACGGCGAGCGTGATCACCGCCGAGAGACCGTATGCGATGCCGAGGGGCGCGAACCCGGACCGGTACGCCGGCGACCCCGACCGCCAGCGCGCGACCACCACCACCACGAGTGTCACCACGATCAGGAACGCGCAGAACCCGACGACGAGCTGCACGATCCGTGCAAGGGCCGGGTCATCGCGCAGGAGAAGCAAATTCGTCGACGTCGACGGGGACGCCGCGGGTGCGGTCCGCGGATCGAAGAACAGCCACTCGGCCACGATGCCGACCGTGGCGAGAATCCAGGCGGCACCGACGAACACGCGCTGCCACGGTCGTTCCAGCCGACCGGTCGGGAACCCCACGAGAGCCTGGAGCAGGACGGGCAGGTACAGGTTCGTCGCCACCACGCCGACGGTGAAGGCCACGGGCTCGCCGGAGCGTCGCAGACCACCGAGGAACCACAGCAGGCCGGCGATGAGGACGAGGGGACCGGTCAGGTCGTGCGGGCGGGTGTTCCACGCGATCGCTCCGGCCACGACGAACGCCACACCGGCGCCGAGGAACAACCCGAGTTCGGTTGGGCCGAACACCGGCAGGAACGGGCCCTCGGCGGCAGCGAAGGACTCGCGCGGTCCGAGCAGGAGCGTGCGCGCCGGATCCCGCAGTCCCGTCGGCGAGCGGTCCACTGCCGCGGCGATCGACGCGACGAGCACCACGGTGACCACGACGAGCAGCTGAATCACCCGTTGCCGCACCCCGGCCTCCTCCCGGACCGTCTCAGTCTCCTCCCACGTCGACGCGGGCACCACCGTGCTGGCACGGATCGCCTCCGGTGTCACCACGGTGCCGGAATCCGGTGTCACCACGGATCCGCCGAACGGGCAGCGACAGCCACAGTCGTGACGTGTGCGGAACTCGCCGGAACACCCCGGAAAGCGGTAGCGAGTGCGCCTCGCGAAAACCGAAGGAGAAATCCCATGCTGTTCGCCGTCATCGTCAATGCCCTCGTCGACCTGCCGGCACTGGCGCTCCCCAGCGACGCGACCATCGAGCACGACGTCCGCGCTCTCACGCGGTAGCGGGCGAGTCCGCCGAGGAAGCGGGCACGACAGCCTGAATCGACCCGGCTAGGGTGGGCCCATGTCGGACTCCGCCGCCGGTAGCCCTGCCCGAACGTCCGGGCCCGGGCTCGAACCGAAGTCGATCCCGAACCTGCGCGACATCGGCGGGTGGGCCACCCGGGACGGTGCGTCCGTGCGACGGGGCGTGGTGTACCGCTCGACCGACCTGAGCCGGGTCACCGACGCGGATGCACGCGTACTCCAAGGCCTCGGCCTGACGGCGGTCGTGGATCTGCGCACGGCCGCGGAACGGGAGGCGGCGCCCGACCGGATGCCGGCCGGCGCCCGGCATCTACCCCTCGACGTGCTCGCCGATCGTGAGCACGGTTCGATTGCCGCGCACATGAAGGAGTTGCTGACCGACGCCGCGTTCGCCCGGGAGATTCTCGGAGACGGCCGCGGCGCCGACTACCTGCGGGGCAGCTACCGCGACTTCGTGCTGCTGCCGAGCGCCCGGGCAGCGTATCGGACGCTGCTGCACTCGCTGCTCGCCGACGACGGTGCCCCGGTTCTCGTGCACTGCACCACCGGCAAGGACCGCACCGGCTGGGCCGCAGCGGTGCTCCTGCGGGCGGTCGGTGTCGAGCTCGACTCGGTGTTCGAGGACTACCTCCTGACCAACGAGTTGCTGCTGCCGGTGTTCGAACCGATCCTCGCGGCGCTCACCGAGAAGGGGGTGGACCGTGCGGACCTCGAATCCGTTCTCGGCGTCCGCGCCGAGTACCTCGAGGTGGCATTCGCGACGGCGCAGGACACGTTCGGGTCGTTCGACCGGTACCTCGACGAGGGCCTGGGGCTCACGAACACCGATCGGGACCGCCTCGGGCAGGCTCTACTGGGGTGAGATCCGGACCGGCGGTACCGCGGCCCGGATCATCCGACGCGGCCGTCCAACTCGCGCACCAGCCGCGCCGGTGCCGTGACCCGGAACGACATGTCGAGCAACTCGGCGACCTCGTCCCAGTCGACGTCGGCCCGATCCAGATCGAACCCGATCCACCCCGACGGACCCAGATACGCCGGAGTGAAGGTGTGCCGCTGCCCGAGCAGAGCGTCGTGCTCGGCGGTGTCCGGTTTGACGAGCAGAGACCGCGGGAATTGCGCGCCCGTGGCCTTCACCGACCCGCCGTACACGGCGAACGCAGTCTTCGTGTGGAAGAACGGCCTGCCGTGCGAGATCTTCTCGGCGGCACCCGGGAAGGTCAGTGCCAGCCCACGTACCCGTGCCAGCAGCGGATCGGACTCGTCGAACATGACGGGATGCGGCATGCGCGCAGCGTACCGCCCGGAGGCGACACCACGGCTGGCGTCCGTTTCCGCTGTTCGCGGCGCCTCGCGGCAGCGGGGAAGTCGTCCCGGCGGACGCGGGCGCCTACGCCCGTGCTCGGGAACGGCGACGCACCGCGGCAAACAGCGCGATGCCGAGCAGCGCCCCGGCCAGGTCTGCGCACCAGTCCCACACCGACCCCGACCGGCGCACCGCGACGGCGGCCTGGAGGACCTCGGTGAGCGCCGCGTACACCGCGAGCCAGACGACGGTCGCGGCGGGCGGGATGCGGGCGAAGCGGGAGGCGTACGCGAGTACCGCGAACATCAGCGCGTGCGTGATCTTGTCGGCGTGCGGGAAGCCGGACGGGGTCGCATCGCCCGGCAGCATGAGCAGCACGGTGACGACCACGAGCGTGAGCGTCACCGGCGCGAGCCGGGCGGTCATGGACCTTCGGTGACCGTCATGCCCAAAGCGCCCTCGGCGAACCGTCGCACCGCGGCCGAACCCGCGGCCAGGGCGTCGGAGCAGCCGGGTTCGGCCGTGCCGGTCAATGTCCCGTCGGGACGCAGTTCGACGGTGGCTTCGACGGCGGCGGTCGTCGCCTCCCGCACCGACCAGTGGTAGCCGGTGTCTGCGGCCCACGCCTCGGGGTCCTCGGCGAGCAGATACCAGTTGCCCGCGTTGATCTCGACGGGCTCCACTCAGCAGCCACCCTTCGTGCCCTTGGTCGCGGAGAACAGGATTCCCGCGACCGGGATCAGCAGGAACCACAGCCAGTTGTTGTCGAAGACGAAGAACAGCACCAGCGCGACGAACGGGACCAGCGCCATGGCGGTGGTGCGCCACTTCTCCCACTGCTCGGCCTTCGCGGTGTCCTTCACCGGCGCAGGCGTGTTCGGGGTGGAGGGGGGAAGATCGGTGAACAGGGCGTCGAGTTCGGCACGGGTGGTGGCGGCCGCCGCCTTGGCGCTGCGCTCGTCGAATTCGGTGAGGGTGAGCCGGCCGGCACCGAAGTGCTCGCCGAGCAGGTTCAGCGCCTGCTCGCGTTCGACGGTGCCGATACGGACCTCGGGGGAGTCGGCCATGGGTCCACAGTAGTGGGTCGTCAGCCGCCCGACCCGCCGGTGCCGGTCCGAAATGCTCTGGAGATGATCAGGATCAGCGCGACCGCGGAGATCAGCAGCGCCACCGGATGCCGCAGGACCAGCGCCGGGGCGACGGCGAACATGCTCATCGCCAGCAGCCACACCACGTCGGGGACGTCGCGGGCGGCGGGCGGTTGCGGTTCCCGAGGGGCGGGGACCGGAGGGCCGTCGCGCAGGAAGGCCGGCTCGGCCGGGCGGGGCCGCCCGGTGCGGGCGCGGACGGCGAGGACGGCGACGGTGGCGGCGGCGCCCGCACCTGTCATGATCCACACGCCCGGTTCCAGGAGTTCGTGGAGCGCGAACAGTCCGAGCACCACGACCGGGACCAGAAGCCACCACCCGCGCCGGCGCGCGTCGGTCCGGCCGGTCACGGGAGGCAGGTCGGTGAACAGCAGTGCGAGGTCGCGGCGGGTGGTGGCGGCGGCAATGCGACCGCTGCGGTCCTCGAACTCGGCGAGGGTGAGGCGGCCGGCACCGAAGTGCTCGCCGAGCAGGCGCTGAGCCTGCTCGCGCTCGACCGTGCCGACACGGATCTCCGGTGAATCGGCCATGTCACCACCCTAGACCCGGGACGTGCGACGGCGCGCCCCCGGAATCCTCGGATTCCCGGGGCGCGCCGTCGCACGCGGGACTACTTGAGCTCGGCGAGCACCGTGCCCTGGGTGATGGCGGCGCCCGGCTCGACCGCCAGGCCCGTGACGACACCGGCCTTGTGCGCGTTGACCGGGTTCTCCATCTTCATGGCCTCGAGCACCACGATCAGGTCGCCCTCGGCGACCTCCTGGCCCTCGGAGACCGCGACCTTGACGACGGTGCCCTGCATCGGCGCGGTGACCGCGTCACCCGAGGCCTTGCCTCCGTGGGCACCCCCGCGCTTGCGCGGCTTCGGCTTCTTGCGGAGCGCGCCACCGGCGGCAGCGCCACCGGCGCCGAGGGTGAACTGGCCGGGCAGCGACACCTCGACGCGACGACCGCCGACCTCGACGACGACGTTCTGCCGCGGCAGGGCCTCGTCCTCGTCCTCGGTTGCTGCCGCACCGCCGGTGTACGGCTCGACGGTGTTCTCCCACTCGGTTTCGATCCATTTGGTGTACACGTCGAACTTCTCGCCGTCCCCGACGAACGCGGGGTGCTCGACGATGTGCCGGTGGAACGGGATCACGGTGGCCAGGCCGTCGACCTCGAACTCGGCCAGGGCGCGACGGGCGCGCTCGAGCGCCTGCTGCCGGGTCTCACCCGTGACGATCAGCTTGGCGAGCATCGAGTCGAACTGGCCACCGATGACGTCGCCGGCGACGACACCGGAGTCGACGCGCACGCCGGGGCCCGTGGGTTCCTTGTACACGCTGATCGGGCCGGGGGCCGGCAGGAAGCCGCGGCCGGCGTCCTCGCCGTTGATGCGGAACTCGAACGAGTGCCCGCGCGGGGTCGGGTCCTCGGTGATCTCGAGCTTCTCGCCGTTGGCGATGCGGAACTGCTGACGCACCAGGTCGATGCCGGCGGTCTCCTCGGTGACCGGGTGCTCGACCTGCAGGCGGGTGTTGACCTCGAGGAAGGAGACGGTGTCGCCCTGGACGAGGTACTCGACCGTGCCGGCGCCGTAGTAGCCGGCCTCGCGACAGATGGCCTTGGCGGACTCGTGGATGCGCCGGCGCTGCTCGTCGGTCAGGAACGGCGCGGGGGCCTCCTCGACGAGCTTCTGGAAGCGGCGCTGCAGCGAGCAGTCGCGGGTGCCGGCGACGATGACGTTGCCGTGCTGGTCGGCGATGACCTGCGCCTCGACGTGGCGGGCCTTGTCGAGGTACTGCTCGACGAAGCACTCGCCGCGGCCGAAGGCGGCGACGGCCTCACGGGTCGCGGACTCGAACAGCTCGGGGATCTCCTCGATGGAGTGCGCGACCTTCATGCCGCGGCCGCCACCACCGAAGGCCGCCTTGATCGCGACCGGCACGCCGTACTGCTTCGCGAACTCCACGACCTCGTCGGCGTTCTTGACGGGATCCTTGGTGCCGGCGGCCATCGGCGCCTGGGCGCGCTCGGCGATGTGCCGTGCGGTGACCTTGTCGCCGAGGTCGCGGATGGACTGCGGGGAGGGGCCGATCCAGATCAGGCCGGCGTCGAGCACGGCCTGGGCGAAGTCGGCGTTCTCGGACAGGAAGCCGTAGCCGGGGTGGATCGCGTCGGCGCCGGACTTGCGGGCGGCGTCGAGGATCTTGTCGAACACCAGGTAGGACTCGGCGGAGGTCTGGCCGCCGAGTGCGAATGCCTCGTCGGCGAGCTTCACGAACTGGGCGTCGGCGTCGGGTTCTGCGTAGACGGCCACGCTCCCGTAACCGGCGTCCTTGGCGGCTCGGATGACCCGCACAGCGATCTCGCCGCGGTTGGCGACGAGCACCTTCGTGATGTGCGCGCTGGCATGACTGGGCACGGAGCCTCCTGTTGATCGATCGTTAGGTTATTGCCGTCTCTGGGAGTGTATGCGCCAATCCGATAGACGATGTAACCGGATAGCCACTCCACCTTACGGGGCGCCCGGAACCCGGGAACGTTACCGGCCGGTAGTCGGATCGCCCCGGTTCCCGCGTTCCGGCGTGTCCCACTCGCGGTCCTCGCTCACCTCGTGCATCAAGGTCCGGACCCGTTCGACGAACGGCGGCACGTTGGCCGCGGCGGTCGGCGTGTCGGGGAACCGGCCCGCCAGGTTCACTCCCTTCGGGCTGCGGTTGAACCACAGGAACACGTCGTGTGTGTAGCTGCGGCTGCGCAACGTCCGCGCGTTCCACTGCGGCCACTGCGCGGCCATGGGGACGAAGCGAATGTCCATGTACGACACCAGGAATCGAGGTCGCATGGGTATCCCCAGCAGTTCGCCGACCAGGTCGAACGGCACCCGGGCGCTCGCCCGGGTGCGGCGCAGTTCGGCGCCGGCGCGCGCCGCGAGCGTCGCGAAGTCCGCGGTGCCGGTCGTGTCGATCTCGACCGGACGCAATCCCACGAACCAGCCGAGGGCCCCGGCCCACATCGGGCCGCTGCGGGTGTGGGCGGGCGCGATCGTCCGGAACTGTTCGACACCCGCGAGTTCGACCGCGGCACGGGCGAGGCACGCGAGCGTGCCGGCGAGGAACCCGTGCCCGGCCTCCCGGCAGCGGGCGGCGAACCGGTTGGCCCGGTCGTCGTCGAGCATCCGCACGGACAGTCGACGCTGCGGCGACGCACCGGCCGGCCGGGGGCCGAGGGGCAACGGGAACTCGGGCATCCCACCGCCGCCGGCGGTCAGGGCGTCTCGCCAGATCCGCACGGCCTCGTGGTCGCCGGCCAGATCCGCGGCGTCGGCCCGTTCCGTGGCACCGAAGTCGATGTAGCTGCCCACGGGAAACAACCCGGCCGGCCGGCCGGTCCGCTCCTGCTCGTACAGGGCGGTGATCTCGTGGGCGACCAGGACGACCGAGTAGGCGTCGGCCACGGCATGGTCCGCGGCGAAGAACACCGTGAACGACGGGCCGGACGCGTCCACGTCCTCGGGTTCGAGGGTGGCGAAGACGTACGCCGGCCACGTGTGCGGCTCGGTGCAGTCGGCCAGCAGCTGCTCGAGGTGCTCGCAGATGTCGTCCGGAGCGGAGGGCAGGTGCCGGATGAACCGGACCGACACCGCACCGGCGGGTGTGGTGCGCCGGATCGCGCCGCCGGCGGCTGCGTCGCCGCTCAGGGTGACGTGGCTGCGCAGCGGTTCGTGGCGGTCGATCCAGCGCTCGAGGGCGCGCCGGAACGGCTCCGGCTCGAGATGCCCCCGGACCTCGAAGGCGGTACCCAGCCACGCATCCGGAACGTCGCCGTAACGGCTGCCCGCGGTGCGGCGCAGATGCGCCTCGTGGACGTGCGACACCGGCCGCGGATCGGTCCTCCAGGCATCCTCCGCAGCGCACGGCAGCCATTCGGTCAGTACACCCGCCGGGATCGGGTAGTCCGCCAGCTCGGTGAACTCCATGACTTCTCAGGCGCGCAGGTGCCGCTTGATGCGCGCGAGCATTGCGCTCATCCCCCGCAGGCGCAGCGGGCTGACGGCGTCGGCCAGGCCGAGGGCCGAGTAGAAATCGTCGGGGACCCCGAGGATCTGTTCGGCACTGAGACCGTCGAGCCCCTGATGCAGGATGGACGCGAAGCCGCGGGTGGTCGGGGCCTCGGGGGGCGCGCTGAAGTGCAGCCGCACATGCTCACGGTCGGCCGTGTCGACGGACAGGAACAGCGGTGACTGGCACTCGGGCACCGGCTCCATGGCCGCTTCCTCGAGTTCGGTGGGAATCGGCGGAAGTTCCCGGCTGAACTCGAGCAGCAGCTGCAGCTTGTCCTGACCTTCGACCGCGGCGAAGTCGTCGACGATCTCGGCGAGAGGTGCGGGCAGAGTCACCGGGCCGGCACCTCTCCGGGCTCCTCGCCCTTGACGATCGGCACCCGTACCGCATTGCCCCACTCGGTCCACGATCCGTCGTAGTTGCGGACGTGCTCGTAGCCGAGCAGGTGCGTCAGCACGAACCACGTGTGGCTCGACCGTTCGCCGATGCGGCAGTACGCGATGACGTCGGCGTCCCGCGCGATGTCGGCGTAGATCTCCTCGAGTTCGGCGCGCGACCGGAACCGGCTGTCCGGTGCCGCTGCCCGCGCCCACGGAATGGACACCGCGGTGGGGATGTGCCCGCCGCGCAGCGCGCCTTCCTCGGGGTAGTCCGGCATGTGGGTGCGCTCGCCCGTGTACTCCTGCGGCGAGCGCACGTCCACGAGCGGTCCCTTACCGAGATGGTCCAGGACGTCGTCCTTGAACGCGCGGATCGCGGCGTCGTCCCGCTCGACCACCGGGTAGCCGCTGGTGGTGCTCACCGGGATGTCGAGGGTGGTGTCGCGGTTCTCGGCGATCCAGGCGTCGCGGCCGCCGTCGAGCAGGCGCACGTCCTCGTGGCCGAACAGCGTGAACACCCACAGCGCGTAGGCGGCCCACCAGTTCGACTTGTCGCCGTAGATGACGACCGTGTCGGTGCGACGGATGCCCTTGCGGTCCATCAGGGCGGCGAACTGGGCGCCGTCGATGTAGTCGCGGGTGACCGGGTCGTTGAGGTCGAGGTGCCAGTCGATCTTCACGGCGCCGGGGATGTGGCCGACGTCGTAGAGCAGCACATCCTCGTCCGATTCGACGACCTTCACCTCGGGTGCACCCAGGTGGGCGGACAGCCACTCCGTCGACACCAGGCGGGTCGGATCGGCGTAGGCGGCGAAGGACGGGTTGGCGTCGGGCGCGACGGGCACAAGTGGCTCCTGAGGCAGTGATGGACAGTTCGGTGATCGACAATCCGTGACGACGTGCGCCGTCGATTCTAGGCGGTACCGTCGGGCAACGTGCTGCGCTCCCCGTCCGCCCCGACCGACCTCGCGACCCGCGCCGACATCGATCGGCTGCTGCGCCGGTTCTACGAGCGCGCGCTCGTCGATCCCGTACTCGAGGCGCCGTTCTCGACCCTGGCCGTGGTGGGTCTCGACGACCATCTGCCGACGATCGGGGACTTCTGGGAGCAGGTGCTGTTGCGCACCGGCCGGTACCGCGGCGCCCTCGTGCCGGTGCACGCCGCGCTGCACCGGCAGTACGGGCTCGACGCGGCGCGATTCGACCGCTGGGTGCGGCTGTGGGACGAGGCCGTCGACGAGTTGTTCGCAGGGACGAACGCCGACCGCGCCAAGGCGAAGGCGGCGTCGATCGCGGCGGCGCTCAGCGCGCGGCTGGATCGAGCATCGTCAGCATGAGCCGCGACGGCACGACGGCTCGTACCGCGTGCGGCAGCCGGGTGGTCATGTGCACCACCCCGCCCGGCTCGAGGTCCACGGTGCGCCCGTCGGCGGTCACCTGCAGGTGACCCGTGAGGGCCTGCAGCAGCACCGGAAACGCGGCGCTGTGCTCGCGCAGTTCCTGCCCGGCGTCGAAGGCGAAGACCACCACGCGGGCCCCCTCGGCGACGAGGACACGCTGCGGACGCGGCCGGTCCGGGTAGGGCTCGACGGCGTCGCGGACGTCGTCGAGATGCGACAGGGCGGGGGTGGCGGGTTCGGGCTGCGGCGCGGCGGGGCTCACGAGCGCAGGCTACCGCGGCTTGGTCGCGACGATTGCCCTACCGCGGCTTGGTCGCGACGATTGCCCTACCGCGGCTTGGTCGCGACGATTGCCACGGCCGCGATCGACTTTCGGTACGTCGTGAACGTCGCACGCATGCCCAGCACCCGCTTGCGGGCGTCGCCGTCGCGCAGCACGTTGCGTACGAAGCGCAGGGTGCCGAGGACGCCCTCGTCGGCGACGAACCGGGCCGGCCGCAGCAACGCCATCGGGGCGAGCCGCACGACGTCGACGCTCAGACCGGCGTCGGTGAGCAGGGTCCGCCACTCGGCGACGGTGAGCGGACGGGCGTTGACCTTGATGGAGCGGGCCAGACCCTGCCGGATCTCGGTCTTCACCGTGTCGTCGAGCTCGTCGGGCACAAGGGCGAGCTCGTGGATCGCGTACCGGCCTCCGGGGCGGAGCGTGCGCGCGGCCTCGGCGACGATGCGTGCCTTGGCGGCGTCGGTCTGCATGGTGAGCATCGCTTCGCCGACGACGACGTCGGCGCCCGCATCGGGAAGGCCCGTGGCCGCGGCGTCCGCGACGACGCAGCGGCCGCGGTCGCCGATCGCGTCGCGGGTCAGCTCCGCGGCGGTCTCGTCGTGCTCGACACCGGTGTACGAGCGCGGCGCCGAAGCCAGGATCTCCCGCGCGGTCCGCCCGAGGCCGGGAGCGAGTTCGACGACGTCGCTGCCCGCGATGCCCGCATCGGCGAGCAGCCGCGTGGTCGTGCCCGCGCCGCCGGGACGCAGCACGCGTTTGCCGAGGCGAGCGAGCAGCCAGTGGCCGGGGAGGTGGGCGGAGTCGCGTTCGGACATGGGCAGGGCAGAGGAATCGCTCATGTCCCGATGTTAAGGGAAGGCAAACCTAAATAGAAGGGGCGTCGGCGGTGTTCGACGCCCACAGCTGCGCCACCGACACGCCCACCTCGGCCAGCAGCTGTCGCACCAGCGGCAGGCCGATCCCGATCACCGACGAGGGGTCGCCCTCGACGCGCTCGACGAACCACCCGCCGAGGCTGTCGAGCGTGAACGCCCCCGCCACCTGCAGGGGCTCGCCGCTGGCCAGGTACGCCTCGAGGTCGGCGTCGGTGGGGCGGCCGAAGTGGACGGTGGTGCTGCTGTGCCCGGCGGCGCGGGCGACGACCTCACCGTCACGCAGACGCAGGACGCTGTGGCCGGTGAGCAGGTCGGCGCTGCGGCCCGCCATCGTCCGCCAGCGCTCGCGTGCGACCTCCACCGTGCCCGGCTTGCCCTGGAGCTGCCCGTCGACCAGCAGCATCGAGTCGCAGCCCACGACGAGGGTGTCGTCACCGAGACCGTCGCGCGCGAGGGTCGGCACGACGTCCGCCGCCTTGGCCCTCGCGAGTTCGGTGACCACCACGTCGGGGGCCGCGCCGGGACCGAGCTCGGCGATCAGCGCATCCTCGTCCACCGCCGAGACCCGCACGATCGGGTCGACGCCGGCCGAGCGCAGCACGGACAGCCGGGCCGGGGACGCCGACGCGAGCACCAGCCTGGCCACGATCAGCCCAGGTTCGGGTACGAGTACGGCGAGAACGGCGCCGTCCGGCGGTGCATCCGGGTGGGATCGCCCCAGGTCTCGCGCGGGCGGTCGTCCGCTGCCGGGGCGGCTGACCCGGCGGCCGCGGCGAGCACCGCGACCAGCGCGGCGATCTCGACGTCCGAGGGGTTGCCCTTGACGATCCGGATCGCGGCGGACGTCTCGGGGGCGGCGGTCTCGGCCGCCGGAGCCGTCGACTCGGCCGCCTCTGCCGACTCGGTCGCTGCGACCTCGGTCACCTCGGTGTCGATGATGGTCTTCTCCTCAGCTACCGCAGTCACAACACACCTCCCGGGAGGCTACCGGAGGCGGCGGGCAGGGCGCGGGAGCGGGCGCGCTGCGCGTTCGAAGTCATGTCGTCCCTCTCGTGGGTCGTGGCCCGGCCGGCTCGGCGGAACCGAACCGGCCGGGATGGTCTCGGCCGTGTGGCCGTCAGAGGGGGATGTTCCCGTGCTTCTTCGGCGGAAGCGTGACCATCTTGCGCTTGAGCAGCCGCAGGGCCGCCACGATCTGTCCGCGCGTGTGCGACGGCGGGATGACCGCGTCGACGTACCCGCGCTCGGCGGCGACGTACGGATTCACCAGGGTGTCCTCGTACTCGTTCTGCAGCTCGAGGCGCAGCGCGTCGACGTCCTCGCCGTTCTTGGCCGCTTCGAGAAGGCGCTTGCGGTAGACGAATCCGACGGCACCGGAGGCGCCCATCACGGCGATCTGCGCAGTCGGCCAGGCCAGGTTGACATCCGCACCCATGTGCTTCGAGCCCATCACGTCGTACGCGCCGCCGTAGGCCTTGCGCGTGATGACGGTGATCTTGCCCACGGTGGCCTCGCCGTACGCGTACAGCAGCTTCGCGCCGCGGCGGATGATGCCGTTGTACTCCTGCTCGGTGCCCGGCAGGAAGCCCGGCACGTCGACGAGGGTGACGATCGGGACGTTGAACGCGTCGCAGGTGCGCACGAAACGCGCGGCCTTCTCCGAGGCGTCGATGTCCAGGCAGCCCGCGAACTGGGTGGGCTGGTTGGCGACGATGCCGACGCTGCGGCCGTCGACGCGGCCGAAGCCGACGATGATGTTCTGGGCGCGCTCGGCCTGCACCTCGAGGAACTCGTCGTCGTCGAGCAGGCGACGGATCACCTCGTGCATGTCGTAGGGCTGGTTCGGCGAGTCCGGGATCAAGGTGTCGAGCTCGAGATCCTCCTCGGTGAGCGAGTCCTCGATCGAGCCGACGATCGGGTCGGTCGGTGCCGTGCGAGGCGCTGCGGCCTGATTGTTGCTCGGCAGGTACGACAGCAGATCCTTGACGTAGTCCAGGGCGTCCTGCTCGCCCTCGGCGACGTAGTGCGCGACCCCGGACTTGACCATGTGCGTGTGGGCGCCGCCGAGATCCTCCATGGTGACGTCCTCACCGGTGACGGTCTTGATGACGTCGGGTCCGGTGACGAACATCTGGCTGGTCTGGTCGACCATCACCACGAAGTCGGTCAGGGCGGGGGAGTAGACGTGTCCGCCGGCGGCCGGGCCCATGATCAGCGAGATCTGCGGGATGACGCCGGAGGCCTGCACGTTGCGGTGGAAGATCTCGCCGTAGAGGCCGAGGGAGACGACACCTTCCTGGATGCGCGCACCGGCGCCCTCGTTGATGCCGATCAGCGGACGACCGGTCCGCAGCGCGAGGTCCATGACCTTGACGATCTTCTCGCCGTAGACCTCGCCGAGGCTGCCGCCGAACACGGTCGCGTCCTGCGAGAACACGCACACGTCGCGGCCGTCGACGGTGCCGTAGCCGGTGACGACGCCGTCGCCGACCGGCCGGTTCTCGGCCAGGCCGAAGTTGGTGCTGCGATGGCGGGCAAGCTGGTCGAGCTCGACGAACGAGCCTTCGTCGAGCAGCGCTTCGATGCGCTCACGGGCCGTGAGCTTGCCCTTCGCGTGCACCTTCTCGACGGCGGCCGCACCGCTCGGGGCCTGCGCCTGAGCCTGGCGATTGCGCAGGTCCGCCAGCTTGCCGGCGGTCGTGTGGATATCGGGCGTGCTCGCCGCCTCGGGCGCGGACGGCTCCTGGACAGTGGTCATGAGCCATGAGCTTAGCGAGCGTCAGTGAGCGAGCGCGCACCGAGGCCCCGCTTGTGTTGAATCATTGAACTGAAGCTACCGGCCAGTACGTTTCGCCGCCCATCCTAGGCTGTGCGGATGCCCACCGAACCCGAACCGCAGCGTCCGCCCGTCGGCCCCACGCCGGCGCGACACGAACTCGACGCCGAGCGGTTGCGCGCCGCCCTCGTGCGCGGCGCCGATCCCGACGCGTTCTACCGGCGCCTCGACGTGGTCACCGAGACCGCCTCCACCAACGCCGACCTGCTCGCGGCCGCCCGCGACCCCGGCACCGACCGCCGCGTGCTGCTCGCCGAGTTCCAGCACGGCGGCCGGGGCCGGCACTCGCGGGGATGGGCCGGCGTTCCCCGCGCCCAGGTGATCGTCTCGGTGCTGCTGCGCATGCCCGGCATCGACCTCGCCGATCTGGGCTGGCTGCCACTGCTGGCCGGCACCGCGACCGTCGACGCGATCCGCTCGGTCACCGGGGTGGATGCCGAGCTGAAATGGCCCAACGACGTGCTCGTCGGGGGCCGGAAAGTGGCCGGAATTCTCGCCGAGGTCGCCGGAACCCATCCCGAGCCCGTCGTGGTGGTCGGGATCGGGCTCAACGTCTCGCTCACCGAGGACGAGCTGCCGGTCCCCACCGCGACGTCGCTCGCGCTCGCCGGGGCGACCGATCTCGATCGCACCGCACTCGCCGAGGCGCTGCTGCGCGAACTCGCCCGCCGCTGGCAGCAGTGGTACGTCGCGGGCTGGGACGTCACCGGGCCGGCCGCCGCCTACCGCGAACGGTGCGGCACGCTCGGCCGTCGGGTGCGAGCGGTGCTGCCCGGCGACACGGAGCTGCACGGCGTGGCGGCCGACATCGACGAGCAGGGCCGCATCGTCATCACCCCGGACGACGGCGGCGAGCCGATCGCGGTGTCGGCCGGGGACATCACCCACCTGCGCCCGGTGCCCTGACCCGCACTCGAGCACCCCGCATCCCGGCTGTGCCATCGTGTCCGGCATGGGATACCCGGAGGACGCCCTCGCCGCCGAGGAACGGCTGCTGCTGCACCGGCACCCGCACTGGAAGATGCTCATCGTCCCGGCGGCGATCTTCGTGCTCGCCACCGCACTCGCCGGATTCCTGCTCGGCCTGAGCCAGGCCCGGCTCGACGGCTCCACCGCGAGCACCCTGACGATCGTGCTCGCGGTGGCGTGGGCGGCGATCGTCGCCTGGCAGTGCCTGGCGCCGCTCGTCGGCTGGTTGTCGACCCACTTCATCGTCACCGATCGGCGGGTTCTCGTCCGGCAGGGCGTGCTCACCCACTCCGGCATCGACATCCCGATGGGACGCATCAGCAACGTGCAGTTCCGGCACGGACTGCTGGACCGGATCCTGCGCACCGGCACCCTCGTCATCGTCTCCGCGGCCGACGATCCGCTCGAATTCGACGACATCCCCGACGTGCAGCGCGTGCATGCCCTGCTGTATCAGCAGGCGTTCCACGCCGACCCGGTGCCGGGCCGGGAGGAAAGACCCGACGGGCCGGGCCGCAAAGCCTGGTAACGCGCCGTGCGCCCGGCCCCGATCCGTACCCTGGATCCGTGACCGCAGTCCTGCTCGCCGAAGACGACGAAGCCATCGCCGCGCCCCTGTCCCGCGCGCTGGGCCGGGAGGGGTACGACGTCACCGTCGAACAGACCGGCCCCGACGCGCTCGAACGGGCGCTGTCCGGTGCGTACGAACTGCTCATCCTCGATCTCGGCCTGCCCGGCATCGACGGTCTCGAAGTGTGCCGGCAGATCCGTGCCCACCGCTCCGACCTCGCCGTCCTGATGCTCACCGCCCGCACCGACGAGGTCGACTTCGTCGTCGGTCTCGACGCCGGCGCCGACGACTACGTCGGCAAGCCCTTCCGGCTCGCCGAGCTCATGGCCCGCGTCCGGGCGCTGCTGCGCCGCCGCGGGGGTGGCGAGTCCGAGGACGTCGTCGAGGTCTCCGGGATCCGGCTCGAACGGGCGGCCCGGCGCGTGCTCGTCGACGGCTCCGAGGTCACCCTCGCCAACAAGGAATACGAACTGCTGCGGGTGCTGCTCGAGCATGCCGGCCAGGTGGTTTCCCGGGATGCCATCCTGCAGGAGGTCTGGGGCGACGCCGACCTGCGAGGTTCCAAGACCCTCGACATGCACATGTCCTGGCTGCGCCGCAAGATAGGCGACGAGGGCCCGGCCGGGGAACGACGCATCGCTACCGTCCGCGGTGTCGGCTTCCGGCTGAACACCGACTGACGGGGCCGGGGTGCGCAGCCGAATCCTGTTCGCGGTCCTCGCGGGCTCGCTGCTCGTGGCCCTGCTGCTCGGAGTCCCGCTCGCCTACACCGCCTGGCTGTTCGTCGAGGACACCGCACGCCGCGACCTGCAGGGCCGGCTCGAGCGCATGTCCGCGGAGGTCATCGCCCAGGAGGGCGCCGACGGACTGGTCGTCGGCGGACTCGACACCAGTTCCCTGCGGCTCGTCGTGCCCGACGGCGGCCGCCTCCTCGTCGTCTACCCGACCCCCGAGGACGCCGCGGCCCGGCTCGACATCGGTGCCGCCACGGTGCCCGACCCCCTCGTCGAGTCCCTGTCGATGGGAACATCGGGATCCCTGCGACTCGAGGCGCCGGCCGAGGACATGCGTCTGCTGCAGCGGCAGGTCCTCGTGGGGGTGACGCTGCTCGTGCTGCTGTCCGTGGCCGTCGGTGCCGTCGTCGCCGTCGTCACCGCGCGCCGGCTGGCCGATCCCTTGCGCGACGTCGCAGCGCGGGCGCGCCGGCTGGGCGAAGGCGACTTCCGGCCCGATCCGCGCCGGCACGGCATCCCCGAACTCGATCGCGTCTCGGACGTCCTCGATGCCGCCACCGTCGAGATCGCCGGCCGCCTGCAGCGGGAGCACGCCCTCGTCGGCGACGTCTCGCACCAGTTGCGGTCCCGGCTGACCGCGGTGCGGCTGCGTCTCGACGAGCTGTCCACCCACACCGACCCGGCCGTCGTCGAGGAAGCCGAGGAAGCGATGCGCCAGGTGGACCGGCTCACCACCGCCATCGACGAACTGGTCCGCGCGTCCCGCAACAGCGGTTCCGAGCTGCGCACCGAGGTGTCCGTCGTCGGGGAGCTGACCGGGGTGATCGCGGACTGGCGCGGCCCCTACAAGGAGGCGGGGCGGGAACTGCACCTGAGCGGAGATCCGTCGCTGCGCAGCCGGGTGACCGGATCCCGGCTGCGCGAGGCCGTCGCGGTGCTGGTCGACAACGCGCTCATGCACGGCGACGGGACGTGCACGGTGTCCGTGCGGCGGGTCTCGACCCTCGGCGGGGGATCGACCGTGTGCGTGGAGGTCACCGACGAGGGGGACGGTGTCAGCGACGAGCTGGCACCGCACATCTTCGACCGCGGCTTCTCCGGTACCGGCTCGACCGGAGTGGGACTGGCCCTCGCCCGGGCTCTTACCGAGGCCGACGGCGGGCGCCTGGAACTGCAGCGCCGCCGGCCCGCCCTGTTCGCACTGTTCCTCGGGTCCACCCGCGACGAGTCCACCCACCCGGGGATCCGGGAACCGCGCTGAACCGGAAGTGGCTCCTGACCTGCAATGGGGGCAGGGCGGGACCCGGTCAGGAGTGTCCCAGGCCTTCCTCGGCGAACTCCTCGTGCCCGGGAACCTCGTCCCCGTCCGGATTCATCTCCTCGGGGAACACGAAGCGGCGGAAGCACCAGAACCGGAACACCATCTGCAGCAGATTGCCGATGATGTACGCGCTGACGAAGTCGGCGATGTTCTCGACGGTGAGACTGACGTCCGGCACCCGCAGGTCGAACACGTAGCTCGAGATCCACAGCGGGATGAAGCTGAGGACCACGCCGATGCCGCTGACGGCGAAGAACAGCAGTGCCTCGTGGTGCCGTTCCCGGCCGCCCCGGTTCTTGAACGACCACTCCCGGTTGAGGACGTACGAGCAGATCACCGCGATCACCCCGGCGATGACCTTGGCGGTCACCGGCTTCTCCTCGAGCACCGTGAGCTTGAGGGTGTAGAAGATGACCGAGTCGACGACGAAGGTGGTGCCACCGACGATCGCGAACTTGATCAACTCGTGGTGCCGCAGCAACAGCCCCCGGAGAGGCTCGGGGACTCGGTTCACGGCCGCATCGACGAAAGACACCCGGACGAGTCTACGAAACCGTGGCCCGAAGGCACGAACCCGCCGGTGGATTATCAGCTTTACCACAGGAACGCGGGGGTGTCGCGTGGGAGCGCGGCGCCACCCCCGGCGCCCGCTGTGACACCATGGTGAGCCGTGACCGCTACACCCCCGGACTCGGCCGCCGCGACTCCCGCCCCCGCGGCCGGTGACACCCCCTCGCACACTCCCCGCACGCTGCCCGCCGGTATGCCGGTCGTCGCGATGGTCGGCGGCGGTCAGCTCGCCCGCATGACCCATCAGGCCGCGATCGCGCTCGGCCAGACCCTGCGGGTGCTGGCCGCGAGCCCGGACGATCCGGCCGCACGGGTCAGCCCCGACGTGGTGATCGGCAGCCACACCGACCTCGACGCGTTGCGCAGCGCCGCGACCGGCGCCCACGCCTTGACGTTCGACCACGAACATGTGCCCACCGAGCACCTCGAGGTGCTGCAGCGCGAAGGCGTCAGTGTGCAGCCGCCGCCGCAGGCCCTGATCTATGCGCAGGACAAGCTCGCGATGCGCCGGCGCCTCGCGGAGCTCGGCGCTCCGGTGCCGCCGTTCGCGGAGCTCACCTCGGTCGAGGACCTCACGGCCTTCGGCGACGAGCACGGCTGGCCCGTCGTGATCAAGGCGGCCCGCGGCGGCTACGACGGTCGCGGGGTGTGGATCATCGGCGACGCGGACGAGGCGCAGCGGATCGTCGCGGAGCAACTCGCCGCCGGGGTGCCCCTCATCGCCGAAGAGAAGGTCTCGTGGCGGCGGGAGCTGTCCGCGATGGTCGCGCGCTCGCCGTTCGGGCAGGGCGCGAGCTGGCCCGTGGTCGAGACCGTGCAGCTGAACGGGCAGTGCGCCGTCGTCATCGCGCCCGCCCCGAACCTGCGGGCCGACGTCGAAGCCGCCGCCGAACAGCTGGCCCTGCGCATCGCCGCCGAGCTCGGCGTGGTCGGGGTCATGGCCGTCGAGCTCTTCGAGACCGAGACCGGCGAGCTGATCGTCAACGAACTCGCGATGCGGCCGCACAACTCCGGTCACTGGGGCATGGACGGCGCCCGCACCGGCCAGTTCGAGCAGCACCTGCGTGCGGTGCTGGACTACCCGCTCGGCGACACGTCGCCGATCGCGCCGGTGACGGTGATGGCGAACGTGCTCGGCGCCCCCGAAGCGCCCGAGATGAGCATGGACGAGCGGCTGCACCACCTGTTCGCCCGGATGCCCGACGTGCATGTGCACCTCTACGGCAAGGGGGAGCGCAAGGACCGCAAGATCGGGCACGTCAACGTGCTCGGGGACGCGACCGGGTCGATCGACGACCCGCAGTACGTGGCGGCGGTGCGCGAACGCGCGGAGCGCGCGGCGCACTGGCTCTCGCACGGAGTGTGGACCGACGGATGGGATTCTCACGGTGACTGACGGAGCACAGGTCGGCCTGATCATGGGCAGCGACTCGGACTGGCCGACGATGGAGGCTGCGGCCGAGGCGCTCGTCGAGTTCGGCATCCGCTTCGAGGTGGGGGTCGTCTCGGCCCACCGCACCCCGCAGCGCATGCTCGACTACGCCCGCGACGCCGCCGGACGTGGCATCAAGGTGATCATCGCCGGTGCGGGCGGCGCCGCGCACCTGCCGGGCATGGTCGCCTCCGCGACGCCCCTTCCGGTGATCGGCGTGCCGGTGCCGCTGAAGTACCTCGACGGCATGGACTCGCTGCTGTCGATCGTGCAGATGCCCGCCGGGGTGCCCGTCGCGACCGTCTCCATCGGCGGAGCCCGCAACGCCGGGCTGCTCGCCGCCCGCATCCTCGGCGCGGCCGACCCCGCGCTGCGGGAACGGATGGAACAGTTCCAGGCGGGCCTCGAGCAGATGGTGCTCGAGAAGGACGACGCGTTGCGGCAGAAGCTGCTCGGCTGACTTCGTGCACGTACGCGCGCGTTTCGGTCGTCCGCGCTCGAAATCGAGCGCGCGGACGACCGCGCGCCGCGCGGATCGTGCTGTGCGCGCGGTGACGGCCCTGGCTCTGCTGTGGGCGCGCGCGTGGGGCGGCCGCATCGACTTCGACGACGAGTTCGGTCTCTACGTCTGCAGCGGGATGCGCGGCGGCTACGCCCGCTCGGGTACGACGATCGGCGGGGCGTTCCTCACCGGCCGGTCACCGTCGCGGCGGATCCTGCGGCACGAGGCGGTCCACGCCGATCAGTGGGCGCGGCACGGCGTCGGGTTCGCGATCCGGTATCTCCGGGAGGAGTTGCGCCGTCCCGGTGCCCGCAACCGGTTCGAGATCGAGGCCGGCCTCGCCGACGGTGGCTACACCGGCGGGGTCAACCGTCCAGACGGGCGGTGATCTTCTCGCTCTCGGCCCGCCGGTCCGTGGCTGCCGGATCCGGATTGCTCACCTGCACCAGCGATGCGCCGACGGCGAGGACGGCGAGCAGGCCCTCGATCAGTGCCTGCGGGGTGCTCCAGTCGCGGCTCGAGAGCACCCGGTCCGCACCCGTGATGCCTGCGGCCGCGGCGGCCTCCCGGGCTGCCGCCGCGACCTCGTCGGCCGTCCGGCCGTCGAGCACCGGCCCGCCGTCCCCGGCGGAGCGGAACTGGTCACCGTGCACGCGCACGTGCGTCGCATAGTCGGTGACCCCCACCGGCAGGTCCGGCACGGGCCGGCCGAAGGCGTCGAGCGAGAGGACCGCGACCTCGGCAGCGTCCGCGACTTCGTCGAGACGGTCCACGGTGACCAGCGCGAGGTCCGCGTCGTCGGGTTCGAGCACCACCTCGGCACCGGCCCACCACGCGCCGAGCAGGACCGCGGCACTCTGCCAGTGCGCCGGGAGCAGGACGGCCACCCGCCCGCCGGGCAGCAGGCCGAACTCGTCGCGCACCATGTTCGCCGTCTTGGCGGCCCAGTTCGCGAGGGTGACCGCGGACAGCTCGATCCGGGCGCCGGACACGTCGTCGTACCACGTGATGCGGGGGCCGGCCGGATCGGCGGCCAGGATCGGATCGAGCAGGGTGTCGGTCAGCGTGGTCACGGCGTCCTCATCCTTCGGTTCACACAGTCCTTCGGTTCACACAGTCCTTCAGTTCACACAGCGAGGGCCCGTGGAGCCGGCATCGATCGGCGGGCCGGGTGGAACCGATGTGGGGGCGGCCCCGGCGCTCACGAGTTCCGATCCGGAGGCCACGGAGGTGACGCTCGCGTCCGCGCCCGGACCCGCGTAGTCCTCGGTGAGCACCACTCGCACCGTGTCGGCGTCGAGCGACGGGTCGGCGGCGGTGGCCAGGCCGCCGAGTGCCTCGGCGACAGCACGCGCCTGGTCGGACCGGGGGTCGGCGGCGAAGACCGTCGACTCGTCCACCGCGCGGCCGGTGTGGTTGCCCACACCGCCCTCGACGAAGCCGTCACCGACGAGTGCGGCCGCAACGCGGGAGGCCAGACCGGCGACACCGCCGGCGTTCGCGACGTCCACCGTGATCGTGCCGGCCTCGACGTCCGGCGCCGGGTCCGTCGTGGACTGCGACCCGTCGTCGTCCGGATCGACGAGGTCGGCGACGAAGCTGCGCACCTCCTCCGGGTCCACCTGCACCACGGATTCGCCGTAGTCGGTCATCGCGTTGAGGTCCTGGACTGGGATCGTCGAGAACTGCACGGCGCCGCCGGCCAGGTCCTGCATCCGGGTGGCCAGGTCGAGGATGTCCCAGTCGGAATCGAGGACCACCGACCGCTGCACAGCGGCGCTGAGTTGATTCAGCTTGGACGGGTTGCTCAGCGTCTTCGCGCTGAGCACCTTCTGCACGAGCGACGCCATGAACACCTGCTGCCGCACGATCCGGTCCAGGTCGCCGCGCGGCAGGTCGTGGCGCTGCCGGACGAAGCTCAGGGCGTCCGCACCGTCGAGGGTCTGCTCACCTGCGGGGAAGTTCGCCCCGGACAGCGGCTCGTCGACCGCGTTGTTCAGACAGACGTCGACGCCGCCGACGGCATCGGTGAGCAGCACGAACCCGAGCAGGCCGACCTCGGCATAGTGGTCGACGGTGATGCCGGTCAGGTCGGCCACCGACTCGACCAGCGCCTCCCGGCCCGCCTGCGTGGCCGCCTTCTCGGCAGCCGCGTCGGACTCACCCGCCTCGACGAGTCGCAGCCGCTCGGTCTCCTTGGTGGCACCGAACGCGGCGTTGATCTTCGACATGCCGATGTCGGGCACCTCGACGTAGGTGTCGCGGGGGATCGAGACGGCGGTCGCCGAGGTGCCGTCGAGCGGTACCCGGATCAGGATGATCGTGTCGGTGTTGTTGGCCACTTCCTCGCCGGCCCGCAGCGCGTCGAGTTCGCGCTGGGACAGTGGATTGCCGTGGGCGTCGGTGCGGCTGTCGGTGCCCACCAGCAGGATGTCGAGGGCGCCGTCCCGGCCGTCCCCCAGGGTGAGCCCACCCACGGTGGCGAGGGAGGACCGCAGCGAATCGACACCGCGCCACGCGACGCCGGTGGCGACCAGGGTGAGCGCCGCGGCGACGGCGACGGCGATCCGCAGCGGCCGACCGCGCAGGACCCCCGATCCTCCCCCCGCGTCGCGCGCCGGAGCTCGGCGTGTGGGCGGTTCTGGCGGCACCTGGCGGTCCTCTCGTCGGGCGTCGGCGGTCGCACTCAGGCTACTGCCGAGACGGCGGCCGTTGTGGCACCCGTCGCGGCGGCGTGCCCGGCTCGTACCGGGTGACAGCCGCCGCGGCATGCCACACTCGTGCCCGTGCAGACCGTTCTCGTCACCGGAGCCCGCGGACAACTGGGCCGTCACCTGCTCGCCCGCGGCGCCGCGGCCGGCCTCCGGATCCGGGGCGTCGGGTCGGAGGAGGCGGACATCACCGATCCCGGCGCCGTGGCCGCGCTCGTCGAACCCGGCGCCGTCGTGCTCAACTGCGCCGCCTACACCGCGGTGGACGCGGCCGAGACGCATCCCGAGGACGCCGCCGCGGTCAACGAGCACGGCCCTGCCAACCTGGCCGCCGCATGCGCCGCCGCCGGTGCGCACCTGATCCACGTGTCCACCGACTACGTGTTCGCCGGCGACGGGAACCGCCCGTACCGGGTCGACGATCCGACGGGGCCCCGCACCGTCTACGGCCGGACCAAGCTCGCCGGGGAGCGGGCGGTGCTCGACCGGCTACCGGGCGCCCACGTGGTGCGCACCGCGTGGCTCTACACCGGCGACGGCAACGACTTCGTCGCCACCATGCTCCGGCTCGAACGCGAACGCGACACGGTGCGCGTCGTCGACGACCAGGTGGGCTGCCCCACCTACGCCGCCGATCTCGCCGACGGGATCCTCGAACTCGCCGCCCGCGCGGGCACGGTGCCCGGCGGGATCCTGCACGCGACGAACTCCGGGGAGGCGAGCTGGTTCGATCTCGCCCGGGCAGTGTTCGCCGAGGCGGGCGCCGACCCGAGCCGTGTGCAGCCGTGCGGCAGCGACGAGTTCGTGCGGCCCGCACCCCGTCCGGCGTACTCCGTCCTCGACGGCAGCGCATGGGCCGCCACCGGGCTGACGCCGCTCCGGCCGTGGCGGCCGGCCCTGCATGCCGCGATCGGCGCCCTACGGGCCCGGGCGTGATTCGGCGCGGCCGCGGCCGGCGGCTAAGGTGACGGCGTGAGTTCGACGCTGACCGTGGTGACGGTGACCTACTCGCCCGGTGAGCATCTGGAGCACTTCCTGACCTCGCTGACCGGCGCGACGACCCTGCCCACCCGGGTGATCCTGGCGGACAACGGGTCCACCGACGGCGCTCCGGAAGAGGCCGCCGCGCGGCACCCGAACGTGCGGCTGCTGCACACCGGCGGCAACATCGGCTACGGCGGGGCCGTGAACCGGGCCGTCGCGGAGGTCGACCCGGCGGAGGAGTTCGTCGTCGTCGCCAATCCCGACGTGCGCTGGGGGCCCGGGTCGCTGGACCGGCTGCTCGAGGGGGCGCGTCGCTGGCCGCGGGCCGCGTCCCTGGGCCCGCTGATCCACGAGCCCGACGGCACCGTCTATCCGTCGGCGCGATCGGTGCCCGGGCTGGTCTCCGGCGCGGGGCACGCGCTGCTCGGCACGGTGTGGCCGAAGAACCCGTGGACGCAGCGGTACCGGCAGGAGAACGAATCCGTGTCGGAGCGGCCGGTGGGATGGCTGTCCGGCTCGTGCCTGCTGGTGCGGCGGGCGGCTTTCGACGCGGTCGACGGCTTCGACTCGCGCTATTTCATGTACATGGAGGACGTCGATCTCGGCGACCGGTTCGGCCGGGCGGGCTGGCTCAACGTGTACGTGCCCTCGGCGGAGGTCACGCACGCGAAAGGGCACGCTGCCGGCCGGCATCCCGAACTCATGCTTCCGGCCCACCACGAGAGCGCCTACCGGTTCCAGGCGGACCGGCACCCGCATCGGTGGCAGGCACCGCTGCGATGGACGCTGCGGGCCGGGCTCGCCGCCCGGTCGAGGATGTCGGTGGCCGCGGCGGCGCGCGAACGGGCGCGGACAGCCGAGGCGGGTAACACCACGGAACAGGGGACACGATGACGAACGATGCTGCGCCGCACACCGATGCGGTGATCCTGGTGGGCGGACAGGGAACCCGGCTGCGGCCGCTGACGCTGTCCGCGCCGAAGCCGATGCTGCCCACCGCCGGCGTGCCGTTCCTGACGCATCTGCTCACCCGCATCCGTGCGGCCGGCATCAAGCACGTGGTGCTCGGTACCTCGTTCAAGGCGGAGGTCTTCGAGGACTACTTCGGTGACGGCTCCGAACTGGGACTCGAGATCGAGTACGTCACCGAGGCCGAGCCGCTGGGCACCGGCGGCGGCATCCGCAACGTCCTGCCGAGGTTGCGGGCCGACAACGTCATGGTCTTCAACGGTGACGTTCTCGGGGGAACGGATCTCGGCGCGGTGCTCGACACCCACCTGCGCACCGACGCCGACGTGACGCTGCATCTGGTGCGCGTGGGCGACCCGCGTGCGTTCGGGTGTGTGCCCACCGACGAGGAAGGCCGGGTCACCGCATTCCTGGAGAAGACGCAGGATCCGCCGACGGACCAGATCAACGCAGGCTGCTACGTCTTCAAGCGCGAGATCATCGAGTCGATCCCCGAGGGTCGTCCGGTGTCCGTCGAACGCGAGGTCTTTCCGTCTCTGCTGGCGGAGGGCCGCCGGGTGTACGGGCACGTCGACGCGGCCTACTGGCGGGACATGGGCACACCGGAGGACTTCGTGCGGGGCTCGGCCGATCTGGTGCGGGGTATCGCGCCGTCGCCGGCCCTCGGTGGGCAGCGGGGCGAATCCCTCGTCCATCCCGGTGCCTCCGTCGCGCCCGGCGCCCTGCTGATCGGTGGCACGGTCGTCGGCCGCGGTGCCGAGATCGGTGCCGGCGCGCGTCTGGACGGTGCGGTGATCTTCGACGGCGCGCGGGTCGAGGCCGGGGCGGTGATCGAGCGGTCCATCATCGGATTCGGGGTCCGCGTCGGCCCCCGCGCCCTGATCCGCGACGGCGTCATCGGCGACGGTGCCGACATCGGGGCGCGCTGCGAGCTGCTGCGTGGCGCCCGGGTCTGGCCCGGGGTGCAGATCCCCGACGGCGGGATCCGTTTCAGCACCGACGTATAGCACGGGGGGATCCGCAGTGAAGTTCGAACGGTATGTGGCACTGGGGGATTCGTTCACCGAAGGCGTCGGGGACCCGGATCCGGCCCGGCCCAACGGGTTGCGGGGCTGGGCGGATCTCGTCGCCGAGGAACTCGCCCGCGACAACCCGGGATTCGGATACGCCAACCTCGCCGTGCGCGGACGACTGCTGCGCCCGATCCTCGACGAACAGCTCGACGCGGCCGTGGCGATGCGGCCCGACCTGGTGACGATCTATGCCGGCGGCAACAACCTGATGCGCCCGAAGCTCGATCTCGACGCGCTGGCCGCCGAGTACGACGAGGCGGTCGGCAAGCTCGCTGCGACGGGTGCCCGGGTGCTCGTGTGGACGGCCTACGACGGCAGCTGGGCGCCGGTGTTCCGGATCCTGCGCGGGCGCTGGGCCGTCTACAACGAGCTCGTCCGCGAGATCGCCGACCGGCACGGTGCGACGATCGTCGACTTCTGGCGTTTCGCGGAGTACCGCGACCTGCGGATGTGGGATTTCGACCGGCTCCACATGTCGGCGGCCGGGCACCGGAACATGGCGATCCGCGTGCTCGATCTCCTCGGCGCGGCACACACGCTCACTCCGGCCGAGTTCGAGGCCGCGCCGGTGGTGTCCGCGGCGAAACGGGCCGAGGACCGCCGGTGGGCGCGGGAATTCCTGATTCCCTGGCTCGGGCGGCGCGTGCGCGGCACGTCCTCCGGGGACGGTGTCGCGCCGAAACGCCCCACGCTGCAACCGGTCTAACCGGCCGCCCGGAAGCGTGCGCCCGCGAGAGCGAGCAGGTGCCCGAGGGTGTCGTGCTCGGCCTCGGGCGGCAGCGCGTCGACGGGCCACCATCGCAGGTCCGTCGATTCCGTGCTCCGGACGGCTACGGCTCCCGGTGGCGCGACGACGAGGAACCGCAGGTCGAGGTGCCGGGTCGGGCGGCCGAGCGAGCAGGTGATCGGGTGGGTGTGCGCGGAGAGCAGTCCCGGGTCGATGGTCAGATCCGCGATTCCGGACTCCTCGGTCGCCTCCCGCAGCGCCGCGTCGACGACCGTCTCGTCGGATTCCTCGCAGTGCCCACCGAGCTGGATCCACCGTCCCACCCGGGGATGCAGGGTCAGCAGCACGTGCCGCCGGTCGGCATCGAGCACGAGCGACGACGCCGTGACGTGTCCGGGGACGTGCCGGCGCAGACATCCCTCGGGGGCGGCGTCGAGAAATGCGAGCATGGTGTGCCGCAGCGACTCCGCGTCCGCCGAATCGGTCCGCCAGGCCTGCAGCCGGTCGACGGCCGAGGCGTGCAGCGTGGACGCGGTCATCTCACAGCTCCAGCAGCCGGTCGCCGGCCGCGGGGGCGACGCGCGGCGTCGCCGGCTCGAGGGGATGTCCGACCGCGATCGCGCCGAGCGGCGACCAGTCCGCGGGCAGGCCGAGTTCACGCCGCACGACGTCCGGGGCGAAGATCGTCGACCCGATCCAGCAGCTGCCGAGCCCGCGGACGGCGAGTGAGACCAGCAGCCCCTGTACGGCGGCGCCGGCGGCGACGGTGAACATCGTGGCCTCGGCGGCGGTACGCCGGGCGTCGGGGTAGCGGTGGGCGCCGTCGGGAACCCAGAACGGGATCACCACTTCGGGCGCGTCGTAGAGGATCGCGCCGCGGCCCACCCGTCGGTCGATCGCCGCCGGTGCGAGCCCGTCACCGGCGAGGTCGGCGGCCCAACGTTCGCGCATGCGGTCGAGCAGCCGGCGGCGCACCTGCTCGGTGCGGACCCAGACGAACCGCACCGGGTGGGTGTGGTGCGGCGCGGGAGCGGTGAGAGCCTCGGCGACGGCGTCGCGCAGATCTTCGGGATCGACCGGTTCCGAGGAGAATTCCCGCACCGACCGCCGCAGCAACAGCGCCTCGCGGCGGCCTCGCTCGAGTGCCTCGGCGGTGCCGAGCCAGAACAGGTCGTCCTCGCCGCGACGGACGAGTTGCCGGGCGGTGGAACCGTTGTCGGGCAGGTCGAGGCCACGGATCACCGCGACCGGGACACCGCCCAGCTTCCCCTTGACGAGGTCGCCCGCGGCCGCGATCTCGTCGGCGACGGCGACGGAGGTGACGAACAGTTCGTTGCCCTGTCCGTCACGGGATCCCGCGTACTCGTGCAGGACCGGGATTCCGGCCGCCCCGATCGCGGCGTCGGTCTGGCCGACGCGCCAGGCCCGGCCCATCGTGTCGGTCACGACCACGGCGACGCTCACACCGAGCAGCGCCTGCAGACGCTCGCGCAGAGCCGCGGCGCTCGCATCGGGATCCTCGGGCAGCAGGGCGAGTTCCGAGGCGGCGACATTCGAGCCGTCGATCCCGGAAGCGGCCTGCACGATCCCGAGCCGGTTCTCGGTGATGAGCGTGCGTCCCTTGCGCGCGAGCACGCGCACCGCCTCCTGGTCGACCAGGCGGCGGCGGAGCGCATCGCGGGCCTCGGGGTCGGTGGGGGAGTCCACGATGCGGCCCTCGACCTTGGAGAAGATCTTGCTCGTGACGACGAGGACGTCTCCGTCGGCGAGCCAGGGCGCGGCGGCGGCGAGCGCGGTGGCGAGGTCGTCGCCGGGTCGGAACTCGGGCAGGCCGGGCACCGGGAGGATCTCGATCGGCCGTCCGGGGGAGTGGTCGCGCACCCCGGCGGCGGTACCGACGGCCGTGTCGGAGGGCGTGGTCACAGCGTCACTCCTGCCAGTTCGAGTGCGGCGCGAGCCATTTCGGCTGTCGCGTCGGGATCGGTCATGAGCAGCGGCACGCTGCGCACCTCGACGCCGGGCACGTCGGCGGCGTCGGTGGAGTGGATCAGCCAGCCGTCGAGCAGGCCTGCGCCGCTGCGGGCGCCGTAGTGCCGTCCCACGCCCTGGGCGGTGGTCTCGACGCCGATCACGCCGAGGCAGGCGTCGGCCATGCCGCGCAGCGGTTTTCCGTCGATCACCGGCGACAGTCCGACGATCTTCGCGGACGTGGTGCGCAGCGCGCCGCGCAGTCCGGGGATCGCGAGGATCGCGCCGATGCTCACCACCGGGTTGGAGGGGGCGAGGATCACCACGTCCGCCGAGTCGATCGCCTCGAGCACACCCGGTGCGGGGGCGGCCTTCTCGGCGCTGATGTGCGCGAAGCTGTGCGTGGGCACCTGGGCGCGGTGCCGGACCCACCATTCCTCGAAGTGCACGGCGCGTTGCTCGCCGTCGGCCGGATCGGTGATGACGACGTGGGTCTCGCTGCGGTCGTCGGAGACCGGGAGGAGGGCGACGCCCGGTTTCCAGCGGTCGCACAGCGCCTCGGTCACGGCCGAGAGCGGGTACCCGGCGTTCAGCAACTGGGTGCGCAGCAGGTGGGTCGCGATGTCGCGGTCCCCGAGGCCGAACCAGTCCGGTGTCGCTCCGTACGCCGCCAGCTCCTCCTTCGCGTGCCAGGTCTCGTCGGCCCGGCCCCATCCGCGTTCGGTGTCGATCCCGCCGCCGAGGGTGTACATGCACGTGTCCAGGTCGGGGCAGATGCGCAGCCCGTGCATCCAGACGTCGTCGCCGACGTTGACGATCGCGGTCACCCGGTGCGCGGCGTCGGGGTCGAGGTCGCGGCCGGGTTCGATGCCGAGGAGCCGGCGCACGCCGGTGAGAAAACGCGCACCTCCGACGCCGCCGACCAATACAGTCACGTTCACAGGGCAAGCGTAGGCGGTGCGCCGCGAGGGCTGCCGGGGTGCCTGCGCACCCGGGCGGCAGGTGCGCAGCGGCGCGGAGGAGAACCCCGGATGGTAAGACAGCGGCGGCGCTCGGCTTGACCGCGACACGCCCCACGTGTCTAATCACATAAGTGTCATTTCCAGTGAACCGGAGCCGAGATCGGTTGTGGCGAACTGCATTCGAACGCATGTTCGATGGGGGTGGCGCGGAGTGGGCCGGTTTCGACGAGAGTTGCAGCGCTGCAGGTGAGGAGGCGAACGATGGCCGACGAGCGCGAATGGTTCGAGAGCTCTCGGATCGACACTGCAGGCATCGACACTGCAGGCGAGGACGTCCGGGACGACATCGACGGCATCGGGGGGGACGCGCCTGCGCGGCCCGTGCTCAGTCTGATCGATGGTTTCGGCGACCCGTCCGACGGTGCCGACGAACAGTGGCAGGAACGCGCCTTGTGCGCGCAGACGGATCCCGAGGCGTTCTTCCCTGAGAAAGGGGGATCGACCCGGGAGGCGAAGCGGATCTGCTTGGGGTGCGAGGTGCGGGACGAATGTCTCGAGTACGCGCTGGCCAACGACGAACGCTTCGGCATCTGGGGTGGTCTGTCGGAGCGGGAGCGCCGGCGCCTCAAGCGCGGCATCGTCTGAGGCGTCAGTCCTCGTCGAAACCGCCGAGTTCGGGGTCGACGACCTCGGGCTCGACGCCGAGGTACGTCGCGACCTGGTGTACGAGCACGTCGTGCACCAGGTCGGTGAGATCCTCGGGATCCTTCGCCCGCAGTTCCAGCGGGCGGCGGAAGAGCACGATCCGGGCCCGCGTCGCCGCGCCGCGCCGGTCGATCCCTGCGGGGACGAGCCGCGACAGCGGCACCGGGCCGTCCGCGACCACCTCCGACGGCCAGTTCACCGAGTCCGGGTCGAGGGCGCGGATCTTGGGCACCTCGTCGACGGCGATGTCGAGCTTGGTCAGCCGGTCGTGCCACTGTGCGTCGATCGGCGCGAAGGCCCCCAGCACGAGCAGATCGAACTTCTCCGCGCGCGAGCGCCACGCCGGCACCTCGTGCGGGAACAGCGGGCCGCGCACACCGCGGCCGCGACGGGCGACCGAGCGGGACGTCACGGGTCTGGGACGGCGCGATCGGGGCATGCCTGGACAGTACGACACGCAAATCCGAACCCGCTTCTCCGGTGTGTCCGGATAGTCCCGGAGCGCACGGCGCGCTACTCTCCGACTGTGAGATCACTGCGTCGATGCTGCCGGCCTGGGTGCAAGAACCCTGCTGTTGCGACGCTGACCTACGTGTACTCGGACTCCACCGCGGTCGTCGGTCCCCTGGCAACGGTCGCCGAGCCCCACTCGTGGGATCTGTGCGAATCGCACGGCTCGCGGATCACCGCCCCGAAGGGGTGGGAGCTGGTCCGTTACGAGGGCGCCTTCACCGCCGGGACTCCGGACGAGGACGACCTGACCGCACTGGCCGAGGCGGTGCGCGAAGCCGGACTCGGCGAGCGGGGCCGCACCGACTCCGACGACACCGATTCCGGTGTCCCCACCACCCTGGCCGCACCCCCCACCGCCCGCACCGGCCGTCGTGGCCATCTGCGCGTGTTGCCCGATCCCACGTCCTGATCGCCGCGCACTAGGCTGACCGTGCCCCGCCGCGGAGGCGGCGGCGCCAGTCGACGATCAGGAGCAGCAACAGTGGCGAGAACTGCCGAGTCCGTGTCCGCCGTGGTCAAGGCGTACGACGTGCGTGGCCTGGTGGGAGAACAGCTCGACGCCGGATTCGTCCGGGACGTCGGAGCCTCCTTCGCTCGCCTGATGCGCGACGGCGGCGCCACCCGCGTCGTGATCGGCCACGACATGCGCGCATCGTCCCCGGAGCTGGCCGAGGCCTTCGCCGCCGGCGTCACCGCCCAGGGAGTCGACGTCGTCCACATCGGCTTGGCCTCCACCGATCAGCTGTACTTCGCGTCCGGGATCCTCGAGGCTCCCGGCGCCATGTTCACCGCGAGCCACAACCCGGCGCGCTACAACGGGATCAAGCTGTGCCGGGCCGGGGCCAAGCCGGTCGGACAGGAGACCGGGCTCGCCACCGTCACGGCCGAACTCGTCGCCGGCGTCCCGGACTTCGACGGTGCCCCCGGCACCGTCACCGAGCGGGACGTGCTCGCCGACTACGCCGCGTTCGTCCGCTCGCTGGTGGACCTGTCCGCGATGCGCCCGCTCCGGGTTGCCGTCGACGCCGGCAACGGTATGGGCGGGCACACGGTGCCCGCGGTGTTCGGTGCGCTCCCGATCGACCTGGTGCCGCTGTACTTCGAACTCGACGGAACCTTCCCCAACCACGAGGCCAATCCGCTCGATCCCGCCAACCTGGTGGACCTGCAGAAGCTGGTGCGCGACTCGGGTGCCGACCTCGGCCTCGCGTTCGACGGTGACGCCGACCGCTGCTTCGTCGTCGACGAGCGCGGTGAGCCGGTCACGCCGTCGGCGGTCACCGCGCTGGTGGCCTCGCGCGAGCTCGCGAAGGAACCCGGATCGACGATCATCCACAACCTCATCACCTCCCGCGCGGTGCCCGAGCTCGTCACCGAACTCGGGGGCAAGCCCGTCCGCACCCGCGTCGGGCACTCGTTCATCAAGCAGCAGATGGCCGAGACGGGGGCCGTGTTCGGCGGTGAGCATTCGGCGCACTACTACTTCCGCGACTTCTGGGGCGCGGACTCGGGCATGCTCGCGGCCCTGCACGTGCTCGCCGCGCTCGCCGGCCAGGACCGGCCCCTGTCCGAGCTGATGCGCGAATACGACCGGTACGCCGCGTCCGGGGAGATCAACTCCACCGTCGACGACGCCGCGGAGCGCACCGCCGCAGTGCTCGAGGCCTTCGGCGACCGCGCCGAAGCAGTCGACCGGCTCGACGGCGTCACCGTCGATCTCGCCGACGGTGCCTGGTTCAACCTGCGGGCCTCCAACACCGAGCCCCTGCTGCGACTCAACGTCGAGGCCCGCACGGCGGAGCAGGTCGACGCGCTGGTGAGGGAAATCCTGGCGATCGTGCGCGCGTGACGGAAGTATCCGTGGCGGGGATAATCGAGTTCCCGGGGCTCGGTCCCGGGACGGTGCGAGTCGGAAGGACGGTGGCGCAGCCATGACGGCTCCCTCTTCGATCCTCGACTTGGACGACACCGGTGCCCTGATCGACGCCGACGTCGACGGGATCCTGCGGTTCGCCGCGCTCGGCGGGGCACAGATCCGCGCCACCGCCGCGGCCGTCGACGAGCAGATCCTCGACCGCCTGCACGGCCTGCATCCGCGCAGCGTGGTGCTCGTGTGTGGCGATGCGCGCGCCGCTCGCGCGGGCGAACTCGTCGTCGCGATGCTCGCGGCGCGTTCGGCCGTGCCGCTGGTCACGGCCCCCGTCACCCCGCCCTGGGTCGGCCCGCTCGACGTCGTGGTCGTCGCGGGCGACGACGCCGGCGACCCTCAGCTCGCCGAATCGGTCGCCGCGGCCCTGCGGCGCGGCGCCGAGGTGGTTGTCGACGCCCCGGACGAGGGACCGATCCGTGGGGCGGCGGCGGGCCGGGCGATGCTGTTGCCCCCGCGGATCCGAGTGCCGGTGGCGTACTCCCTCCTGCGGCACCTGGCGGTGTTCCTCGCGGTGGTGGTGGCGATGGAGGCCACCCGCACGGCAGGCGTGGTTCCCCCGCTGGCCGATCTCGCCGACTCGGCGGACGGCGAAGCCGGCCGCGACCAGCCGGGCAGCGAGGTGTTCCGGAATCCGGCGAAGGCGCTGGCCTCCCGGATCCAGTCCCGACGGGTGGCCCTGGCGGGCGACTCGGCGGTGACGGCTGCGCTCGCCCGGCACGCGGGGGAGTCCCTGCTGCAGGTGGCCGGGGTGATCGCCTCGGCGTCGGCGTTGCCGGACGTTCTCGCCGCGCGGGACCGACTGGTCGCGATACCCCCGGCGGGTGGGGAGTCGTACGATCCGTTCTTCCACGACGAACAGCTCGACGGGCCGGTGCCCGCACCCCCGGTGCGGGTCTTGGTGTTGAGTGTGGAGGAAGATCGGCGGCAGGCGGAGCGGCGCGCGGCAGCGCTGCCGGACATGGAGTTGGTATCGGTGGTGGGGGAGTTCGAGGCGAAGGCGGTGCCGTCGGTGCCGGAGCAGGTGGCGGTGCTGGCCGTGCGATTCGAGATGGCCGCTGCCTATCTGCGGTTGGTCGGTGGTCGCTAGTGCTCCGACTCGAAGGTGCGCTGCGTTCGTATGCCTGGGGTTCGCGCACCGCGATCGCGGCGCTGTGCGGCCGGACGGTGCCGTCCGCGCATCCGGAAGCGGAACTGTGGCTGGGTGCGCACCCCGCGGACCCGGCGCGGGTGGTGAGCACCAACGGTGACGGCCCGGGTGAGGACACCTCCCTGCTCGACGTCCTCGAGGCCGATCCGGGCGGACATCTCGGGCCGGCGACACTGAGCCGGTTCGGGCCGCGGCTGCCGTTCCTGCTCAAGTTGCTGGCCGCCGAGGAACCACTGTCGCTGCAAGCGCATCCGAGTGCCGAACAGGCTGCCGAGGGCTTCGCCCGCGAGGAGGCCGCGGGCCTGCCCCTGGAGTCGCCGGTGCGGAACTACCGCGATGCGAGCCACAAGCCCGAGCTCGTCGTCGCGCTCACCCGCTTCGAGGCACTCGCCGGTTTCCGGGATCCGCATCGCACCGTCGAGCTGCTCGCCGCCCTCGAGGTACCCGAACTCGATCCGTACGTCGGGCTGCTCGCCGGGCAACCCGACTCCGACGGCCTGCGCGCCCTGTTCACCATCTGGATCACCCTTCCGCAGTCGGTGCTGTCGGCTCTGTTGCCGCGGGTACTCGACGGCTGCGTGACCTACCTGGCGACGCACAACGGCAACGGCACGGCCCCGTTCGCCGAGGAGGTCCGGACGGTGCTGCAGCTCGCCGAGTTCTACCCCGGCGACGCGGGCGTGCTCGCCGCCGTACTGCTCAATCGGATCACTCTCGAGCCGGGACAGGGCCTGTTCCTCGCAGCGGGGAACCTGCACGCGTACCTGCACGGCATGGCTGTGGAGATCATGGCCAACTCGGACAACGTGCTGCGCGGCGGACTCACGCCGAAACACGTCGACGTGCCGGAGTTGCTGCGGGTGCTCGATTTCCGGCCCGTGGACGTGCCGATCCTCGAACCCGAGCCGGCCGGCCCGGGGGAAGTGCGCTACCGGACTCCGGCCCCGGAGTTCGCCCTGTCTCGGATCGATCTCGCCCCCGGCTCCGGTGCGGCACCGGACGTCGCACTGCCGCCGTGCGGCCCGCAGATCCTGTTGTGCACCTCCGGGTCCGCCGGCGTGGAATGCGCGGGGCGGACCCTGCAGCTGGCGGCCGGACAGGCGGTCTGGCTGTCGGCGTCCGACCCGGCCGTCACCGTGCGTGCCGCCGGCGAGCCGGCGCAGCTGTTCCGCGCCCGGTTGGCGGACGTCGACGCCCGGATCGACTAGCGTGGCCCCGCTCGGTTCCCGGGCGACGACAGGCGGCGCCCTCGCCGGCCTGACCACGGTGGTGCTGGTTCTCATGCTCGGCCGGACCCGCGTGCTGTTCGCGATGGCTCGCGACGGCCTCGTCCCGCGCCGTCTCTCGCACACGGGCCGTCACGGCACTCCGGTGCGGACGACCGTGCCGGTGCCGGTCGTCGTCGCGGCGCTCGCCGGGTTCGTCCCGCTCGGTGCCCTGGAGGAGATGGTCGATATCGGGACGCTGTCCGCATTCGTTCTGGTGTCGATCGGTGTGGTCGTCTACTTCGCCTACAGCCGCAGGCACTCCGTGCTCGCCGAACCGGCGGTACCGCGCCGGTAGCTCTGTTCGTGTTGACGGGATCGGCCTCGCGTGAAACCGTCGCGGCATGTCGATCGTGCACGAATCCGCCACCGCCGGGGAGCCTCCGCGAGCCGGGGAACCCGGAGACCGGCAGCGCGTACCGTTCCACGAGGCCAGCCGGATGCTGCTGCGCAATTCGGTGCTCGACGCCATGCGGGACCTGCTCACCGCCCGTGACTGGTCCGCGGTCACCATGACGGACGTCGCGCGGGGCGCGGGTGTGAGCAGACAGACTCTGTACAACGAGTTCTCGTCGCGGCAGGGACTTGCTCAGGCGTACGCGCTGCGCCTGGTGGATCAGTTCGTCGACGCCGTCGACGACGCGATCTACACCCACGTGGGACAGGCGCGCGCCGCCCTCGTCGAGGGGTTCACCTCGTTCTTCGTCGAGAGCAGTGCCGACCCGCTGATCCAGTCGCTGCTGCGCGGCGACGCCAAGCCGGATCTGCTGCGCCTGATCACCACGGACTCGGCGCCGCTCATCGAACGAGCCTCCGCCCGGCTCTCGGAAACCTTCCAGCGCAGTTGGGTACAGGCGTCCTCGGCGGACGCGGGCATTCTGGGGCGGGCGATCGTGCGCGTCGCGATGAGCTACATCTCGATGCCGCCCGAGTCCGACCGGGACGTCGCCGCGGACCTGGCCGAGCTGCTCGGCCCGTTCATCGATCGCTCCGCCCGGCGCGACTGAACAGCGAGTTGTATAGCCTGTTGGCAGAACCGACTGCCAACAGGAGAGGCATCCTCACGTGTCCGACAACAAGCTCGTGGCCGACCAGCGCAACGGCATCGACTTCAAGGTCGCCGATCTGTCCCTCGCCGAATTCGGCCGCAAGGAGATCCGGCTGGCCGAGCACGAGATGCCCGGCCTGATGGCGCTGCGCCGCGAGTACGCGGAGGTGCTGCCGTTGAAGGGCGCGCAGATCTCCGGCTCGCTGCACATGACGGTCCAGACGGCCGTGCTGATCGAGACCCTCGTCGCTCTCGGCGCCGAGGTGCGCTGGGCCTCGTGCAACATCTTCTCGACCCAGGACCACGCCGCCGCGGCGGTCGTCGTCGGCCCGCACGGAACCCCGGAGGAGCCCAAGGGCGTGCCGGTGTTCGCGTGGAAGGGTGAGACGCTCGAGGAGTACTGGTGGGCGGCCGAGCAGATGCTGACCTGGCCCGCCGCCTCCGACGGCACCCCGCGCCCGGCCAACATGATCCTCGACGACGGCGGCGACGCCACCATGCTGGTGCTCAAGGGTGCGCAGTTCGAGAAGGCAGGCGTGGTGCCCCCGGTGGACGAGGACCAGGACTCCGCCGAGTACCGGGTCTTCCTGGCGCTGCTGCGCGAATCCCTCGCACAGGATCCCAAGAAGTGGACCGCGGTCGCCGAGTCGGTGCGCGGCGTCACCGAGGAGACGACCACCGGCGTGCTGCGGTTGTACCAGCTCTCGGCCGGCGGCGATCTGGCGTTCCCCGCGATCAACGTCAACGACTCGGTCACCAAGAGCAAGTTCGACAACAAGTACGGCACCCGGCACTCGCTGCTCGACGGGATCAACCGCGGCACCGACGTCCTCATCGGCGGCAAGGCCGCCCTGGTGTGCGGCTACGGCGACGTCGGCAAGGGCTGCGCGGAGGCGCTGCGCGGGCAGGGCGCGCGGGTGTCGGTCACCGAGATCGACCCCATCAACGCGCTGCAGGCGCTGATGGACGGCTTCGACGTCGTCACCGTCGAGGGCTTCATCGAGCAGGCCGACATCGTGATCACCGCGACCGGCAACAAGGACATCATCACCTTCGATCACATGCGTCGCATGAAGCACCAGGCCATCCTGGGCAACATCGGCCACTTCGACAACGAGATCGACATGGCCGGCCTCGAGCGGGCGACGGATGTCACCCGGATCAACATCAAGGCGCAGGTCGACGAGTTCCGTTTCGCAGACGGGCATTCCATCCTCGTGCTGTCCGAGGGCCGGCTGCTGAACCTCGGCAACGCCACGGGCCACCCGTCGTTCGTGATGAGCAACTCGTTCGCCAATCAGGTGATCGCCCAGATCGAGCTGTGGACCAAGCCGGACGAGTACGACAACGAGGTCTACCGTCTGCCCAAGCACCTGGACGAGAAGGTCGCCCGCATCCACGTCGAGGCGCTCGGCGGTGAACTGACCAAGCTGTCCAAGGATCAGGCCGAGTACATCGGGGTCGACGTCGAAGGCCCGTACAAGCCCGAGCACTACCGGTACTGAGCGCGGGAATCGCAGGACACCACCGATGGGTGCGTTGATCGTCGTGGAGGGGCTCGACGGGGCCGGCAAGCGGACACTCTCCGCCGGCCTCGTCGAGGCTTGGCGCGCAGCCGGATTCGTCGTCTCGACGCTTGCGTTCCCGCGTTACGGGACATCGGTGCACGCCGACCTCGGTGCCGAGGCGTTGCGGGGCCGGCACGGTGACACCGCCTCGAGCATCGAGGCGATGGCGCTGCTGTGGGCCCTCGATCGCCGTGACGCCGCCGACGGGTTGCGGAAGCTCCTGGCGGACAACGACATCGTCCTGCTCGATCGGTACGTCGCGTCCAATGCCGCCTACACCGCCGCCCGGCACCACGAGGGCGGCTCGGGACCGGCGGTGGAGTGGGTGCGTGAGCTCGAGTTCGAGCGGTTCGCGCTGCCCGTGCCGGATCTGCAGCTGCTGCTGCGAGTGCCGGTCGAGCTGGCGGCGCGCCGGGCCCGCAGCCGCGCCGCGTCCGACACGGCCCGCGACCGGGACGCCTACGAACGGGACTCGGGTCTGCAGGCCCGCACCGGACAGGTGTACGACGACCTCGCACGCCGACAGTGGATGTCGCCGTGGCGGGTTGCCGGACCCGATGCCGATCCGCGACAACTCGCCGCCGAGATCTCAAATCAGCTTCACCACGGTCGAGGAGTGACACGATAGAAGCCATGAAGCCGAGGATTCTGGTTGTCGACGACGACACCGCGCTCGCCGAGATGCTTACGATCGTCCTGCGGGGCGAGGGATTCGAGCCCTACGTGGTGGGGGACGGTTCGCAGGCGCTGAACGCGGTCCGGGAGATCCGGCCCGACCTCGTCCTGCTCGACCTCATGCTCCCGGGCATGAACGGTATCGACGTCTGCCGGGTGCTGCGCGCCGACTCGGGCGTGCCGATCGTCATGCTCACCGCCAAGTCGGACACCGTCGACGTGGTGCTCGGACTCGAATCCGGCGCCGACGACTACATCGTCAAGCCGTTCAAGCCGAAGGAACTCGTGGCCCGGGTCCGCGCGCGGCTCCGTCGCACCGAGCAGGAACCGGCCGAGGTGCTCTCCATCGGCGACATCGCCATCGACGTTCCCGCTCACAAGGTCACCCGCGGGGACGAACTGATCTCCCTCACCCCGCTCGAGTTCGACCTGCTGGTGGCGCTCGCGCGCAAGCCGCGGCAGGTGTTCACTCGTGAGGTGCTGCTCGAGCAGGTGTGGGGCTACCGGCACGCGGCCGACACCCGTCTGGTGAACGTCCACGTGCAGCGGCTGCGGGCGAAGGTCGAGAAGGATCCCGAGAACCCCGAGGTGGTGCTGACGGTGCGGGGCGTCGGCTACAAGGCCGGACCGCCGTGATCGGTGGGTACCGACTGCGGCGGCGGATCACCAGGAGGACTCTGCCGCTGCTGAGGTGGTCACGTGCGGTGAGCAACCGGCTCGCCCACACGTGGCGGCGATCGCTGCAACTGCGGGTCGTGGTCTCGACCCTGTCGTTGTCGCTGATCGTGATGCTCGTCCTCGGTGTCGTCCTCACCAGCCAGATCACCGAACGACTGCTCGAGGTGAAGATCAACGCCGCCACCGAGGAGGTCGAGCGGTCCCGCGCCCTCGTCGAGGGTCAACTCGCCGGCGCCGACGACTCCGGCTCGCTGCAGGTCCGGCTCGACGGAGCCGTTGCGGCGCTGACCAATCGCGGCAGCGACGCGGGCGAGGACACCGGCGTCGCGGGCACCTTCGACCCGGTGCTGATCGTGCCGGGCGACGGTCCGCGCGCACCGACGTCGAGCGGGCCCGCCGACCAGATCCCCGAGAACCTGCGCGCCTTCGTGCAGAAGGGCCAGATCGCCTACCAGTTCGCGACGGTGTCGGATCCCGACGGCTACTCCGGTCCGGCGCTGATCGTGGGCACGCCGACGGCATCGGACATCTCCACCCTCGAGCTGTACCTGGTGTTCCCGCTGGCGGGCGAGGAGAACACGCTGTCGCTGGTGCGGGGCACGCTCCTCGTCGGTGCCGGGGTGCTGCTCGTGCTGCTCGCCGCGATCTCGATGATCGTCGCCCGCCAGGTGGTCCTGCCGATCCGCTCGGCATCGCGTATCGCGGTCCGGTTCGCCGACGGCCGGCTCAAGGAACGCATGCCGGTACGCGGCGAGGACGACATGGCGCGCCTGGCCATGTCCTTCAACGAGATGGCCGAGAGCCTGTCGCGGCAGATCACCCAGCTCGAGGAGTTCGGCAACCTGCAGAAGCGGTTCACCTCGGACGTCAGCCACGAGCTGCGTACCCCGCTGACGACGGTGCGGATGGCCGCCGATCTCATCCACGACGGCAGCGACGAACTCGACCCGTCCCTCAAGCGCGCCTCGGAGCTGCTCGTCACCGAGCTCGACCGCTTCGAGAGTCTGCTGGGCGACCTGCTCGAGATCAGCCGCCACGACGCCGGCGTCGCCGAACTCGCCGCCGAGCAACTCGACCTGCGCATGTGTGCCCGCGCCGCGGTCTCCACCGTCCGGCATCTCGCCCGCGAGAGCGGCACCGAGCTGATCGTCGACCTGCCGGGTGAGCCCGTCGAGGCCGAGGTCGACCCACGCCGCGTCGAGCGCATCCTGCGCAATCTGCTCGCCAACGCCATCGACCACGGGGAGGGCAAACCCATCCTGCTGCGCCTGCGCGCCGACGACACCGCCGCCGCGTTCATCGTCCGGGACCAGGGCGTCGGTCTGCGGCCCGGCGAGGAGAAACTCGTCTTCAACCGGTTCTGGCGGTCGGACCCGTCCCGGGTGCGGCGCTCCGGCGGAACCGGGCTCGGGCTGGCGATCAGCGTCGAGGACGCCAACCTCCACAACGGCAAGCTCGAGGCCTGGGGTGAACCCGGCCTGGGGTCCTGCTTCCGGCTCACCCTCCCGCGACAACGGGGACGCAAGGTCGGCCGCAGTCCGCTGCCCCTCGTTCCCAGCACGGTCCGCGCGGTCCAGGGCCGTCCGCTGCCGGGTGCGCCCGCGGCGGACGAGGACGCGTCCGTGGACGCCGAGGCCGGCGAGGACACCGCGACCGCTGTGAACCCGGCGGCGGTACCGGTCCCGCCCGAGGGGGCCACCCCATGAGGGGCACGAAGACGCTGCTCGCGGTGCTCACGGGCCTGACCGTCGCCGTGTCCGGCTGTGCCAGCCTGCCGGACTCGTCGTCGCCCCAGGCGGTGGGCACCATCGCTCGCGAGCCCACCACCACGTCGGTCCCGGCTCCGGCGCCGGGGCGGGAACCGGACCTGCTCCTGCGGGACTTCCTGCGCGCCAGCACGGACCCGGCCAATCGTCACCTCGCCGCCCGGCAGTTCCTCACCGCCGACATGTCGGCCGAGTGGGACGACGCCGCCAGCGCGACGATCGTCGACAAGGTCGACGTGCTCCCGGAGTCGCGCAGCGCCGACCGCGCGACGTACGTCATCCGCGCCAACCGGGTCGGCCACCTGGAGGAGGGCGGGGTCTACCGCCCCGACGAAGGACCGTTCGAAACCAAGATCACCCTCGTGCTCAGCGGCGGCGAGTGGCGCATCGACGAGATGGGGCCGGGCGTGGTCATGGACCGCCCGCAGTTCCTCAACGGCTACCAGCGGCGTTCGCTGTACTTCGTCGACCCGTCCGGGCGCACGGTCGTCCCCGACCCCCGCTGGATCGCCGCTACTCAGGAGCAGACCGCGGCCCAGCTGATCGACCTGCTCATCGAGGGCCCGAAAGCAGCCCTGGCACCGGCCGTGCGCACGGAACTCGGCTCGGGGGTGTCCGTGCGGGGGCCGATCACCAAGGCCGACGGCCGCACCACCCAGGTCGGTGTCGGTCTCGGGGGTGTCCGGATCGACTTCCTGGGGTTGCGGCCCCTGAGCAAGGAGAGCCGCGAGTTGCTCGCCGCCCAGGTGATCTGGACGCTGGCCAACGCCGAGATCACCGGCCCGTACGTCCTGCTCGCGGACGGTCAGCCCCTCGACGAGCGGTTTCCGAACGGCTGGACCACCGCGGACGTCGCATCGATGAACCCGCTGGCCACGTCGAGCGCCACCATCGGCCTCCACGCGCTGCGCGGTGGCGGGCTGGTCAGCGTCGCCGAGACCGGGGTCACTCCGGTGCCCGGGACCTTCGGCACCGCCACGAACCTGCGCTCGGTGGCGTTGTCGCACGACGGCGAACTGGCGGCCGCCGTCGCCGACACCGGGCGTCCGGAAGCCACCGCCGAGTTGCTGATCGGCCCGTACCGCGACGGCCCGGCGGCGCGCGCACTCCAGGCCGACTCGATCACGCGGCCTACGTGGGCACTCGACGACAATTCCGTGTGGTCCGTGGTCAACGGCACGAACGTGGTGCGTGCGGTGCGTGAGCCGGGCACCGGCCGGATCACGGTCCTGCCCGTTGATGCCGGGGCCGTGCGGGCGGTGGGCAACACGATCAGCGATCTGCGCCTCTCCCGCGACGGCGTGCGCGCGGCGATGATCGTGGACGGACGTGTCTACGTCGCGGTGGTCGTGCAGAGATCGAACGGGGAATTCTCGCTCACGTCACCCCGTGAGATCGCCGTCGGTCTCGGCAGCCCGGCCTTGTCCCTGGACTGGAGCACCCCGGACACCGTGGTCGTGGCCCGGGCCGCCTCCGACGTCCCGGTCGTGCAGGTCGCGGTCGACGGCTCACGAATGGACGCCCTGCCGAGCCGCAACCTCACCCCGCCGGTCGTCGCCGTCGAGGCGTCGACGACCTCGGAGTTCGTGGCGGACTCGCGGGCAGTGTTCCAGCTGAACAACGCCGATCCGGCCGGCGATCGGTACTGGCGGGAGGTGCCCGGCCTGACCGGGCTGCAGGCCGTCCCCGTCCTGCCGGGCTGACGGCTCGGGAAGATGTCGGGGCCGGCGGTCACACTGTCGCGGTGCTGACGTCGCTGCTGGATCTGGTGCTGCCCGTCGAGTGCGGCGGTTGCGGCCGCCCCGGCGTCGGCTGGTGCCGGCGCTGCGCCCGGGAGCTGGCGGACGTGCCGGCCCGGGTCCGGCCCCGAGTCGATCCCGACGTTCCGGTGTGGGCCCTGGGGCCGTACGGCGGTGCGCGCCGCCGCGCGGTGATCGCGGCCAAGGAACACGGCCGGCGCGACCTGGCCGGTCCGCTCGGCCTCGCGCTGGCGACCGCGGTGTCACGGCTGCGGCGCTGGGGGGAGCTGCCCGCCGGGCCTCTCGTCGCGGTGCCCGCCCCGACGAGGGCCCACGCGGCGCGCGCTCGCGGCGGCGATCCGGTGCTGCGTGCGGTGCGGGTGGCCGCCGGTTACGACCGGCGTCTCGAGGTCTGCGGCCTTCTCGTCACCGGACGTGCTGTCCGGGATTCGGTGGGATTGTCGGCTGCGCAGCGGCAGCGCAATCTGGCCGGGCGGGTGCGGCTGCGGAGGGCCGGGCCACCGGCGGGAGCGGACGTGCTGCTCGTCGACGACGTCGTCACCACCGGCGCCACCGCCACGGAATCGGTGCGGGTCCTGCGGGCAGCGGGACATCGCCCGTGCGGGGTGCTGGTGATCGCCGCCGCATGAGAGCCGGAGGACCCCGAGCCGCAGGCCGAGGGGCCGGGCACGTCGGGGACATCGGTCCCACCGTCAGGTGACGACGGCGTGAAATTGAGCGGAACGGTGGCACTCCCCGCCGTTCCGTACTACCGTCGCCCTCAGACCCGAAAACACAGGTAGCGGGCGCAAAACGCCCCTCAGCCGTCGTGTCGGGCGGAGCGCATTTCGCGCTCGTCGATCATGCCGGCGCGCGAGCTGCGCCGGCCGTACTCGGGAGGTACGAGTGACGATCCCTTCGAAGTCCAAGGTTCCCGCTGCTGAGACCGAAGCCGGTACTGCGGAGTCCAACGGTCCCCGCGCCGACGTCGTCGTCAAGGGGCGCAACGTCGAGGTCCCGGATCACTTCCGGGTCTACGTGTCCGAGAAGCTCGCTCGGCTCGAACGTTTCGACCCGACGATCTTCCTGTTCGACGTCGAGTTGCAGCACGAGCGCAATCGCCGGCAGCTGAAGAGTTGCCAGCGCGTCGAGATCACCGCTCGGGCCAAGGGGCCGGTGGTGCGCGCAGAGGCATCCGCGGACAGTTTCTACGCTGCCTTCGAGTCCGTGACGGACAAGCTCGAGGCGCGGCTGCGCCGCACGAAGGACCGCCGCAAGGTACACCACGGGGAAAAGACCCCCGTCTCGGTGGCCGAGGCCACTGCCGAGCTCGCCCGGGACGACTCGCTCGGAATCTCACCGGAGATCTCGCTGGAGCAGTACGAGCCCGAGCCCTCGGGTCCCGGCCGGATCGTGCGAACGAAGGAACACACAGCCGAGCCGATGACCGTCGACGACGCGCTGTACGAGATGGAGCTGGTCGGTCACGATTTCTACCTGTTCCACGACAAGGAGACCGACAGTCCGTCCGTCGTCTACCGCCGGCACGCGTTCGACTACGGGTTGATCCGGCTCGTGTGACCACTGCGCCGTCCAGCGGCGGCACCGTGTGTGCCACCCCGCCGAGCGGTCGCCCGTGGTCACCTCGTCGATAGACCGCCTACCATGGAATCCGGCCGGGGTCGATACAGGCCTCGGCCGGATTTTCGTTGTCCGTGCTGTACCCGAGATTGAGGACGAACACGCCCGTGCTGTCGCTGTCGAAGCTGCTCCGAGTCGGTGAAGGTCGCATGGTCAAGCGGCTCAAGCACATCGCCGACCACGTCGATTCCCTCTCACCCGAGTTCGAGTCCCTCACCGACGAGCAGTTGCGGGCCAAGACGGACGAGTTCCGTCGTCGCTACCAGGAGGGTGAGTCCCTCGACGAGTTGCTGCCCGAGGCGTTCGCCACGGCCCGCGAGGCGTCGTGGCGAGTGCTGGGGCAGAAGCACTACCCGGTTCAGATCATGGGCGGCGCGGCCCTGCACTTCGGCAACATCGCCGAGATGAAGACCGGTGAGGGCAAGACCCTGACCTGTGTGCTGCCCGCATACCTCAATGCCATCGCCGACGAGGGCGTGCACGTGGTGACGGTCAACGACTACCTCGCCAAGCGCGACTCCGAGTGGATGGGCCGGGTGCACCGGTCCCTCGGTCTCGAGACCGCGGTGATCCTGTCCGGTCTGACGCCCGCCGAGCGGCGCACCGCATACGCCGCCGACATCACCTACGGCACCAACAACGAGTTCGGCTTCGACTACCTGCGCGACAACATGACGCACTCGCTCGACGATCTCGTGCAGCGCGGCCACAACTTCGCGATCGTCGACGAGGTCGACTCGATCCTCATCGACGAGGCCCGGACGCCGCTGATCATCTCCGGCCCGGCCGACGCGTCGAGCAAGTGGTACGCCGAGTTCGCGCGGATCGCGCCGCTGCTGAAGAAGGACGTCCACTACGAGGTGGACATCAAGAAGCGCACCATCGGCGTGCACGAAGCGGGGGTCGAGCTCGTCGAGGACCAGCTCGGCATCGACAACCTGTACGAGGCGGCGAACTCGCCGCTGGTGAGCTACCTCAACAACGCGATCAAGGCCAAGGAGCTGTACCAGCGCGACAAGGACTACATCGTCCGGGACGGCGAGGTGATCATCGTCGACGAGTTCACCGGCCGCATCCTCGTCGGACGTCGCTACAACGAGGGCATGCACCAGGCCATCGAGGCCAAGGAACGCGTCGAGATCAAGGCGGAGAACCAGACGCTCGCCACGATCACGCTGCAGAACTACTTCCGCCTCTACGACAAGCTCTCCGGCATGACGGGCACCGCCGAGACCGAGGCCGCGGAGCTGCACCAGATCTACGAGCTCGGGGTGATCCCGATCCCGACCAACAAGCCGATGGTCCGCGTGGACCAGGGCGACCTGATCTACAAGACGGAGACGGCGAAGTTCGCGGCGGTCGTCGACGACGTCGCCGAACGGCATGCCAAGGGGCAGCCGGTCCTGATCGGCACCACCAGCGTCGAACGCTCCGAGTACCTGTCCGCGCAGTTCACCAAGCGCGGCATTCCGCACAACGTGCTCAACGCCAAGTTCCACGAGCAGGAGGCGACCATCATCGCCGAGGCCGGGCGGTCCGGTGCGGTGACCGTCGCGACCAACATGGCCGGCCGCGGTACCGACATCGTGCTCGGCGGCAACCCCGACATCCTCGCCGACGTGGAGCTGCGCAAGCGGGGTCTCGACCCGGTCCACACGCCCGAGGAGTACGAGGCGGCCTGGGACGAGGCGGTCGAGCGGATCAACGCCGAGGTCAAGGCCGACGCCGACAAGGTCAGGGACGCCGGCGGCCTGTACGTCCTCGGCACCGAGCGGCACGAGTCCCGCCGGATCGACAACCAGCTGCGCGGCCGCTCCGGCCGGCAGGGAGACCCGGGCGAGTCGCGCTTCTACCTCTCGCTCGGCGACGAGTTGATGCGCCGGTTCAACGGTGCGGCGCTCGAATCGATCATGACCCGCTTGAACCTGCCCGACGACGTGCCGATCGAGGCGAAGATGGTCTCGAAGGCCATCAAGAGCGCCCAGACACAGGTCGAGCAGCAGAACTTCGAGATCCGCAAGAACGTCCTGAAGTACGACGAGGTGATGAACCAGCAGCGCACCGTCATCTACGACGAGCGTCGCCGCATCCTGCGCGGGGAGGATCTCGAAGGCCAGGTCGAGCACATGATCACGGACGTGGTCACCGCCTACGTCGACGGTGCCACCGCCGAGGGCTACGTCGAGGACTGGGACCTCGAGCAGCTGTGGACGGCCCTGCGGACCCTCTACCCGGTGGGCCTCGATCACAAGGAGCTCGCCACCTCCACGGACGGCGAACCCGCGGATCTCAGCCGGGAGGAACTGCGCGAGGCGTTGCTGAAGGACGCGCACGCCGCGTACGCCCGCCGTGAGGCGGAGATCGACGCCATCGCCGGGGAGGGCGGCATGCGCGAGCTCGAGCGTCGGGTCCTGCTCTCGGTGCTCGACCGCAAGTGGCGCGAACACCTCTACGAGATGGACTACCTCAAGGAGGGCATCGGCCTGCGGGCGATGGCCCAGCGCGATCCCCTCGTGGAGTACCAGCGCGAGGGCTACGACATGTTCGTCGGGATGCTCGAGGGCCTGAAGGAGGAGTCCGTCGGATTCCTGTTCAACCTGCAGGTCGAGGCCGCGCGGCCGCAGCCGGCCCCGGGGGTCGGTGTCACCGCCGCGTCCGCCGCGGCCACCGCGCAGGCCGCCCCCACCCTGACGAAGCCGGCTCCGACCCCGGCCGCCCCCGCGCCGACTCCGGCACCCACGCCCGCCCCGGCGACGCTGCGCGCGAAGGGACTCGACGAGGACGACGATCGCAATCTCACCTACACCGGGCCGGCCGAGGACGGCAGTGCCCAGGTTCGGCGCAGTTCCGCGACCTCGTCGCCGGCCGCGTCCGCACCCGGGACGACGGGCACTCGTCGGCAACGCCGGGAGGCGGCACGCAAGCAGGCCAAGGCGCAGCGCCGCCGCTGACGGTGCGTCCGGGCCGGGAGGTGGCCGGCCCGGACGCATAGTCAGCCCGGACGCATGGTCAGCCCAGCCACACCGTGGTGAGCAGCCATCCGTGCGGCGTCCGGCGTGACACGGGGTGGCGCGAGATCCGGCCGGCCAGCGCGAACACGCGATGGCCGCGGCCGTAGGAGCCGAACAACTCGGCGGTGTCGGCGTCCACCGCACGCAGCCGGGTCCGCAGGAGCACCGCCGTCCCCGCATCGTTCGTCCTCGCGCCGACAGCGACGGACGCATGCAGCGACGGATGGAGCACGGCGGCGAGCTGGGGCTCCGGGCGGCGGCGGTCGGCTACTTCGAGGATCAACCGGGCCGCGAGGTCGGCGAACCGTCGTGCCGCCGGATCCACCTCCGGCAGTGGTCGCCGGGTCGGCGGCACGGCCTTCACCCGCATCGAACGGCCGTCGTGCGGGGTGAGGCGCCGCTTCGCGTGCCGGCGGTGCGGTCCGGCCGGGCAGCAACGCTGCACCGGCGGCTCGAACGGAATGATGCGCCGGACGTAGCGGGCGTCGTGCTGAGGGGTCATCGATTCTCCCGGTTCCGAGGGACGACGTCGGCGCGGAACAGCCGACAGCGGTGCACAGACCCCGGGAGAGGACGGAGTCGCCGGTCATGGTGCCACATCCGCGCGCCGGTGTCGCCGTGTCGTTCGGGTCGTTGCATCGCCTGACCGGTGCGCGCGAACTAGGGTGAGGCGATGCGTGGACTGGTTCTCGATTTCGGTGGGGTGCTCGCGGGCCCCGGCACGGACGCGGCCGCGCTCGGCGGGATCCTCGCCGAGGTGCGCCGGCGCGGCGTGCGCACCGCGATCCTCAGCAACGATCCGGGTGGTGCCGCGGCCGCACCCCTGCGTGATCTGGGGCGGGGCCGGCTGGTGGACGAGGTGGTGCTGTCCGCAGACGTGGGCACCGCGAAACCGGATCCGCGTAGCTACCTGGCGGTGGCCCGGCGTCTCGGGCTCGAGCCGTCGGTGTGCGTGTTCGTCGACGACCTGCGGGTGAACGTGGACGGTGCGGTCGCCGCGGGAATGGTCGGCGTGCACCACGCCGATGCCGCCGAGGTGGTGGCGGAACTGACGGTGCTGTTCGGTCTCGACGTCCCGTCGCAGGCCGGAGCGGCGCGACGGGACGAAGACGAGAGGGATGCGGGGCGATGACCCACCGGATGTCGGCTCAGGACGCGTCGTTCTACTTTCTGGAGACGAGCAACACCCCCATGCACATCGGGTCGCTCGCCATCCTGGAGCAGCCGAGCGGCGGGCTCGACTACGAGGACGTGCTGCGGCTCGTGGAGCGCCGTCTGGCCGCGGTGCCGCGGTACCGGCAGAAGGCGCGCGAGGTCGCGCTCGGCCTGGCGCGTCCGGTGTGGGTCGACGACCGCGACTTCGACATCACCTATCACGTGCGGCGATCGGCACTTCCGCGGCCCGGCTCCGAAACGCAGCTGCACGACCTGTTGGCCCGGTTGATCTCCCGTCCCCTCGACCGCTCCCGCCCGCTGTGGGAGATGTATCTCGTCGAAGGCCTCGCCGGCGACCGGTGCGCCCTGTTCACCAAGACCCACTCGGCGCTGGTGGACGGCGATCAGGCACTCGAGATCGGACAGGTCCTCTTCGAGCCCACCGAGACGCCCCGGGTGGATCCGGAGGAGTTGTGGATGCCGGAGCCGGAGCCGAGCGACTCGGCGCTGCTGCTCGGTGCGCTCGCCGAGCTGGTGGCCCGGCCCGGTGAGGCGGTGTCGGGAGTGCGGGCGGCGGTCGGCGATCTGGCCGCGACGGCCGGGGAGGCGCTGGACGTGGTGGGCCGGTTGGCGCGCACCGCCGCCCAGTCCGCGCCCGACAGCCCGTTGAACGCCCCGATCTCCCGTAACCGCCGGTTCGCAGTGGTCAAGGCGGATCTCGAGTTGTACCGCAAGATCCGGGCGCGGTACGGCTGCACCGTCAACGATGTCGTGCTGGCAGTGATCGCGGGGGCGCTGCGGTACTGGCTGCTCTCCCGCGGGGAGCCGCTGACGGAGGCGACGGTGGTCCGGGCGATGGTGCCCATGTCCGTGTACGCACAGGACCCGGACGCGCCGGAGACGGGCCGGGAGGAGTCCGAGACGGGTCCGCGCGGGGAGGTCTCGACGTTCCTGGTGGACCTTCCGGTCGGGGAACCGAACGCGGTCGTCCGTCTGTCCCACATCTCGCACGCCGGGGAGGCCTACTCGCGGCAGGGCCGGCGGGTACCGGCGCGGTCGATGATGCGACTGTCCGGATTCGCGCCCGCGACCATGCATGCGGTGGGGGCTCGGGTCGCGAGCGGATTCTCCCAGCGCGTGTTCAACCTGATGATCACGAACGCGCCGGGCCCGCAGCATCCCCTCTACCTCGCCGGGGCCCGGGTCCTCGAGATGTATCCGATCTCGCCCCTGCTGAAGAATCAGGCGCTGAGCGTCGCGTTGACGTCGTACGACGGCAACGTCTACTACGGTCTCAATGCGGACCGCGACGCCATGCCCGATGTGGAGGTGCTGACGTCGCTGCTGCACGAGTCGCTCGAGGAGTTGTTGGATGCCAGTAGGTGAGTTGTGACGCGGGTGTACGTACCGGCGACCATCGAGACGTTGAAGCGGCTGGTCGCCGACGGTGAGTTCGAGGCGGTGAGCCGTACCGCGTTCGCTGTCACCCCGGCGCTGCGCGAGGCGTACACCTCCGGCGACGACGAGGAACTCGCCGAGGTCGCGATGGCCGAGGCCGCTCGCGCCTCGCTGCGGCTGCTGGCCGGCCGGGCCGACGACGACCCGCCGCCCGAGTTCGGTCTGCGCCGGGTGGTGGTGGCCGCGGACGTCGACGAAGTGACCCTGCGTCCTGACCTCGACGACGCGGTGGTCCGGCTGCCCGGTCCGGTGCCGCTGTCCGCGGTGGCGTCGGTGCACGTGGACCTCGCCGCTGCGGAGCCGGACATCGCCCGGGCCCTGCCGGTCGTCGATGCCGCCGATCTCGGCGACGAGGAGGCGGAGTTCGTGCTGGGCGACGCCGAGGACCACGAACTCGCCTGGTACGCCACGCAGGAGCTGCAGTTCCTGCTGGAGCTGCTCTGATCGGCTCCGAGTGTGATCGCCGTCTCGACTCAACCTACGCCTCCGTAGGGAACTGGTAACCTACGGAGGCGTAGCCCGTGGACGAGGAGAAGTGATCGGATGGGTCTGAAGGACTGGATCGAGCGGCCGGCGGCGCACGTCGCGACGAAGGACCGATCCGTGTCGAACATCCTGCGTGGCGCGGCCGCGCGGCTGACGACACCCCTCCTTCCCGACGACTACCTGCATCTCGCCAACCCGCTGTGGTCGGCGCGCGAGCTGCGTGGACGCATCGTCGAGGTCCGCCGCGAGACCGCGGACTCCGCGACGCTCGTCATCAAGCCCGGCTGGGGCTTCGACTTCGGGTACGCACCGGGTCAGTACATCGGCATCGGACTGCACGTCGACGGCCGCTGGCACTGGCGTTCGTACTCGCTCACCTCCTCGCCCACCTGGGACCGCAAGCTCATCTCGATCACCGTCAAGGCCATGACGGACGGGTTCCTCTCGACCCACCTCGTCAGCGGCGTGCCCGCCGGCACGATCGTGCGGCTCGCCGAACCCAAGGGCGAGTTCGTCCTGTCCGACCCCCCGCCGCCGAAGATTCTGTTCCTCACCGCGGGCAGCGGCATCACCCCGATCATCTCGATGCTGCGCACCCTCGACCGCCGCTCCGAGCAGGCACATGCCCAGCTGCCCGACGTGGTGCACATCCACTCGGCGCCCACCGCCCCCGAGGTGATGTTCGCCGACGAGATCGCCCGATTCGGGGCAGACCACGAGCAGTACCACCCGTACGTGCGCCTGACTCGGGAGCAGGGCAAGTTCGCCCTCCCCGAGCTCGACACGGTGTGCCCCGACTGGCGGGACCGCCAGGTGTGGGCGTGTGGACCGCAGGCGATGCTCGACGACATCGAGCGGTTCTGGGATTCCGCGGGCCTGCCGGAGCGGCTGCATCTGGAACGCTTCGCCGTCTCCCGCGCGGACACCTCCGGCGCCGGCGGCACGGTGACCTTCGCCAAGTCCGGAAAGGTCGTCACCGTCGACGGTGCGACGACCCTGCTCGAGGCCGGTGAGAGCGCCGGCGCGCTGATGCCGTTCGGCTGCCGGATGGGAATCTGTCAGACTTGTGTGGTGCCCCTGGAGAAGGGGCATGTCGTCGACCTTCGGTCCGGCAAGGAACACGCCGAGGGGGAGCGGGTGCAGACCTGCATCTCCGCGGCTGCCGGAGACTGCACGCTCGGCGCCTGACGCACTACCCACCCGTTCCAGGGGGAAGGACCCCGGTGGCAATCACCGACATCACCGAGTTCGCCCATCTCACCGACGCGGACATCGAGGAGCTCGGCCGCGAGTTCGATGCAATCCGTCGCGATATCGAGGACGCGCGAGGACTGCGCGACGCCCGCTACATCCGCAACACCATTCGTCTGCAACGCGTCCTCGAGATCGGCGGCCGTGCGGCGCTGTTCGGCAGCCGCCGACGTCCGCTGTGGCTCCTCGGCACGGGCCTGCTCTCGCTGTCGAAGATCATCGAGAACATGGAGCTCGGGCACAACGTGATGCACGGGCAGTGGGACTGGATGAACGATCCGGAGATCCACTCGACCTCGTGGGAATGGGACCAGACGGGGCCGTCGCAGCACTGGAAGCGTGCCCACAACTACGCGCACCACACCTACACGAACATCGTCGGGATGGACGAAGACGTGGGATTCGGCATCCTGCGGATGACGCGCGACGAGAAGTGGCGGCCGATCAACCTGCTGCAGCCGCTGGCCAACCTGATTCTCGCAGCCACGTTCGAGTGGGGTATCGCACTGCACGACCTCGATGCCGAGAAGAAGGCTGCCGGCGTGCCGGACGGCCAGTGGAACTCCCAGCCCACCAAGGATTTTGCTCGCAAGATTGCGCGCCAGCTGGGCAAGGACCTGGTGCTGTTCCCGGCCATGACCGGTCGCGCGTGGCGCAGCACGATCACCGCGAACCTGACGGCGAATCTGGTGCGGAACCTGTGGGCGTACGTGGTCATCTTCTGCGGCCACTTTCCCGACGGCGCCGAGAAGTTCACCGTGGCGCAGTACGAGAACGAGACGCAGGGGCAGTGGTACCTGCGGCAGCTGCTCGGTAGCGCCAACATCGATGCCGGTCCGGTGATGGCCTTCATGACGGGCAACCTGAGCTACCAGATCGAGCACCACCTGTTCCCGGACCTGCCCAGCAACCGCTACCCGGAGATCGCGGAGCGGGTACGGGTGCTGTGTGCGAAGTACGACCTGCCGTACACCAGCGGTCCGCTCGGTAAGCAGTACCTGCTCGCCCTGCGCACGATCCACAAGCTGGCACTGCCGGACTCCTGGCTGCGGGCGACGTCGGACGATGCCCCGGAGACCTCTTCCGAGCGAAAGTTCCAGCGTCCCGATCTGCCGCGGGCGCGGTCGTTGGGTGAGCGTCGCGAAGGGCTCGCGACTGCGCTGCGGACCTTGCGTGCCACCAAGCGCGCCGCCCGGCGGAAGTGATCTGCCGCACAAGCTACATTCCCGTAACCTACGGACTCGTAACTTACGGTACGGTAGGCGCATGGCCATTTCGGACATCAAGGAGTACGCGCACCTCACCGAGGCAGACGTCGAGGCCCTCGGCCGGGAGCTCGACGCCATCCGACGGGACATCGAGGACTCCCGCGGCGAGCGCGACGCCCGCTACATCCGCAACACGATCCGGCTACAGCGCGGCCTGGAGCTGAGCGGGCGTGCGGTGCTGTTCGGCAGCCGCCGCCGGCCACTGTGGCTGCTCGGTGCGGGCTTGCTCGGCCTCTCGAAGATCATCGAGAACATGGAGCTCGGGCACAACGTGATGCACGGGCAGTGGGACTGGATGAACGATCCCGAGGTCCACTCCGTCCACTGGGAGTGGGACAACGCCGACCCGTCGGCGCACTGGAAGCAGACCCACAACTACCTGCACCACAAGTACACCAACATCCTCGGCATGGACGACGACGTGGGATACGGCCTGCTGCGGGTCACGCGCGACCAGCGCTGGCAGCCGTTCAACTACGGCAACATCGTCTACAACGCCCTGCTCGCCCTGCTGTTCCAGTACGGTGTCGCGATCCAGCACCTCGAACTCGGCAAGGTCGCCAAGGGCCGGGACGACCGCGCCGAGACCAAGCGCAAGCTGCGCGAGGTCGGGGACAAGATCGGTCGCCAGATCGCCAAGGACTACGTGGTCTACCCGGCGCTGACGGGCAAGGCATGGAAGTCCACGCTCACCGCGAACATGACGGCCAATGTGATCCGCAATCTGTGGACCAACGCGGTCATCTTCTGCGGACACTTCCCCGACGGCGCCGAGAAGTTCACCAAGGCCGACGTCGACAACGAGACGCAGGCGCAGTGGTACCTGCGCCAGATGCTCGGCAGCGCCAACATCTCCGGCGGCCCGGTCATGGACTTCATGACGGGCAACCTGAGCTACCAGATCGAACACCACCTGTTCCCGGACCTGCCGTCGAACCGGTACGCCGAGATCGCGGTGCGGGTGCGCGAGCTGTGCGACAAGTACGACCTGCCGTACACCACCGGCCCGCTCGCCGTGCAGTACTTCAAGTCCTGGCGCACCATTGCCAAACTGTCGCTGCCGAACAAGTACCTCGCGGACACCCCGGACGCCGCCCCGGAAACCGCGTCCGAGCGCGGCTTCGGCGGCACCGCCGTCGTGGACCCCGCGACCGGGCGGCGACGCGGTCTGGCCACGGCGATCCGCGAGAACCGCCGGGTCCGCGGCGTGCGCCGGCTCCTCGGCATGCGCTGATCCCGAATCCGCACCGAGCGCCCGGCGTCCCTGTGACACCGGGCGCTCGGCGTCCCTGTGACACCGGGCGCCCGGGGGGTCACCAGGTTTCGTTGGCGGCGATCGCGGTCAACAGTGTGCGCACCGCCATCGCGCGGCGCCCGGACTTGCCCTCGAGGGTGTCGAGTGCGCACTCGGGGTCCGCGGGCGGACCCAGGTGGGTGCAGCCACGGGGACAGTCCTCCACCGCGTCGGCGAGATCCGAGAACGCGGCGATCACGTCGTCGGCATCGATGTGGGCGAGTCCGAACGACCTGATCCCCGGCGTGTCGATCACCCACCCGCCGCCCGGCAGCGGGAGCGCCACCGACTGCGTGGAGGTGTGCCGGCCCTTCCCGACTCCCGAGACCTCGCCGGTGGCCCGGTCGGCATCCGGGACGAGCCGGTTGACCAGAGTGGACTTTCCCACGCCGGAATGACCGATCAGCGCGGTCGACCTGCCCGCCAGCATCGCCTTCAGCTCCGACAGGTCCTGCTCACGGCCCGCCAGCACCACAGGTACGTCCAGATCCGCGAACTGCGCCGTGAACTCTCCGGGATCGGCCAGATCGCTCTTCGTCAGGCACAGCACCGGTTCCAGCCCGCCCGCATACGCGGCGACCATGGACCGTTCGACCAGCCCGGTCCGCGGCGGCGGATCGGCCAGTGCGACGACGATCAGCAACTGCTCCGCGTTGGCCACGACGATCCGCTCGAACGGGTCGGTGTCGTCGGCGGTGCGGCGCAACACCGTGGTGCGTTCCTGTACCCGCACGATGCGCGCCAGCGTGTCGGGCCGCCCCGACAGGTCTCCGACCACGCCGACCCGGTCCCCGACGACGACGGGGGTACGCCCGAGCTCCCGGGCCCGCATCGCGACGACCGGCCGCGCGGGATCACCCTCCAGCACGCAGCCCCACCGACCACGGTCGACGGAGACGACCATCGCTTCGACGGCGTCCCGATGGGCCGGCCGGTCCTTCGTGCGCGGCCGCGAGCCCTTGCCCGGACGGATCCGGACGTCGGACTCGTCGTAGGTCCGCCGGCTCAGGAGCGCGCTCCCCTCAGCATCCCGGCCCACAGCTCGGGGAAGCCGGGCAGGGTCTTGGCCGTCGTGCCGATGTCCTCGACCTCGACGCCGTCGACCACGAGCCCCACAATTGCGCCCGCCGTGGCCATCCGGTGGTCCGCATACGAATGCCAGCGTCCGCCGTGCAGCGGCGCGGGCACGATGTGCAGGCCGTCGGCGAGTTCGGTGGCGGAACCGCCGAGCTTGCCGAGCTCCGTGGCCAGGGCGGCCAGGCGGTCCGTCTCGTGCCCGCGCAGATGGGCGATGCCCCGCAGTGTGGACGGGGTGGTCGCCAGCGCTGCGAGTGCGGCGACCGTGGGGGCGAGCTCGCCGACGTCGTGCAGATCGACGTCGAGGCCGCGCAGCTGCTCCGGACCTCGCACGGTGAGCGTTCCGTCGGACAGCGCGACGTCGGCGCCCATCTGTTCGAGGATGCCGCGGATCGCGTCGCCGGCCTGGGTGGTGCGCTGCGGCCACCGCGGCACCGACACCGTGCCGCCCGTGACGGCCGCGGCCGCCAGGAACGGGGTCGCGTTGGACAGATCGGGCTCGACGATCCGGTCCACGGCGCGGACCGGGCCCGGTGCGACCCGCCAGGTGTCGGGCACGGACGTGTCCACCGTCACTCCGGCATCACGTAGCATCTCGACGGTCATGTCGATGTGCGGCATGGACGGCACCGTCGCCCCGGCGTGCCGCACCGTGACGCCCTCGTCGAACGCGGCGGCGGACAGCAGCAGACCCGAGACGAACTGCGACGACCCCGACGCGTCGATGGTGACGGTGCCGCCGCGCAGGGAGCCGCGCCCGTGCACGGTGAAGGGCAGGGTGTCGCCGTCGACGTCGGCGCCGAGCGAGCGCAGGGCCTCGAGGACGGTGCCCATCGGGCGGGTACGCGCCTGCTCGTCACCGTCGAAGTAGACGTCGCCGTCGGCCAGCGCCGCGAGGGGCGGCACGAATCGCATCACCGTTCCCGCCAGGCCGCAGTCCACCCGGGCGCCGTGCAGCCGGCCAGGGGTCACGTGCAGCGTGGTGCCGTCGTCCCGCTCGTCGATCGTCGCACCCAGTCCGCGCAGAGCCTCGATCATCAGGTCGGTGTCGCGGCTGCGCAGCGCGCCGGTCACGGTGGACGGGCCGTCCGCGAGGGCAGCGAGGATCAGGGCGCGGTTGGTGATCGACTTGGACCCGGGCAGCACGACGGAACTGTCGACGGGTGACTCGGCTCGGGGTGCACTCCACGGATTCACCCGTCCATCTTCGCCTATCCGGAGCCGGCGGCCACCCGCCACACCCCGCAGCCGGGTGTGGTCCGCGCGGGGCACGGTCGGCACGCCACCTGCCGGGCGGCCCGCATCAGGCCCCGGCGGTGATCGGCGCAACCACTGCTCCGGTGAGCCGCACCAGGTCCGCCGGGGCGAGTTCGATCTCGAGACCGCGGCGGCCGGCGCTGCACAGGACCCGATCCCACTGGTGCGCCGAGGCATCGACGGCGGTGCGCAGCCGGCTGCGCTGACCCAGCGGTGAGATGCCCCCGAGGACGTAACCGGTGGCGCGTTCGGCGTCGCTGCGCTCGGCCATGACCGCCTTGCCGCCTCCGAGGGCGGCCGCGGCCGCCTTGAGCGACAGCGTCGCCGGGACCGGGATCACGGCCACCGCGAGCTTGCCGTCGGAGAGCTTGATCACGAGGGTCTTGAAGATCTGGGCGGGGGCCACCCCGAGCCGCTGACCGAGGATCTCGACGGCCTCGGTACCGAACGAGCCGGCTCGCGGGTCGTGCGGGTACTCGTGGACGCGGTGGGCGACTTTCTCGCGTGTCAGCAGCGTGGTCGCGGGGGTGGAGGTCGAGGCCATGCGCGTCAATGTAGGGAACAAGCACCCACCCTGTCGTGTTGATTCCGGGTGGCCGCCACGATCGGCGTGGCCGGTGACCGAGAGCGAGGAGTACCGCGTGCCTGTGCTGTGCCCGTCCCGGCCGGTAGCCTTCACGGATACGGCAAGTGAAGGGATCGGTGTGGTCGAGGAGTCTGGTACGGAACTGGCCGAACGGTTCGAGCGGGATGCGCTGCCCTTGCTCGATCAGCTCTACGGCGCCGCCCTGCGGATGACCCGCAACCCCGCGGACGCCGAGGATCTGGTTCAGGAGACGTATATCAAGGCGTTCTCCGCCTTCTCCTCGTTCAAGGAGGGGACCAACCTCAAGGCGTGGCTGTACCGCATCCTGACGAACACCTACATCAACTCCTACCGCAAGAAGCAGCGCCAGCCCGCTCAGTACCCCACCGAGGAGATCACCGACTGGCAGCTGGCGGCGACGGCCGAGCACAGCTCCACCGGTCTGCGGTCGGCGGAGGTCGAGGCGCTCGATGCGCTTCCCGACGACGACATCAAGGCCGCGCTGCAGGAGCTGCCCGAGGAGTTCCGGATGGCGGTGTACTACGCCGACGTCGAGGGTTTCCCGTACAAGGAGATCGCGGAGATCATGGGCACCCCCATCGGCACGGTCATGTCACGGCTGCACCGCGGCCGCAAGCAGCTGCGCGGCCTGCTGGCCGATGTCGCGCGGGAACGAGGATTCAACCGGAGCGGGGCCGTCGACGCGGCTGTCGGACCCGGTGTGGACGAGAAGGAGGTGTCGAGGTGAGCGAGTCGGCCGACTTCGATCAGCTCGACTGTTCCGCAGTGATCGCGGACGTCTATCTGCTGCTCGACAGCGAGTGCGACGACCGGTCGCGTGAGCGTCTGCAGCGCCATCTCGACGACTGCGGGTCCTGCCTAGAGGCGTACGGGCTCGAATCCCAGCTCAAGTCCCTGCTCAGCCGCAAGTGCGGCGGCGAGCACGCTCCGGAGGGTCTGCGCGAGCGGCTGCTGGTCGAGATCCGGCGGACCGTCGTCGTGACGCGCACCGACGCCCGGGATTGAACCCCGAGACGCGCGAGGGGGCCGGAAGCAGTGCTTCCGGCCCCCTGTTCGCGCCTCAGGCGTTGGGACGCTTGCCGTGGTTGGCGGCGTTACCCTTGCGGCTGCGCTTCTTGCGGCCTCGCTTACCCATGGTCCGATCTCCTTTCTCGTTCATTACAGTGTTTCACGTGTGGTCCGGTGGCCCTGAAAGCAGGGCCGCCGTCTTCTTCGTGGAATGAGGTGCCCGATGGCCGAAGACGTGCGCGCCGAGATGGTCTCCACCGTGTTCGAGGTGGTGGTGCAGGAAGGGGACGTCGTCGCCGAGGGCGACACACTGGTGATCCTGGAGTCCATGAAGATGGAGATTCCGGTGCTCGCCGAGACGTCGGGCACCGTGACCTCACTGGACGTGGTCGTCGGCGACGTCGTGCAGCAGGGCGACCTCATCGCGGTCATCTCCTGAGCCCGCACGTGCCGCCCGTGTCCACCCTCAGCGCTCTTCTCGCCGAGCACACCGACCTGCCGGGCGGTGCGGTCGACCACCTGCAGCGAGTCGTCGGGGAATGGCAGCTGCTCGCGGACCTGTCCTTCGCGGACGTCCTGTTGTGGGTGAGCGCCGAGCCGGGTGGGGTGGTGTGCGTGGCGCAGTGCCGCCCCACCACCGCATCGACCGTGCTGCCCGAGGACATGGTGGGTTCGGTGGTGTCCGAGCGGGAGCACCCACACGTGTTGCGGGCCCTCGAGACCGGAGTGGTCGTCTCTGCGGACGCGCGGCCGAGCCACGTCGCACCGCTGCGCCGGCAGGCGGTGCCGGTCCGCTGGGACGGACAGGTCATCGCCGTCCTGAGCCGCGACGCGGCCACCGTGGCCAGGCGCACCAAGAGCGCTCTCGAGACCGCGTACCTCGAGTGCGCGGACGCCCTGTTCACGATGATCTGCGAGGGCGCCTTCCCGACCACGGAATCGCGTTCGGACACCAAGTCGAGTCCCCGCGCGGGCGACGGCTTCATCCGCCTCGACCGGTCCGGCCGGGTGGTGTATGCGAGCCCGAATGCCCTGTCCGCCTATCACCGGATGGGCCTGAACTCCGACCTGCTCGGCCAGAACCTGATCGAGACGACACGCGCGCTGGTGACCGATCCGTTCGAGAGCGAGGACGTCGAGAGCTACCTGCGGGGCGCGGTGCGCGGCAAGCTGGGCCGGCCCATGGAGATCGAGGCACGCGGGGCCACCGTGCTGCTGCGTGCGCTGGTGCTCGCGCCCGGCGGCCGGCTCGAGGGTGCTGCGGTGGTCATCCGCGACGTCACCGAGGTCAAGCGGCGCGATCGGGCGCTGCTGAGCAAGGACGCCACGATCCGGGAGATCCACCACCGGGTGAAGAACAACCTGCAGACGGTCGCGGCTCTGCTGCGGCTGCAGGCCCGGCGCACGGGCAACACCGAGGCCCGGCAGGCACTGGCCGAGGCGGTACGCCGGGTGACGTCGATCGCGCTCGTGCACGAGGCGCTGTCGATGTCGGTGGACGAGGAGGTCGATCTCGACGACGTCGTCGACCGGCTGATCCCCATCGTCGTCGACGTCGCGACCGTGGGGAGCCAGGTCCGGGTGCGACGGGAGGGCAGCCTCGGTGTCTTCCCCGCCGAGCGGGCGACACCGCTGGTGATGGTGCTCACCGAACTCGTGCAGAACTCCGTGGAGCATGCCTTCGATCCGGGTGCTGCCGGCACCGTGACGCTGCGGGCCGAGCGGTCGGCCCGCTGGCTCGACGTGGTGGTCCACGACGAGGGCAAGGGACTGCCGGAGGGATTCGACCTCGAGAGCTCGGACCGGTTGGGTCTGCAGATCGTCCGCACGCTCGTCGCCGCCGAACTCGGCGGCACGTTGCGGCTCGAGCGGGGCGCGACGACGGGAACGGATGCGCGGCTGCGGGTTCCGCTGGGCCGGGTGACGCTCGGCTGAGTCACGGTGAGGTGTACGGCGGGGGAGCCGGCCTCGGGACGCAGGAAGGGCCGGCACCCAAGTGGTGCCGGGCCCTCCCCGAGATAGGTGGCGGGCGGCCGCGTCACACCCCGGGGCGCGCCCCGGGGTGTGACGCGGCCGCCCGCCACCTATCTCGGGGAGGGCCCGGCACCACTTCGGTGCCGGGCCTTCCCGGAGATCTGTGGCGGTCGGCCGCGTCAGACCGCGGAGCGCGCCCGGGTGCGGGCGTTGCGGCGCTTGAGGGCACGACGCTCGTCCTCGCTCATGCCGCCCCACACACCCGCGTCCTGACCGGACTCGAGAGCCCAGGAGAGGCACTCGGCGGTGACGGGGCAGCGGTTGCACACGAGCTTGGCGTCGGCGATCTGCGCGAGGGCCGGGCCGCTGTTACCGACGGGGAAGAACAGCTCGGGATCCTCGTCGCGGCAGATGGCCTTGTGGCGCCAGTCCATGCTTCTACTCTCCTTCGATAGTTCTCGTCGCACCGGCTGATCGTGGTGGCAAGTTCATGCGTGCGTCGGCAAGTGTTTCCGCGCGGTTACTTGTGAATGCTTTCACGAACCAGCGTGAAGTCAATAGGAATCGACACGACCGTGGGGAAGCTCACGCCGGTTGTGGCCCGTTGCGGGACTCGAACTTCCTTTGTACACCTCGGAAAACGAAAATGTAACCCGAGTCACTCGACGCACGGGATGGGCGCCACGACCTCGAGTACGGCGGGGACCGACACGAACTCCACCTCGGTGCGAAGACCGAGGTAGTCCCCGTCCACCTGCAGACCGATCGGCCGGCTCGACACGGCCTGCACGCGCGTCACGTCGTCGACCCGCACCAGTCGGCGGGAATTCGGATTCCCGTGGCGCGCGAGCAGCTGGCGGACCACCCGCAAGCTTGCGAACACTGCCGTCGTCGTCATCGCGAAGACACCGAGCCCGGTGTCGAACGAGGTGCCCGGGTTGGTGTGCACCGGGCGCTTGTCGAGATAGGTCCACGGGCTCGAGTTGGAGACGAACGCGTAGTACACGCCCGGAATCGGCGGCCGGCCGGGCAGCGTCAGCGTCAGCGCGGGCTCGGCACCCTTCGACTTGAAGAATTGCGTGATCGAATGCACGACGTACCGCGCCGTCGTGACCTTCCGCCCGCCCAGCCGGCTCAGGTCGATGGCCTCGCACACCTGTGCGTCGAGTCCGAGCCCCGCATTGAAGACGAACCACCGGCCGTCGCAGTGGCCGAGACCGATCCGGCGGGTCGTGCGCCGGGTCAGCAGATCGAGCAACTGCGCGGTCGCCTTCACCGGATCGGCGTCCACACCCAGTGAGCGGGCGAAAACATTGGCCGATCCGCCGGGGACCACTGCGAGCAGCGGGAGCGTGGGGTCGGCCGCGCGCTCCGACGGGGTACCGAGCAGGCCGTTGACGATCTCGTTGACGGTGCCGTCGCCGCCGTGCGCGACGACGACGTCCATTCCGTCGGCGTGCGCCGAGCGGGCCAGTTCGGCGGCGTGCCCCCGATGAGTGGTGTGGGCGACGGTGAGGGAGACCCGGTCGGCGAGTGCGCGGGCCAATCGGTCGCGACCGGCCGGAGTGGTGGTCGTCGCGTTGGGGTTCACGATCAACAGTGCGCGCACGGAGCATCAGCCTAAGTGGTCTCGCACGGGTCCACTACGCTGGCCGGGTGTCCACCGAGTCGCCACGCAGCACCGTTCCGTCCACCGTTCGAGCGGCGGGTGGTCTCGTCGTCCTCGAAGGCGTGATCGCCATCGGTTTCGCTGTGGTCTCCGTGGTCCGGGCGCTGACGGGCGGGCACGACCAGACGGTCGGAAACGGCTACGGCCTCGCGCTGTGGCTGGGAATCCTGTTCGGTGCCGTGCTCGCGGCCGGGATCGCGCTGCTGCGCGGAAAGCGCTGGGGACGGGCCGTGGCGATCGTCGCGCAGCTGCTGTTGCTACCGGTGGTCTGGTCGCTGCTGACCGACTCGCACCAGGTGCTGCTGGGCATTCTGCTGGCGCTGATCGTGGTGCCGGCGCTGGTGCTGCTGTTCGCCCCGCCGACGACGCGGTGGCTGGCCCAGGACTACGCGCCGGACGCCGACGACGCGGCCTGATCTCCGCCGAGCGCGGCGAGTGCCGGCCCGCTGAGACGGAAGGTGGTCCACTCGTCCTGCGGGACCGCGCCGAGCGAACGGTAGAACCCGATCGACGGCGTGTTCCAGTCCAGCACCGACCAGCTCAGGCGACTGTAGCCACGGTCGACGCACTCGCGGGCCAGCGCCGCGAGCAGGGCGCGGCCGTGTCCCTGTCCCCGGTGCTCGGGCCGGACGTACAGGTCCTCGAGATAGATGCCGTGCACCCCGTCCCAGGTCGAGAAGTTGCGGAACCACAGCGCCATGCCCACCACCGTTCCGTGCGCGTCCTCGGCCACGTGGGCGAACGCGGCGGCATCGGCCCCGAACAACGCCGTGTGCAGCTGCTCGGGCACGACGGTGCACTCGTGGCGGGCCTTCTCGTACTCGGCCAGTTCGTAGACGAGGGCGGTGAGGACGTCGACGTCGGCGGGACGGGCGCGGCGGATCACGATCGGGCCTTTCGTGAGGTTCGGCGACCCGCCGAGGGGCGGAAGTCGCGGTCGATTCTCGCGTTCGGGCGAGTTTTCAGCGAGGATCGACCCGTGACAACGGTACTTGCGGTGGCAAATCAGAAGGGTGGCGTCGCGAAGACGACCACCGTCGCGTCTCTGGCGGCCGCCCTGGCCGGGCTGGGGCAACGGGTGCTCGTCGTCGACCTGGACCCACAGGGATGCCTGACGTTCTCGCTCGGGCACAATCCCGACCGGCTCGAACGGTCGGTGCACGACGTGCTGGTGGGGGCGGCAGAGGCCAAGGAGGTCCTGCTCGACACCGACGAGGGGTTCACGTTGCTGCCCGCGACGATCGACCTCGCCGGCGCCGAGGCCCTGCTGCTGATGCGGCCGGGACGCGAGTTCACCCTTCGCCGGGCGCTGGCGCCTCTCCTCGACAGCTTCGACGTCGTCGTGATCGACTGCCCGCCGTCGCTGGGCGTGCTCACGCTCAACGGCCTGACCGCGGCGCAATCCGTGCTCGTGCCCCTGCAGTGCGAGACCCTCGCGCATCGCGGCGTCGGGCAGCTGCTGCGCACCGTCGCCGAGGTCAAGCAGATCACCAACCCGGACCTCGAGCTGCTCGGTGCCCTACCGACCCTCTACGACGCCCGCACGACGCACAGCCGTGACGTGCTCGCCGACGTCGCCGACCGGTACGACATGCCGGTACTCGCGCCGCCGATCCCGCGCACCGTCCGCTTCGCGGAGGCGTCGGCATCCGGGGCCTCGGTGCTGGCCGGCCGGAAGAACAAGGGTGCCGAGGCCTACCGTGAGCTGGCCGAGAACCTGCTCGCCCACTGGCGCGACGGCAAGGAATTGACCACCTTCACGTCGTGACGGGTCGGCCGGGGCTCACCGCAGCACCACGACCTGCGGCCCCCGCTGCTCGAGCACCGCACTCCCGGCGACCGCGACGTTCACGACACCGGTCTCGTCGCGCGCGACCGGAATGCGCTGCCGCTCCGTCCCGGTGGCCGGATCGACCACGGCGAGGGCGTCGCGCACCGGAAGCAGCAGCGCTCCGGCCATGGCACCGCCGGTTCCCGTCGTTCCGGGCACCGTCCACTGCGGTACCAGGTCGTCGCCGCCGAGGGCGACGGTCTGCGTGCCCGACCACCACGTGAGGATCGAACCCTGCACCGTCGCGGGGAACACCGCCTCCGGCGTCGCCGCAGCCGCCAGCGGGTGTCGCGCGGTGACCGTTCCGGCCGCGTCGTACACGGCGAGCACGGGCCCGGACGACGCGGTGGGGGGCAGATACAGCACCGTGCGCTCACCGGCCACCGCGACGACCCGCGTCCCGACGTCGTCCGGGCCCAGTTCCGGTAGCACCGACGAGGCGATCTCCGTCGGCTGCGAATCCGCCTCCGGGGTCGTCTCGAGCAGCGTCAAGCGGTCGGCCTCCTCACCGGGGCAGCGCTCGACGACCGCAAGCCGGCTGTTGCTCGCCGCGGCCGAATTCAGCGTGCATCCGCTCCGGGGCTGCGCCCCCGGCACGACGGGTGCGTCCACGCGTCCGTACTCGAGTGTCCGCACGAGATCGGACCGCCACAGTTCGAGACGGGTCTCGCCCCGGGAGATCACGTGGGTGTCGGCAGCGGTGAGGGTCACCGCGTCGTCGGCGTCGCTCGATCGTTGCGCGCCGCGCATTCCCGAGTCGGGCACGAGCTGGGTGACCTGGCTGCATCCCCGCTGGTCGCGATAGACCGCCACGGCGGTGCGCCAGTCCTCGACCACGCCGCACAACGGCATGTCGCGGTCGTAACGCCACAGTTCGGCGCCCGAGTCGAGGGCGCGGCCGGTGACGGTGCCACCGTCCCCGGTGACCACGACGGCCCCGACCGCGATCGGACGGGACGTCGCGCCGCTGGGGGCGCGCCACGCTTCCGTCAGGGCCGACGGGACGACGGTCGCGGACGGCGGTGGCTCGGGCGCCGCGTCGGTCGTGACGGACACGGTGCCGCGCGCATCCGAGCGCAGCCAGACGACGCTCGCCGCCGCGACGACCGCGACGGCGAGCACGAGGGCTGCGATCAGATCCGCCCGGGTTCTGCGCTCCGGTGCGATCATCGCGAGCGGCTACTGGGCAGCCGAAGCCGTGACCGTTTCGCTGTTCGCGACGGTGTCGCTGTTCGCGGCGGAACCGCCACGGCGACGGCGACGGCGCCGCCGTGCGGGCGCAGTTCCGCTTCCGGACTCCTCGGCCTGCGCCGATGCGGAACTCCCGCCCGTCGACTCGGGGCCGGTGCCCGAGTTCTCGGAGCTGCCGGTGTCCGGCCGGCCGCCGCGCGTGCGCCGGCGGACCCGGGTGCGCTTGGGTCGTGCCGCATCCTCGGAGCCCTCCTCGCGGGCGGGCCGCTCGGCCGGCGCCTTGCGGACGGTTCCGGTCGTGCCTTCGGGGATGCCCAGCTCCTCGAACAGGTGCGGCGAACTCGAGTAGGTCTCGACCGGATCGGGCATGCCCAGGTCGAGAGCCTTGTCGATGAGCTGCCAGCGCGGAATGTCGTCCCAGTCGACGAGGGTGACGGCGATGCCGGTGCGCCCCGCCCGGCCGGTGCGGCCGATGCGGTGGACGTAGGTCTTCTCGTCCTCGGGGCACTGGTAGTTCACGACGTGCGTGACGTCGTCGATGTCGATGCCGCGGGCGGCCACGTCCGTGGCGACCAGCACGTCGATCTTGCCCTTGCGGAACTTGTCGAGCGCCTTCTCCCGGGCGATCTGCCCCAGGTCGCCGTGCACGGCGCCGACGGCGAAGCCGCGCTCGGCGAGTTCGTCGGCGACCTTCTGGGCGGTGCGCTTGGTACGGGTGAAGATCATGGTGGCGCCACGGCCCTCGGCCTGCAGCACGCGCGCCACCAGTTCCGCCTTGTCGAGCGCGTGTGCGCGGTAGACGAGCTGGTTGGTGCGCTCGTGCACCGCGGAGGACTCGGGTTCCTCGGCACGGATGTGCGTCGGGCGGCTCAGGAACGTGCGGGCGAGCGTGATGATCGGGCCGGGCATCGTGGCCGAGAACAGCATCGTCTGGCGGCGGTCGGGCACCATGCCGAGAATGCGCTCGATGTCGGGCAGGAAGCCGAGGTCGAGCATCTCGTCCGCCTCGTCCATCACCAGGACGCCGATCTTGCCGAGGATCAGATGACCCTGGTTGGCGAGGTCCAGCAGCCGGCCCGGGGTGCCGACGACGACGTCGACGCCCTTCTTCAGCACGTCGACCTGCGTTTCGTACGGGCGTCCGCCGTAGACGGACAGGATCTTCAGGGATCCCGTGGAGCCGGGGAGGTACTTGGCGGCGTTCTCCAGGTCCTGCGTGACCTGCAGGCACAGCTCACGCGTCGGCACGATCACCAGCGCGCGGGGCGTGCCGTCGAGGGCGGTGGTGCCGGACTCGGCGGTGGTGAGGCGGTGCAGCAGCGGGACACCGAACCCGAAGGTCTTGCCCATGCCGGTGCGCGCCTGGCCGATCAGGTCGTCGCCGGCGAGAGCAAGGGGGAGCGTCAGCTCCTGGATGGCGAAGGTGCGCTCGATGCCGATCTCGGCGAGAGCGCGGACGATCTCGTCCCGAACGCCCAGTTCGGCGAACGTGGGCGGGGTGTGGGTGGAGTCGAGTTGGGCCGACACCGTGGTTTCGGTGGCGTCGTCTTCGTGGTCGACAGTGATCTTGCTCAGGGGTCTGGCCTTCCTGGTCTCGGCACGCACGCACGAGTGGAGAGGCGACCGGGCCTGCGCCTCAGCGGCCGGTAGGGCTCTGCGAGGCGCGGCAGCGATCTGCGATCGGGTGCGCGCACATCATCGGTGAAGTCCGCGGGGCCGGTGGTCGGCGCCTCGAGGCGCGGCCTTCCGGGACCATTGTACCGGGTGCGAGTACCGTGAGCCGCGCGGTCGCCGGCCGGGGTACTACGCTGTGTCGTCATGGGAGCCGAAACGTCGCCGTCACCGTCCCGTCCACCCGCCGCCCCGGTGCGCGTGCCGGCCGACCATCCCGGCGTCGCCGAGCTGTTCGCGGTGCTCGCCTACGGCGAGATCTCGGCTTTCTACCGCCTGGCCGACGATGCACGGATGTCGCCGAGCCTGCAGGGGCGGGTGGCGTTCGCCAGCATGGCGGCCGCGGAGATGAGCCACTTCGAGACGCTGCACGCCGCGCTGACCGCGCGCGGTGTCGAAATCTACGCGGCGATGGAGCCCTACCGGCGTGCCCTCGACGCCTACCACGCGTCCACGAACCCGTCGAACTGGCACGAGTCGCTGGTCAAGGCGTATGTCGGCGACGGCATCGCCGCCGACTTCTACCGGGAGATCGCCGGCACCCTCGCGCCCGAAGTCGCCGAAGTCGTACGGGAGGTGCTCGCCGAGACCGGACATTCGGAGTTCGTGGTGCACGAGGTCCGCGAGGCGGTACGGCACAGCGCCGCCGACAAGGACCGGCTGATGCTGTGGGGGCGGCGGCTGCTGGGTGAGGCCATCACCCAGGCCCAGTACGTGATGGCGCAGCGGGAGGACCTCACCGATCTGGTGATTGCCGCTACCGGTGATCTCGCCGACATCGCGGCGTTGTTCGACCGGATGCAGCTCGCGCACGCCGACCGGATGGCAGTGCTGGGACTGCACTAATCTGGGCGGGGACAGCTGTAGAGCCCTGAGAGTTCGGAGGTCGACCGTGGAGGTCAAGATCGGTGTTGCGGACAGTCCCCGCGAGCTCACCGTGGTCAGCGAGCAGACGCCCGACGAGGTCGAGTCGCTCGTGACGCAAGCCCTGGCCGGCGACAAGGACGGCGTCCTGACGCTCGTCGACGAGAAGGGCCGCAAGCTCATCGTGCAGGCATCGCGGGTCACCTACGTCGAGATCGGCCCCGCCGACATCCGCAAGGTCGGGTTCGCGGCGAGCTAGAGCGACGGCACAACGACGGAAGGGCCGGGGCGACTGCCCCGGCCC